>NZ_JAHLEM010000905.1 GCF_018883605.1 Streptomyces niphimycinicus | reverse complement strand
GGGCCCTCCGGGACCGGCACGGGCGGCGTACGGGGCGGGGTGCGCTGGGCTTCGCGGCGGCTGACCAGCACATCGCCCTCGGCGGACTCGGCGGCCGGGGCGTACCCCATCGCCCGCAGCCCCTCCAGCAGCGTGTCCGGCGGCGCCTGGGCGGCCAGGACGGTGGGGGCGAGGCGGCGCAGCCGCAGCCCCGCCGAGCGGCGGTCGGCGAGGATCTCGGCGAGCAGTGCGTCGTCGTCGCAGCGCAGATACGCGGAGGCGGTGCCGATGCGCAGTCGGCCGTGCTTACGGGCCACATCGTTGACGAGATAGGTGAGCGGCTGGGGCACCGGGGTGCGGGAGTGCGCGGCGAGGAAGGTGTGCACATCGTCGGCGGTCCGCCCGGCGTCCAGCGCACGGCGTACGGACTCGGGCGTGAAGCGGTACACGGTCGCGCCGCCCTTGGACTCGACGTCGGCGAGGATGCCCAGCGTCTCGGCGAGCGGCCGTTCCAGGGGGCCGGGCGCGACGGCGGTCAGGTCGGCCTGGAGCAGGACGTGGTCGAGGGGCTCGGGGAGCAGCGGCGCGAGCAGTCGCGCGGCGTGCGCGAACGCGATGTCGCTCCTGGCGGCAGGCGGTTCGTCCGGGTGGCGTTCCAGCAGGGCGCGGCCGTGGGAGGAGAGCGCGCCGCGGCCGGTGATCCCGAGCATTTCGGCCTCGGCCACGGCCCAGCGGGCCAGCCGCGAACGCAGGTCCTCCCTGCTGGGGGCGGTCCAGGTGGGTGCGGTGGCGCCGGCGGCCGCCCCGCCGGGCGAGGAGGCACCCGGGGTGGTACCGGCCGCGGCGGGGGCCCCGCGGTGGCTGGTCGGCCGCTCCCACCGCAGCCGGGTCAGCAGAACGTCGGGGGCGGGCGCGGCGCCGGACGGGAGGGTGGCCAGGAGTTCGAGGACCCGGCGGCGGACCTCGGGGGCCGGGGAGCGGTCCAGGTCCGGGCCGAGCGCGGCGAGGGTGCGGCCCCGGTTGTCCCGGCCGCCGACCAGGCCCGCCGTACGGGTCGCGGGCAGCCAGGCGGCGGCGAGCCGCGCCCAGCGCTCCTCGGCGGGCAGCCGCAGCCAGTCGTCGTAGGCGGGGGTGGGGGCGTAGCGCTCGTCGGTCTCGCCGTCGGAGGCCACCAGCCCGGCCGCGTAGGCCAGCTCGATCCAGAAGGCGGCCACCGGTTCGGCCACGTCGAGTGCCACGGCGGCCCGCTTGAGGTCGCGGACGCTCAGCCCGCCCGCGCGCAACACCGGCGGTCCGGCGCTCTCCCACTGCCCCAGCAGCTCCTCGACGGTGGCCAGGGCGGTGAAGGTCTGGCCCGCGGCGGCGTTGTCCACAGCCTGTGGATCGTGCTCGGCGGTGGGCGAGAGCGGCGGGGCCAGCGGCTCGGGGGCGCGGTGCGCCCGGCCGTGGCGCAGATGCAGGGCGACCTCGCGGGGCAGCACCACGTTGCGCGGCCCGGACGGCAGCAGCAGTCCGCGGTCCAGCAGCCAGCCGACGGGCGGGGTGGGCGAGGCGACGGACGCCTCCCCGTACGGCGGTCCCCAGGTCAGCTTGGCCAGCACGCCCGCCGCGCCCGACGGCGCCCCGTCCAGCAGCGCCGCCATCCGGGCGCGGTCCTGGAACAGCTCGGCCAGGGCCGCCACCGCCGTGACCGGATCGTGGGTGGCCGGCAGCCCGGCGCCCGCGAGCAGCTCCTGTAGCCGACCCGGCGACATCCCGGCCGTGGCCTCCTGGACGGTCGGGCCGAGACCGGTCGGGGAGGGCGAGGTGGAGGAGGGCGCGAGCAGTTCGCGGGCGGTGCGGACGAGACGGAGCCGGTCGTCACCGCCCCAGACCAGGGCCTGGTCGCGCAGGGTGGCCACGGCACGCGGCAGCTTGGCCGCGATCACCGCGCGTTCCTCGGCGGGGAGGGCGGCGCCGGTGCCGGGCGGGGGGCCGGCGGGGGTGCGGGGCGAGGTGGCCTGGATGACGGGTTCGACGGACGACGACGCGTCCCCCGCACCCCGGGCGTCCCCCTGACCCGCACCCCGGGCGTCCCCCTGACCCGCAGCCTCCTCCGCCTGCCCCTTAGCCTCCGCCGCCTGGCCCGCAGTCTCCTCCGCCTGGCCCGCAGTCTCCGCTGCCTGTCCCTCAGTCTCCGCTGCCTGTCCCTCAGCCTCCTCCGCCTGTCCCGCAGCCTCCTCCGCCTGACCCGCAGCCTCCGCCGTGCCCTCATCGCCCGTCAGCAGATCCCGCAGGGTTTCGTACGGGCACGGGTCGGGCGCGACCGCCAGCGCCTCGGCGGTTTGCAGCGCGAACCGGTCGAGCCGCTCCACGGCCCGTACCACCGAGGCGCGGGTGCCGGCCCGGGTGGCGAGCTGGGTGAGGTCGTTCGGGACCGGGGAGAGCAGATCGGGGCGGGCGCGCAGCAGGGCGGCGAGGGCGTCGTCGGGCCGGGTCCGCAGCTCCTCGGCGAGTGTGCGCGGCATCCCGCGACCACGGTTGGCGTGGCCGCCGTCCCCTGGGCCGGTGTCCCGTGGGCCGCCGTCCCCGTGGCCGGTGTCCCCACGGCCGGTGTCTGCGGGCAACTCATGCCTCCCGGTTGCGCGAGCTGGTCTCTTCGGGCATTTCAGCCTTCCCGATTCCATGAACTGCTCATTCGATCCACAGTACCCGCGGGGTGCGGGACGCAGGGGGTGCGGCGGGACTCCGCTTCCGCGCGGTACCGTCGGACCCGACCGATACGCCGACCGTGCGCATTCTCAGGGGTCTTGGTGGGGATCGAGAGCGAAAAGCTCGTCTACGACTATCTGAGCCGTGTCGGTGACCTGGCTCAGCAGCAGGGTCTGTCGTCCGGTGAACGCATGCGACTGGTCTCCGGGCTAAGGGCCGATATCGACCATCGCCGGACCACCGGAGGGGCGGACAGCCCGGCCGGGGTGAAGCGGATCCTGTCCAAGCTGGGTTCACCGGCCGACGTGGTGGCCGCCGCGGGCGGTCGGCCCCCCGACCCGGGCTCGGGAACGGGCGCCGAGCCGGGCCCGGCTGGTGGCGGTACGGGCAACGGAGCGGTCGGCGGCTCGGGCAATGGCACGGGCGGCGGTGGGGCGCAGCGGGGAGCCGCAGGTGCGGCGCGGGCGGCCCGCGACAGACTGGCCGGGCTCGCCAAGAGCAGCGGTCTCACCGGTAAGGTCCCCACCCCGCGCGAGGAGGACGCCCCGGGGGTGCCCGGCACGGGCCGGAACGGCGGCGGCCCCGGCGGCAGCCCCGGCGGCGGCCCGGGCGACGGCTCCCCCTCCCTGATCAAGCCGAGGCCCTCCACCCCCGCCCCGCCCCCGTCCAACGCCGCCTCCCCGCCCCACCTCGCGGGGGAGGACGAACTGAGCCCGCGCGAGTCCAACATGGACTGGTGGCATGTGGAGGCGGGCCCGTTCGCCCAGCCCGAGCAGCGCGACGGGCAGTACGGCTCGGTCGAGGGGTTCACCGGCGGGATCGAGATCCCCGAACTGCTCGGCAAGGGCAAGACGGCGGAGCAGGAGCGTCAGGAGCGGCGCGAGGAGGAGGAGAAGGCGGCGGCGGAGGAGGCGGCCGCCGCCGAGGCCGAGGCCGCCGAGGAGGCGAAGGCCAAGGCCGCGGCCGGGGCCGGGGGCAAGCGGCGCGGTGGGCTGCGCCGGGTGCTGCTCGGGCCCGGTAGGGCGGCCGATCAGCCTGCGGGCGGGGTCGGGAGCGGGGTCGGCGTCGCCAAATGGCTGGCCGGGCTCGGCCCGATACTGCTGGTGGCGGTCGGGCTGCTCGTAGCGGGCGCCGTCATGGGCAACATCATCCCGATCGCCTTCGGCTGGGTGATCGCGTACTACGGCACCTACCGCCACTCCCCGGCCGGGGCGAAGTGGGCCTCGATGGGGATACCCGGTCTGGTCGGGGCCGGGGCCGGGGTCTGGCTGTGGGGCCGGGCCGCCCGCAAGTGGGGTCAGCCGATCCCCGAGGACGGCTGGAAGGACGCGCTGACCGACACCTGGCCGTTCGTCGTCCGGGGCGCGGCCATCGCCTCGGTGCTCTTCCTGCTGTGGCGCGCGCGGCGCAAGGGCTGAGGTCTGAGGAGGGCTCGGTGGGGGGCTTGCTCCGGCGGCTTCCGTGAGGTTCACGCCGGGCTACCGTGCGGCGCGAACCGGAAGCGGACGCCGCGCGGCGCCCGGCCCGCCGTCGCTCAGTCCCCCGTCGCTCAGTCCCCCGTCGCTCAGGCCCGCTCGGCCTGCCAAGGCGTGCCCGGGACGACGAGGGGGCTGCCGGTGACCGGGTCGGGGACCACCACCGAGTCCAGGCCGAACACCTCGTGCACCAGCTCCGCCGTGACGATCTCCGCCGGGCCGCCGCGTGCCACGATCCGGCCCTCCTTCATCGCGATCAGATGATCGGCGTAGCGGGCGGCCTGGTTGAGGTCGTGCAGGACGGCGACGACCGTACGGCCGCGTTCATGGTTGAGCTGGCGCACCAGGTCCAGCACCTCCACCTGGTGGGAGATGTCCAGATACGTCGTCGGCTCGTCCAGCAGCAGCAGATCGGTCTCCTGCGCGAGCGCCATCGCGATCCATACGCGCTGCCGCTGCCCGCCGGACAGCTCGTCCACCGGCCGGTCGGCCAGCGCCGTCACGTCCGTACGCTCCATGGCGTCCGTGACGGCTCGCTCGTCCTCCTCCGACCACTGCTGCCACCAGTGCTGATGCGGTTGGCGGCCACGGGAGACGAGGTCCGCGACCGTGATCGCCTCGGGCGCGACCGGGGTCTGCGGGAGCAGCCCCACGGCCCGGGCGATCTTCTTGGTGGGGATCCGGGCGAGATCCGTGCCGTCGAGGAGTACGGCGCCGCCGCGCGGCCGCAGCAGCCGCCCGAGGGCGCGCAGCAGGGTGGACTTGCCGCAGGCGTTGGGGCCGACGATGACCGTGACCTCGCCGTCGGGTATCGCCAGGTCCAGCCCGTCCACGACGGTCCGGTCCTCGTAGGCGAGGGTCAGCTCACGTGCGGTGAGCCGGTTCGGGGCAGCGGGTTCCACCGGATCCGTTCCCGTCTTACCCGTGGTACCCGTGGTACCCGTGGTACCCGTCGTACCCGTTGTGGACGCCGAAGCGGTCATGCGGCGGTGCCTCCCTTACGGCCGCGTCCCCCGGAAGACAGCAGCAGGTGGATCAGATACGGGGCGCCGACGGCGGCGGTCAGCACGCCCACCGGCAGTTCGGTCGGCGCGAACAGCTTGCGGGCCAGCAGATCGGCGGTGACGACGATGAACGCTCCGGCCAGGGCCGAGCACAGCAGCGGGATCTGGGCGGTCCGGGTCATCCGGCGGGCGATCTGCGGGGCGAGCAGCGCCACGAAGTCCACCGGGCCGGCCGCGCCCGTCGCCATCGACGCGAGTACGACGCCGAGGGAGACCAGGCCCAGCCGCACCCGCCCGAGCCGTACGCCCAGCGCGGTCGCGGTGTCGTCGTCCAGGGACACCGTGCGCTGCGCCCGCGCCGCCCACAGCACCCCGGGCAGCAGCACCAGCAGCGCCCAGCCGAGCGGACCGGCCTCGTCCCAGCCGCGTCCGTTGAGCGAACCGGTCATCCACACCTTCGCCTGCTGGGCCACGAGATAGTCGCCCTTGGTCAGGAAGAGATGGGTGATCGAGCGCAGCGCGACGGCGAAGCCTATGCCGATGAGCACGAAGCGGGCCGCCTGAAGCCCGCCGCGCCAGGCGAAGACGTACACCAGCGCGGCGGCGGCGAGACCGCCCGCGACGGAGAGATAGGGCAGGACGGCGAAGGAGGTGACCCCGTAGGTCATCGCGCCCACGGTCACCGCGCTCGCGCCCTGGCTGACACCGATGATGTCCGGGCTCGCGAGGGGGTTACGGGCCACCGTCTGGATGAGCGCGCCCGCGATGCCGAAGGCGGCGCCGACCATCAGACCGAGCGTCATCCGGGGGAGCCGCAGCGTGCCGACGACGAGATCGTTCGGGGTGGCCTGCCCGAGGCCCCACTGGGTGTGCAGAACGGCCTTCACGGCGTCGGCGGGGGCGATGAAGCTCTCGCCGACGCACAGATACGCCACACAGACGGCGGCGGTGGCCAGGGCCAGCCCGATCGCGACGAGGGCCGAGCGGCGATGCAGCAGGAACGATCCGCCACGGAGGTCACGCCCGTCATGGCCGCTTCGTCCACGGCCCTTGACGCGGATCAGGCCGTATCCGGCGGGGCGGATCCCCGTCCGCGCGGCCGGGCGCTCGGTGCGGCTGTCGGTGCGGCTTTCGGCGCCGCCGTCAGCGCGGCTGTCGGTGGCGGTCACGCGGCCACCGTCTTCCG
>NZ_JAHLEM010000904.1 GCF_018883605.1 Streptomyces niphimycinicus | reverse complement strand
CCGGCTCGTACGGCACGCCGGCCCCCGGGCCCGGCTCGTACGGCGCCCCTCACATGCCGCCGACCCCGCCGACCTCGCCGCCCGGCCAGCCCGGCCAGCCCGGTCAGCAGTACCCGCCCTACGGGCAGGGCTAGCCCGCGGCTACACCGGAATCGACTGGACCACGGATTCTCCGAGTGGGGCAGGAAGAGAGCGTGCAGGGCGACGACGCGGAACTGACCGCCGCGGTACTCGCGGCGCAGGAAGGGGACGAGACCGCCTTCCGGACCGTCTACCGGTCCGTGCACCCTCGTCTCCTCGGCTATGTGCGCACGCTGGTCGGTGACGGAGACGCGGAGGACATCACCTCCGAAGCATGGCTCCAGATCGCCCGTGACCTGCAACGCTTCAGTGGAGACGCCGACCGCTTCCGGGGCTGGGCGGCTCGGATAGCCCGTAATCGCGCGCTGGACCACATACGGATGCGCGGCCGCCGCCCGGCCATCGGCGGCGATGAGTCGGAGCTGGAGTTCCGCGCGTCCGACGCGGACACCGCCGGTGAGGCGATGGAGGCCCTCGGCACCGGCCGGGCGCTCGGGCTGATCGCCCAGCTTCCGCAGGACCAGGCCGAGGCGGTGGTGCTCCGGGTGGTCCTCGGCCTCGACGCCAAGAGCGCGGCCGCGGTGCTGGGCAAGCGGCCGGGGGCGGTACGCACGGCCGCCCACCGGGGCCTGCGGCGGCTCGCCGACCTGATCGGCCCGGCGGCCGGGGGCGATCCCGCGGTGCGCGAGGGGATCCCGGGGCAACGTGAGTCACACGGCGGCGGAGCAACCAAGCCGGGTGCGGCGAAGTCTGCTGGTGTGACGGATTCACGCGCGCCAACGCAGAAGGACATGTGATGGCCGAAGACCACCGCTATAGCTGGCTGGATGACAGTGTCGCGGAGCGGTTGCTTCGCGGCGAACCGGTCGAGGGGCAGCCCGGGGCTCCCGACGGCCGGGGCGACGAGTCATATGCCGAAGCGGAGCGGTTGGCGGCCGTGCTCAGCGCCGTCGCCGGAGCGGGCCGCCCGGCGGCCCCCTCCGACGCGTCCGCGCTGCCGGGCGAGGAGGCGGCCATGGCCGCCTTCCGGGCCGCCCGGGTCGAGGCCGAGGCCCAAGCGGAAGCCGTCGCCGAACCGGGTGTGGCCCGGCGGCCGGGGCGGATCCGGCAGTTCAGAGAGAGACAGCCGCGACTGCGCCACCCGCTGCGGGCGGGCATGATCGCGATGGTGGCCGGCGGTGCGCTGAGCGGTTTCGCGGTCGCGGCCGCGGCGGGTGTGCTGCCCACCCCGTTCGGGCCGAGCCACCACACCCCGGGCCCCTCTGTGAGCAAGTCGGACGCCGGACCCGGCGGGGAATCCGCCCGCCCGGAGATCTCCGAGGACGGCGGTACGACGACGCCTGGTCCCAGTGGTTCAGGCGACAACGATGCCAGCGATGTGGGTTCGAACGGCGCCCAGGGCGGAACCGTCAGCCCCGCTCCGGAGGACGGCGGCAAGGGCAAGGACGGGAAGCCGAAGGACCCCTCGTCGAACGGGAAGCATGGCACCCCGGGATGGGCCCTCCACATCTGCCCCCGTTACCTGGCCGCGGAGTTGGGCGGCACGAACCTCGACGAGAAGTCGCTGAAGAAGCTGACGAAGGCGGCCGGGAGCGCCTCCGCCATCCACGGCTACTGCACCCAGGTCCTCGCCGACGACAGCGCGGGCACCCCGCGCAGCGACGACAGCTCGGGCCACGGCGGTGACAACAACACCGACAGCGGTTCGGACAACGGCGGCGGCAACGGGAACAACGGCGGCGGCAGCGGGGACAACGGCGGGCAGGGCGGTTCCGGCCCCGGCCCCGGCTCCGGCTCCGGTGACGGTGGTGGTTCGGACAGCGGTGGCGGCTCCGGTGGTGATCCGGGAAAAGGTGGCGGGGACGACACCACGGTCCCCCAGCCCCCTCCTCCGCCGAGCGACACCACCGGCACCACCGGCACGCCGACCGCCACCACGACACTGACGCCCGCGGCTGACTCGGCGGCGTCGACCGACCCGGTGACGGCCACGGAAACGGGTGCCGGCTGAGACTCCGGCACCCAGGTGTGACGTTTTTTTCAGCGGTGACGCTGAAAGAAACGGGCCGACTGGTCATCGGCCGCGCAGGAGCCGAGGTTCCCCCCGTACCGACGGCTCCGCGCATTCGGCGCGGGCAGAGCACGTTCCCCCGGCTCTGCCCGCGCCGCCCCCTCTTTGCGCTCTCAACCGGCGCCGCTCTCGCGGACCGGGTCCTCGCCGTCGGGGTCGCCCAATTGATGGCTGCGGCCTTACTTGTAAACCACGACCTTGTCGCCCGCCTTGACCTTGGCGAAGAGCGCGGCGATCTTCTTCTTGTCGCGGACGTTCACGCAGCCGTGGGAGGCGCCGCTGTAGCCGCGGGCGGCGAAGTCCGACGAGTAGTGCACCGCCTGGCCGCCGCTGAAGAACATCGCGTACGGCATCGGGGTGTGATAGATCGTCGACACATGGTCCCGGCTCTTGAAGTTGACCTGGAACAGCCCCTCCCGGGTCGGGGTGTACTCCGAGCCAAAGCGCACATCCATCGCCGACACCACCCGCCCGCCCACCATCCAGGCCAGGGTGCGGCTGGTTTTGCTGATGCACAGCACCCGGCCGGTCAGGCACCGCGGATCCGGCTTGGCCAGCGGCAGCGTGGTCGGCGGATAGAGCTGGTCGTGCGTGGGCGTCTTGGTCGCCGAGCGCAGTGAGGACCAGGTGCGCGGGCTCACCGAGCCGGTGACCGAGAGGCCGTGGCCCCGCTGGTAGGCGCTGACGGACGCCTGCGTGATGGTGCCGTAGTAGCCCGTCGGGTTCCGGTTGAAGAGGCCGAGCGCGCGCAGCCGCGCCTGGAGCTCGCGCACCCGGTCCCCGCTGGTGCCGACGGCGATCACGGGCGGGGTCACCCTCGGCGCGGTGTGCCGCGGTGTGACGGGCCTCGTGGTGCGCGGCGGCGCCACGACCCGTTTGGGCTTGGGCTCGGCCTTGTGCGTGAACGTGCGATGCGGCCGGGGCGTCTCCCGCGCGGGTGTGCTCGTACTGGCCCGGGCCTGCGGTTTCTCCTGCCCCCGGCCGTCCACGGTCGCTTCCCCCGCCCGGCACCCCGCGACCAGTGCCGCCGCCGTGGCCGTGGCCAGCGCTGTGCCGACCACCGCTGTCCGGTGCATCTGAACCCCCACTCCCCTGCTGATCTTTTTGTTGATCTTTTTGCTCTGAATGCTTCCCGAAGCTGCCAGGGGGTGAACATCGACGCATGCTGTGAACAAGGCCCCGTACCGGGAGAACGCCCGGTATCAGCCACCAGGAGGCGTGGACCCATGGCGCGCGAGTCGGAGTCGGGATTCCCCGTCGAGCCGGTGTACGGGCCCGGCGCGCTCAGCGGCTGGGATCCGGCCGGGCGGCTGGGCGAGCCGGGGGAGTACCCCTTCACCCGCGGGGTCTATCCGACGATGTACACCGGCCGCCCCTGGACGATGCGGCAGTACGCGGGGTTCGGCACCGCGGCCGAGTCCAACGCCCGCTACCGGCAGTTGATCGAGCACGGCACCACCGGCCTGTCGGTGGCCTTCGACCTGCCGACCCAGATGGGCTACGACTCCGACGCCCCCCTCGCGCACGGCGAGGTCGGCAAGGTGGGCGTGGCCATCGACTCGGTCGAGGACATGCGGGTGCTGCTGGGCGGCATTCCGCTGGACCGGGTCTCGACCTCCATGACCATCAACGCGCCCGCGGCCCTGCTGCTGCTCCTCTACCAACTCGTGGCCGAGGAGCAGGGCGTGGCCGGGAACCGGCTGACCGGCACCATCCAGAACGACATCCTCAAGGAGTACATCGCCCGCGGCACGTACATCTTTCCGCCCGGGCCCTCGCTGCGGCTGGGCGCCGACATCTTCAAGTACTGCAAGGCCGAGCTGCCCAAGTGGAACACCATCTCGATCTCCGGCTACCACATGGCGGAGGCCGGGGCCTCGCCCGCGCAGGAGATCGCCTTCACCCTGGCCGACGGCATCGAGTACGTCCGTACGGCCGTCGCGGCGGGGATGGACATCGACGACTTCGCACCCCGGCTCTCCTTTTTCTTCGTCTCCCGCACCACGCTGCTGGAGGAGGTCGCCAAGTTCCGCGCCGCGCGGCGGATCTGGGCGCGGGTGATGCGGGAGGAGTTCGGCGCGCGTGATCCGAAGTCCCAGATGCTGCGCTTCCACACGCAGACCGCGGGGGTCCAACTCACCGCGCAGCAGCCCGAGGTGAACCTCGTGCGGGTGGCCGTGCAGGGCCTGGCCGCCGTGCTCGGCGGCACCCAGTCGCTGCACACCAACGCCTTCGACGAGGCCATCGCGCTCCCGACCGGCACCTCCGCCCGGCTGGCGCTGCGCACCCAGCAGGTGCTGGCGTACGAGACCGATGTGACGGCGACCGTGGACCCCTTCGCGGGCTCCTACGCCGTCGAGTCGCTGACCGACGCGGTCGAGGCGGCGGCCGTCGACCTGATGCGGCGGGTCGAGGACCTGGGCGGTGCGGTGGCCGCCATCGAGCGGAACTTCCAGAAGGAGGAGATTGAGCGCAGCGCCTACCGGATCGCCCGGGAGACGGACGCGGGAACACGGGTGGTGGTCGGCGTCAACCGCTTCCAACTGGATGAGGAGGCACCGTACGAGCCGCTGCGCGTCGACCCGGAGATCGAGACCCGGCAGCGCGACCGGCTCGCCCGGCTGCGCGCCGAACGCGACCGCTCGGCGGTGAGCGCGGCCCTGTCGTCCCTGCGGAAGGCCGCCGAGAGCGAGCCGGGCACGGCGAATGTGCTGTACCCGATGAAGGACGCGCTGGCGGCGCGGGCCACGCTGGGTGAGGTGTGCGACGCGTTGCGGGAGGTGTGGGGGACGTATAGGCCGGTGGACGCGTTCTGAGCCGGCCGGGCTGGAGTCGGGCTGGGGGCCGGTCCGGGGCAGGTTGTCAGGGGGTTGGGTAACACTGGACCCATGTCGTCGTCACCCCGCCGCGCCTGCCCGGTCTGCACCCGTGAGATCGCGGTCGTCGGCGGGCGCTTCGCCCGCCACGACCCGCCGGGTCGGCGCTCCGCGCTCGAGCTGATCTCCTGCCCCGGCTCGCGACGGATCGCGCCGCTGCTCACTGCTCCGCCGAAGCTCTTCGGGAACGACGAGCCGCCGACGCCGGGGCAGCAGTCGCTGTTCTAGCCCGCGACGGCTGTTCCTCTACCCGCACCATCGATTTGCGGCTCCGCTGCGTGGTGGGGCTGTGCCCCAGACCCTGGGGGTGCGGGGCGAGGGCCTTGGCTGCGGGAAGGGGCGGGTAGGGGAAAGATCCGCCGGGCCCGCCGCCCCAGCGGTCTCGCTACGGCGCGCTCACCAGCCTGGACGCGAGCCTCACGCCCGGGCCGGCGGTCGTCAGGGCCTCCATGAGCTGGTCACCGGCTGCCTTCAGGGCCGTGTCGTCCATCGGGCCCAGCGCGTCCAGCACGAACATCGCCCGGGTAGTGGCATGGGTGAGGCGGGTCCGGGTGCATTGGCGCCAGTTCCAGCGGCGGCAGGTGACGCCTGCCTCGTCGCGCCACACGACCTCGCCGGGCGCCGGGTGCTCCAGCACCGGCTCGCCACCGGCCGTTGTCTCGAAGGTCTCGTCTCCCTCGGCGCGTACGAGACGGGCCGCGCCCACGTAGTGGTCGAGGTCCTCGCCGCCCAGGGGGATCACATGCGCGACCGAGATCGCGTTGTAGATGTCGGTCAGCCGGTCCACCCGGGGCAGCCCGGCGGGCGCCCGCCGTAGCAGTGCCTCCGCGCTGGGGCGGGTGCGCTGGGGCTTCGCGCCGAAGGCGCGGAACGCCTCGCGCCAGGCGGCCAGGTGCGGATGCTCCTCCACCGGGCCGTCCCCGAACCGCTCCCGCGCCGCCTGCTCGGCGCCGGCCAGCAGCCGCTCGCTCAGCTCGTCGCTCGGCCCGGGGCGCAGCCCCTCGGCGGTGATGAGCAGTGCCCGGTAGTCGGGGCGCAGGGCGTGCACGGCGGGGTCGATGGCGGCGGAGTCCAGCCAGGCTGCGGCGTCGTTCGTCATGCGGTCCACTATGGCATACGGTGCGGTGCAGTGTGATGTACGGGCGCTGGGGTCAACCCCACCCCTGAGACGGTGGGCGGCCTGATGGTGGCGTAGGGCCGGACAAGGAACGCTCTTCGGCATGACCACACCTGCTTCCCACTCCGGCCCCCGCCGCCGGGCACTCCTCGCCGCCACCGCCCTCGCCGCCTCAGGCGTGGGTATCGCGCAGCCGAAGGCGGTCGCCGCCCCGGCCGCCGCCCCG
>NZ_JAHLEM010000903.1 GCF_018883605.1 Streptomyces niphimycinicus | reverse complement strand
CGGCCCGCGCGGGCGGGGTCGGCTCGCTGGTGGACCCGGCCGAGGCGGGGGCGCACGGCCGGGCCCTGCTCGCGCCGCTCGACGGCGCACCGGCGCTGCTGGAGACGGTGCGGGTGTGGCTGTCGCTGCAGGGAAGCTGGGACCGTACGGCAGTGGCACTGGAGGTGCACCGCAATACGGTCCGTCAGCGGATCGCCCGCGTCGAGGCCCTGCTGGATGTGGACCTGGGCGACGCGGACGTCCGGATGGAGCTGTGGTTCGCGCTCAAGTGGGCGTGAGCCTCAACGTGGGCCTGAGCTTCAGCCAACTGGGCATCAGCCTCAACTGGCCTCAGGGTCAAGTGGATCTGAGCCTCAAGCGAGCCTCAGCCTCCACTGAACCTCAGCCTCCACTGAACCTCAGCCTCCACTGGGTCTCAGGCTCAAGTGGACCTGAGCCTCAACTCGGCCTCAGCCTCAAGCGAGCCTGAACCACTCCACCTTGGCCTGCCCGAGCGGCCCAGCGTCAGAGCTTGGTCCACGCCTCCGTCAGCACCGTCCGCAGGATCTGCTCGATCTCGTCGAAGAGCGCCTGGTCGGCGATCAGCGGCGGCGCCAACTGCACAACCGGGTCGCCGCGGTCGTCGGCCCGGCAGTACAGCCCGTTCTC
Organism: Streptomyces niphimycinicus; assembly: GCF_018883605.1. Classification (GTDB taxonomy): domain Bacteria; phylum Actinomycetota; class Actinomycetes; order Streptomycetales; family Streptomycetaceae; genus Streptomyces; species Streptomyces niphimycinicus. The sequence goes on along the minus strand of NZ_JAHLEM010000903.1, from coordinate 2,510 downwards.
GTACAGCGCCTTGGAGAGGAAGCCGTAGAGGATCCGCTCGGTCTCCTCCTCGTCGAAGGACTCCTTGGTGGCCTTGTCCTTCACCAGCTCGATGCCGTAGAAGAAGCCGTCCCCCCGGACATCGCCGACGATCGGCAGATCGTGCAGCCGCTCCAGCGTGGACCGGAACGCGCCCTCGTTGTCCAGCACATGCTGGTTGAGGCCCTCGCGCTCGAAGATGTCGAGGTTGGCGACGCCGACCGCGGCCGAGACCGGGTGGCCGCCGAAGGTGTAGCCGTGGAGGAAGGTGTTGTCGCCCTCGTAGAACGGCTCGGCGAGCCGGTCGGAGATGATGCACGCGCCGATCGGGGAGTAGCCCGAGGTCATGCCCTTGGCACAGGTGATCATGTCCGGGACGTAGCCGAACTTGTCACAGGCGAAGATCGTGCCCAGCCGTCCGAAGGCGCAGATGACCTCGTCCGAGACCAGCAGCACATCGTACTTGTCGCAGATCTCGCGGACCCGCTGGAAGTACCCGGGCGGCGGCGGGAAGCAGCCGCCCGCGTTCTGCACCGGCTCCAGGAAGACCGCGGCCACGGTGTCCGGGCCCTCGAAGAGGATCTGCTGCTCGATCTGGTCGGCGGCCCAGCGGCCGAACGCCACGGGGTCGTCGCCGAAGATCGGGGCGCGGTAGATGTTGGTGTTGGGGACCTTGTGGGCACCGGGGACCAGCGGTTCGAAGGGGGCCTTGAGCCCCGGCAGCCCGGTGATCGACAGGGCTCCCTGCGGGGTGCCGTGGTAGGCCACCGCCCGGGATATGACCTTGTGCTTGGTGGGCTTGCCGGTGAGCTTGAAGTACTGCTTGGCCAGCTTCCACGCGGTCTCGACGGCCTCGCCGCCGCCCGTGGTGAAGAAGACCTTGTTCAGGTCGCCGGGCGCGTAGCCCGCGAGCCGCTCGGCGAGCTCGACGGCCTTGGGGTGGGCATAGCTCCACACCGGGAAGAAGGCCAGCTCCTGGGCCTGCTTATAGGCCGTCTCGGCCAGCTCGACCCGGCCGTGGCCCGCGTTGACCACGAACAGGCCGGCCAGGCCGTCGATGTATCGCTTGCCCTTGTCGTCGTAGATGTACGTGCCCTCACCGCGCACGATCGTCGGCACGGGGGAGTTCTCGTACGACGACATGCGGGTGAAGTGCATCCACAGGTGGTCGTACGCCGTCTTGGAGAGGTCGGCGCTCATTGCTATCTCGTTCCCCAGGTATAGGTCTGCTTCCGGAGCTTGAGGTAGACGAAGCTCTCGGTGGAGCGCACGCCGGGCAGCGTGCGGATCCGCTTGTTGATCATTTCGAGGAGGTGGTCGTCGTCCTCGCAGACGATCTCGATCAGGAGATCGAAGGAACCCGCGGTGACGACCACGTACTCGACCTCGTCCATGGCGGTCAGCGCGTCCGCGACCGGGTCGAGATCGCCCTCGACGTTGATGCCGACCATCGCCTGCCGCCGGAACCCCACGGTGAGAGGATCGGTGACGGCGACGATCTGCATCACGCCCTGGTCGAGCAGCTTCTGCACGCGCTGCCGCACGGCGGCCTCGGAGAGCCCCACGGCCTTTCCGATGGCGGCGTACGGCCGGCGGCCGTCTTCCTGGAGCTGCTCGATGATCGCCAGGGATACGGAGTCGAGGGTCGTGCCGTTCTTGTCAGGTGTGGCCACGACCCTCACTGTGCACGAGCCTCGCTCGTGTCGCAACCCTTCATCGATGAATTTCGTCGTTCAGGGGCCCTGAAAACACTGATTCCGTTGTTCTGGTGTGGCGGGTATGTTGAAAGCGCAGCCCCGGCGACTACTGTGGATGTCTCACCCATCGGACAGCCAACAGGACAACAGGAGGGGTGGCACGTGACCACCGAACTGCGTCGTCTGCGCAACTACATCGACGGAGCGTTCCGGGACGCCGCGGACGGGCGGACCACGGAGGTGGTCAACCCGGCCACGGGCGAGCCCTATGCCACCGCGCCGCTCTCGGGCGCGGCGGACGTGGACGCGGCGATGGCCGCCGCCGAGGCCGCCTTCCCGGCCTGGCGCGACCTGGTGCCCGGCGAGCGCCAGAAGGCACTGCTCAAGATCGCCGACGCCTTCGAGGTGCGGGCGGAGGAGCTGATCGCCGCCGAGTCCGAGAACACCGGCAAGCCGATCGGTCTCACGCGGGACGAGGAAATCCCGCCGATGATCGACCAGATCCGCTTCTTCGCGGGTGCGGCCCGGATGCTGGAGGGCCGCTCGGCCGGTGAGTACATGGAGGGGCTCACCTCGATCATCCGGCGTGAGCCGGTCGGGGTCTGCGCCCAGGTCGCACCGTGGAACTACCCGATGATGATGGCCGTATGGAAGTTCGCCCCGGCCCTCGCCGCGGGCAATACGGTCGTCATCAAGCCCTCGGACACCACCCCCGCCTCCACCGTGCTGATCGCCGAGATCATCGGCGGAGTGCTGGCGGAACTGGGCCATCCGCAGGGCGTCTTCAACGTGATC
>NZ_JAHLEM010000902.1 GCF_018883605.1 Streptomyces niphimycinicus | reverse complement strand
TACGGTCGTCATCAAGCCCTCGGACACCACCCCCGCCTCCACCGTGCTGATCGCCGAGATCATCGGCGGAGTGCTGGCGGAACTGGGCCATCCGCAGGGCGTCTTCAACGTGATCTGCGGCGACCGCGAGACCGGCCGGCTGATGGTCGAGCACTCCGTGCCCGCCATGGCGTCCATCACCGGCTCGGTGCGGGCCGGCAAGCAGGTCGCCGAGAGCGCCTCGAAGGACGTCAAGCGGGTGCATCTGGAGCTCGGCGGCAAGGCCCCCGTGGTCGTCTTCGAGGACACCGACATCCCCAAGGCGGTCGAGGACATCTCGGTCGCGGGCTTCTTCAACGCGGGCCAGGACTGCACGGCCGCCACCCGGGTGCTGGTCCACGAGTCGATCCACGACGAGTTCGTGAGCGCGCTCGCCAAGGCCGCCGCCGAGACCAAGACCGGCGCGCCCGACGACGAGGACGCGCTGTACGGGCCGTTGAACAACGCCAACCAGTTGGCCCAGGTCTCCGGCTTCATCGACCGGCTCCCCGCCCATGCCAAGGTCGAGGCGGGCGGCCACCGGGTCGGCGACAAGGGCTTCTTCTACGCACCCACCGTGGTCTCCGGGCTCAAGCAGGACGACGAGATCATCCAGAACGAGGTCTTCGGCCCGGTCATCACCGTGCAGTCCTTCTCGGAGGAGGCGCAGGCGATCTCGTACGCCAACGGCGTGGAGTACGCGCTGGCTTCGTCGGTGTGGACCAAGGACCACGCCCGCGCGATGCGGATGTCCAAGGCGCTGGACTTCGGCTGCGTGTGGATCAACACCCATATCCCGCTGGTCGCCGAGATGCCGCACGGCGGCTTCAAGAAGTCCGGCTACGGCAAGGACCTCTCCGCCTACGGCTTCGAGGACTACACCCGCATCAAGCACGTCATGACGTCGCTGGGCTGATCCCGGGCCGGTTCCGGGCCGATCAGGGCCGACCCCGGGCTGATCCCGGGCCGGTTCCGAGCCGATCAGGGCCGACCCCGGCCGATTCCCGCGCCGGGCTTGTCACTTGGTCATGGCAGGATCCCCTGCCATGACCAAGTGGAGCCGGGCGGCCCGGCCGCGTCCGAGCCGGGGTTCCGCCACTACGGACCGGCGCCGCGGCCTGTACGAAGCCCGTCAGCCGGTGATCAGCCGCTGAGCAGAAGGGCCGCCAGGGCGCCGACCCGGTTGGTGGTGATGCCATCGACGCCCGCCCGCAGCAGCCGCGACATCGACCGCCGGGTGTCGGCGGTCCAGGCGGAGACCAGCAGCCCGTCGGCGTGATGGCGGGCGACCAGCTCCCGGGAGACCAGCCCGAAGCGGCAGTTGAGCCACCGGGGGCGCAGCGCGGCCAGCAGCGCCGCACCGGGCGGGGCCAGCGTCGTCCAGGTCAGCGCTATCTCGGCGTCCGGCTCCGCGCGGCGCACGGCGTGCAGGGCCGCCAGCGCGCCGCAGTAGTACACCCGGTCGCCCGCCCCGCTCTCCCGCACCTCGGCGACGGCGGCGGGCGCGGCCGACGCGTCCGGCAGGTCGATCAGCAGCCGGGTGGAACCGGCGCAGGCGAGGGCCTCGCGCAGGGTCGGGACGCCCCCGCCGGTCAGCCGCCGCACCTCGTCGGCGGTCAGCCCGGACAGCGGCCGGTCCTGGCCCCACAGCCGCTTCAGCGTGGCGTCGTGGAGCAGTACCGGCACCCCGTCCCGGGTCAGCCGTACGTCGATCTCGACCGCGCCCGCCCCCGCGCGCACCGCGGAGCGGATCGAGGGCAGGGTGTTCTCACGGCACACATACGGGTCGCCGCGGTGGCCGACCGGGACGCAGCGCGCCCCCGCCGCCCTCATCGGCCCGCGACCGCCGTATAGGCGTCGATCTCCGCGGCGAGCCGCGCCTTGCCCTCGGCGTCCAGGAAGGACGCCTCGACGGCGTTCTTCGCCAGGGCCGCGACGCCCGCCGCGTCCAGGTCCAGCAGCCGGGCCGCGACCTGGTACTCGGTGTTGAGGTCGGTGCCGAACATCGGCGGGTCGTCGCTGTTGATCGTGACGATCACCCCGGCCTCGACCATCTGCTTCAGGGGGTGCTCATCGAGCGTGGCGACGGCGCGCGTGGCGAGGTTGGAGGTCGGGCAGACCTCCAACGGAATGCGATGCTCCGCGAGATGGGCGAGCAGCTTCGGGTCCTGGACGGCACTGGTGCCATGGCCGATGCGCTCGGCCCGCAGCTCGATCAGGGCGTCCCAGATCGTCTGCGGTCCGGTGGTCTCGCCCGCATGCGGCACGCTGCGCAGCCCGGCGGCGATGGCCCGGTCGAAGTACGGCTTGAACTGGGGGCGCGGCACCCCTATCTCCGGGCCGCCGAGGCCGAAGCCGACCAGCCCCTCGGGGCGCAGCTCACAGGCGATCCGGGCGGTCTCCTCGGCGGCCTCGAGTCCGGCCTCGCCGGGAATGTCGAAGCACCAGCGCAGCACCGTGCCGAACTCCGACTCGGCCGCCTTACGGGCGTCCTCGATCGCCTCGACGAAGGCGGTGTCCGGGATGCCGCGCCGGGTCGAGCTGTAGGGGGTGACGGTCAGCTCGGCGTAGCGGATGTTCTGCCGGGCCATGTCGCGGGCGATCTCGTAGGTCAGCAGCCGGACGTCCTCGGCGTTGCGGATCAGGTCCACCACGGAGAGATAGATCTCGACGAAGTGCGCGAAGTCCCGGAAGACGAAGTACTCGGCGAGTGCCTCGGGGTCGGTGGGCACCTTGGAGTCGGGGTGCCGGGCGGCCAGCTCGGCCACGATGCGCGGGGACGCGGACCCCACGTGGTGCACATGGAGCTCCGCCTTGGGCAGCCCGGCGATGAAGGTGGTCAGATCGGTCAACGAAACCTCCGGGAGACGCCCGCCGACGGCGGGTTCCGGTCATCGTATGGTGTGTCGCCGACGGGCCCGCCACAGGCCGTAGCATGGGCGGACGTCTTTGTGGGGGAGCTTCATGGCCGACCAGCACGACCCGTCCGAGCCGCAGGATGAGCCACGGCGGCCCGGGCAGCCGAGGCAGCCCGAACCGCGCGAGCGCGACCCCTGGGCTCCACCGGCGCAGCGGGTCGCGATGGACAAGAGCCCGATGGATCAGGCGCCGGCCGGACAAGGGCCACCGGCTCCCCGCCCCCCGGTGGCCGAGCAGCCGACCCTCACCTCCTATACCGCCATGCCGGGCCCGACGCCTCCGCCTCCTCCGCCGCCCCCGCCGGGCCCCGTGGCCGCACCG
>NZ_JAHLEM010000901.1 GCF_018883605.1 Streptomyces niphimycinicus | reverse complement strand
GCCCCTCGCCCGGGGCGGCGGTCACCGGCGCGCTGTTCCTGGGCGCCGTCGGGGCCGTCCTCGCCGCCTGGCAGATCTACTGGGCCCAGGAGCGCGGCTGGGAGATCTACAAGTATCTGCTCACCGGCAAGCACACGCTGCCCACCCTGCTCTCGCCGCCCGGTGCCTGGACGGCGTGGGCGGCGGTCGCGCTGTGCCTGGCCGCCGCGGCGGCCGCGCTCGCGTGTGCCCCGCTGGCGCGCCCGCTGGGGATGACGGCGGCGGCGCTGGTCATGGTGACGGGGATCAGCGAGGCATCGCTTTACTTCAAGCTGGACTATGTGGACCACCTCGGCGATCTGCCGACGGTGGGTGTGCTCAGCGTGCTCACCGGCTTCTTCGAGGCGATCGCGGGGCTGATCGCCCTCCTGGCGCTGGCTCGGCGGGGCCTTGAGGAGGACGCGGCGTTCACCGGGGCGCCGGGCGCCCCGGCGCACGGCGGCTATGACGGCTATGGGTCCGGCGGTTACGACGGCTATGGGCCCGGGGGCTACGACGACGGCTCCGGGGCCGGAGGCTACGGCGGCGGATACGGGAGCGGGGGGTACGGGAGCAGCGGACCCGGGAGCGGTGGCTACGGCGGTGGCGGCTACGGCGGCGGGGGTTACGGCGGCGGTGGTTACGGCCCGCCGCCGCCCAGCACTCCGCCGCTGATGCCCCCTCCGCCCGGCGCCCCGCCCCCGCCGCCGTCCGCACCCCCCGCGCCTCCCGCACCGCCACCGGGCTGGTGACGCCGGGCTGGTGACGCCGGATCAGCGCGGCCCCGGGGCCCAGGCCCTGTCCGCTGCGGTTCGGAT
>NZ_JAHLEM010000900.1 GCF_018883605.1 Streptomyces niphimycinicus | reverse complement strand
TGATGCCCCCTCCGCCCGGCGCCCCGCCCCCGCCGCCGTCCGCACCCCCCGCGCCTCCCGCACCGCCACCGGGCTGGTGACGCCGGGCTGGTGACGCCGGATCAGCGCGGCCCCGGGGCCCAGGCCCTGTCCGCTGCGGTTCGGATGCGCCCCGAAGGGGCGCGGGGCCGTGTCGATGTGCGGCTCCGCCGCGGCTGTGTCGATATGCGGCTCCGCCGCGTGGCCAGCCACGACGCAGCCGCAGACGAAGGACGGCAGTTTGCGGCTCTTCCCGCGGAGCGCTACCGCATCCCGAGGGACCGCTTGAGGAAGTCGACCTGAAGCAGGAGCAGATTCTCCGCGACCTGCTCCTGCGGGGTCATATGGGTCACCCCGGACAGCGGCAGCACCTCATGCGGACGGCCCGCGGCCAGCAGCGCCGAGGAGAGCCGCAGGGTGTGCGCGGCCACCACGTTGTCGTCCGCCAGACCGTGGATGATCATCATCGGCCGGGCGGTCTCCGCCGCGCCGGACAGCCCCTCGTCGGTCATCAGCGCGTTGGCCGCGTAGACCTCGGGCTGTTCGTCCGGCAGGCCCAGATACCGCTCGGTGTAGTGGGTGTCGTACAGCCGCCAGTCCGTCACCGGGGCGCCCGCCACGCCCGCGTGGAAGACATCGGGGCGGCGCAGCACCGCCAGCGCGGCCAGATAGCCGCCGTAGGACCAGCCGCGGATGGCGACCCGGCCGAGGTCCAGCGGATAGCGCTCGGCGAGCGCCGTCACCGCCTCGACCTGGTCCTCCAGGGTGACCGCGGCCAAGTCGTCGCGTACCGCCTTCTCCCAGCCGGGGGAGCGGCCGGGGGTGCCGCGGCCGTCGGCGACGATCACGGCGAAGCCCTGGTCGGCGAACCACTGCGAGGTGAGATGGGCGTTGTGCGAGGCGACCACCCGCTGGCCGTGCGGCCCGCCGTAAGGATCCATCAGGACCGGCAGCGGTCCGTCGCCCTCCCGGTGGCCGCTGGGCAGCAGCACGGCACAGGGGATGTCCCGCTTGCCCGCGAAGAGCAGCTCGGGGCGGGCGGTGATGACGGGCTGCTCCGCGTGCGAGGCGATCTCGGCGATGCGCTCGGCCGCGCCGTGGTCGGCGGGCCGGAGGATCTCCACGCTGACCCCGGGCCGCTCCAGCCCCGTGTACGCCAGCGCGAGCACCTCACCGCCGCGCACGGCGGAGTGGACCGCGGGGAAGGGCCGCTTGCCGACCGGCTCCCAGCCGCCCTGGTCGCCGCTGCCCCGGAACCAGGCGCGGTAGACGTCGATCTCGCCCGGCTGCTCGGGCAGCGGGGCTCCGGCCCCCGGAGAGGCGGAGAACAGCACGTCGTCCTTGCCGATGTCGAGGACCGCGTGCACATGGAGGGCGCCGGACGTCAACTTGCGGTCGCCGACCATCAGCACCCGCGCGCCGCCCTCATCCGCGATGCGGACGAGGCGTCCGTCCTCCGTCCAGGACGGCACCCCGGGGAAAAGATCCAGCCAAACCGCGTCCTCGTCGACATGGACCGTGCTGGTCCGTCCGGTGTCGGTGTCCACGGCCAGATAGAGCTGGCTGCGCTGGTCCCTGGCCTGGACCAGAAGCAGGGGCGGACCGTAGGCCGACCAGTGCACCCGCGCGAGGTACGGATAGCGCTCCCGGTCCCACTCGATCTCCGTACGGGAGCCGTCCAGACCGAGTAGAACCAGCCGCACCTCGGCGTTGGCGGTGCCCGCGGCGGGATAGGCGGCCTCCGTGGGCTTCCGGCCAGGGTGGGCCGGGTCGGCGGTCCACCAGCGCTGTACGGGGGCGTCGTCGGCGCGGGCGGCCAGCAGGGCGTCGCTCCGCGGCGACCACCAGAAGCCGCGTGAGCGGTCCATCTCCTCGGCCGCGATGAACTCCGCGAGGCCGTAGGTGACGGTGTCCTCCTCCGGCTCCGCGAGCGCCCGGTCGTCCGTGCCGTCCGTGCCGTCCGCGCTCGTGACCCGCAGCGCCCCGCCCGCCGCATAGGCGATGTGGCGGCCGTCCGGCGAGGGGCGCGGGTCCACGACGGGACCGGGGACGCGCAGCTCACGGGTGGTGCCCGCGGGCAGATCGGTGCTGAAGAGCCGTCCGGAGAGGGCGAACGCGGCCCGCTCGACGGCGGTGTCCACCGCGTAGCCGACCACTCCGGCCGACCCCTCGCGGCTGCGCTCGCGCCGCGCCCGCTCCTCGGGCGACAGCTCCTCGCCGGCGCCGCCGAGCAGCTCGGCCGGGTCGGCGGCGGGGTATTCGCGCTGCCCGGCGAGGTCGTACACCCATAGGAGGCCGGTCCGGTCGGTGCCCGAGCGGGAGCGGAGGAAGACGACGCGTGAATCGTCGGGGGCCACGGTCAGGGCCCGCGGTGCCCCGAGGGTGAAGCGTTGGGTCCGCGCGTGCTGCCGTGGGAACGAGAGCTGTCCGGTCATAGGGCGAGCGTACGGCTCAGGATCATCGCGAGGGAGAGTACGGATCGGTAGGCCACCGGGCGGCATTGCCCCCGGCACGGTCGGGCCGGAACGGCGCGGGGGTCAACCGGCCGCGCGCGATGGCGAGATGGCGCATAACCACCGAGAAAACGCCCCGGGGGCGCGGAAGTTCGTGCGATCAGGCATGCGCCCCTGTCATGCTCCCGTGCACCGAGTCATGTGTACACCGCCATAGTTATGATCGATTGCGCATAGTGGGTAGCCCATCTGTGGCATCAATATGTTGTCCGTCCGAGTGCGTGTATCTGGAGGTGAGCCGCTGTGGCGCTCTCGATCTCGGTATCAGTGCTATTGCTGATCATCGTCTTCATGCTCGTGAACAAGGCAGGGCTGAAGGCGGTTCATGCGGTCGTCTGTGTCCTCCTCGGCTTCTACCTGGCGAGTTCTTCGGTAGCCCCGACGATCGACGACCTCACCACCAATGTGGCGGACATGATCGGCGGGGTGAAGATCTGACCCCTGAGCGGATCGGCGGAAGTCGGCTGCGGTTCGGTGGCGCCCCGAAGGGGCGCGGGGCTGTGTCGATCTGCGGCTCCACCGCGGCTGTGTCGATATGCGGCTCCGCCGCGTGGCCAGCCACGACGGTGCCGTGGACGATCGACGGCAGGTCAGGGCACTTCCAGCGGAGCGCTCAGCGGCGTGAAGATCTGACCCCGAGCGGGGCCGGGGCGTGCGACCCGTGGGCACTGGTGTGCGAATCGTAGGCTGTGCCCATGACCGCTCTTCCCGCCCGTCGTCTGCTGCTGGTGCACGCACATCCGGACGACGAGTCGATCAATAACGGCGCGACCATGGCGAAATATGCCGCCGAGGGCGCATACGTCACCCTGGTGACCTGCACCCTCGGTGAGGAGGGCGAGGTCATCCCGCCTGCCCTCGCACATCTCGCCGCCGACCGCGACGACGCGCTCGGTCCGCACCGGATCGGCGAACTCGCCGCGGCCATGGACGCCTTGGGGGTCGAGGACCACCGCTTCCTGGGCGGTCCCGGCCGCTATCGCGACTCCGGGATGATGGGCGCCCCGCAGAACGACCGGCCGGACTGCTTCTGGCAGGCCGACCTGGACGAGGCCGCGGGGCACCTGGTGGCCGTGGTCCGCGAGATCCGGCCACAGGTTCTCGTGGCGTACGACACCCATGGGGGGTATGGCCACCCCGATCACATCCAGGCACACCGCGTGGCGATGCGCGCCGTGGAGCTGGCCGCCGACGCGGACTTCCGCCCCGAGCTGGGCGCGCCGCACGACATCGCGAAGGTCTACTGGAACTGCGTACCGCGCTCGGCCGTCGAGGAGGGCTTCGCCCGGCTGCGGGCCGCGGGCCGTGATTCGCTCTTCCCCGGCGTCGCCACGATCGACGACGTCCCCGGAGTGGTACCGGACTCGGATGTCACCGCGTCCATCGACGGCACCGCCCACGCGGCGGCCAAGGCGGCGGCGATGAGCGCCCACGCCACCCAGATCGCGGTGGACGGACCCTTCTTCGCGCTCTCCAACGACCTGGCCCAGCCGATGTTCGTCCATGAGCACTACCGGCTCGTCAAGGGCGAGGCCGGGGCGGGCCGCGAGGACGACCTGTTCGCGGGGGTGACGGCATGACGGCGCTGCGCCTGGGCGGATACGCCCTGCTGGCCGTGGCCGGGGTGCTGGTCGGCGCCGCGGGCGCGCTGGTCCAAGCGGCATGGTTCCCCGGCGGGTTGCTGCTGGCGCTGCTCGCGGTCGCGGGCCTGTGCTACGGCGGGGTCAAGGCCACGGGTGCCCGGATGGGTGGCGGAGTGCCCGCGGGGGCCTGGACGGTGGCCGTGTTGCTGCTCACTTCCTCCCGCTCGGAAGGGGATTTCCTGTTCGGCGCCGGGCTGGGGTCGTACGCTTTCCTCCTCGGCGGGATGTTCATCGGTGTGATGTGTGCCACGTTGCCTCTGGTGCCGCAACCTCCTGGCCCGCCGGTCCGACTTGGTAAGTGACGTGACGTTTTCGGCACGACGCCCTCGGCACTTGAAGGCCCTTCGGACATGCGGCGAAGGGTGCGCCTCGGGCGTACCGGATGCGGTGATCCGGCGGCCGTCAAGTGCGCGTCCGCACCGCCCAGTATGGTGGTGCCGCCGCCGAGCCGCCCGCGCGAGGTCCGACGGGCGGCGGAGCTAACTGGGAGAACCTGCTTTGAGCCGTGAATCTGACAGTTCGTCCTCCGGGCCCCGGGAGGGAAGCGGCGGTGCCGCCTACCCGTCGGGCACCCCGCCGTACGGATCCCGCCAGTACCCCTCGCCGAGCCCCACGCAGGAGGCTCCGCAGGAGCTCGCCGACGACGGGCAGGGGCGGGCCGCGGCCAAGCCGGAGGAGCCGAAGACCGAGACCACGCTGACGACCCGGATCAAGATCAACATTCCGGGGTCGCGGCCTATCCCGCCGGTGGTCATGCGCACGCCCGTCGCGGAGGACGGCGTACCCGCGCAGCGCTCCGGCGAGGACGACGACGCCCCCGAGCCCACCAGCGCCCTGCCCCGGGTCGACTACACGCCGACGCCGGAGCGCGGGGTGCCGGCCGAGCCCGGCGGGCCGGGCGAGCCGTCCGAGAACCGCGAGAAGAAGGGCGACGGCGAGCAGCGGACCAGCGACTGGTTCTCGCCCCGTAGGCCCAGGGGCGGTTCGTCGGCCACCGGCAGCACGCCGACGCCGCAGATGCCCCCGGCCCCGGACACCACCCAGGGGTTCCCGGCGCCCGACACCACGCAGGGATTCCCCTCCCCGGATACCACGCAGGGGTTCCCGGCACCGGATACCACCCAGGGGTTCCCGGCACCGGACACCACGCAGGGGTTCCCCGCGCCGGACACCACCCAGGGGTTCCCGGCCCCGCAGCAGGGTGGCGGCCCCGTCGCCGATCTGCCGTACTTCACCGACGCCCAGGCCCTGTCCGGCCACCCCGAGCCGAGCGGCCCCACCACCGGCCCGGCCACCGGCGACATGTATATGCCGCCGTCCGGCCCCGGTACGGGACCGCGCGACAGCGAGTTGCCGGCCCCGCCCGGACCGGGCCCGGCCGGTGGCCGGTACGGCGGTGACTCGCAGACGCCTCCGGGCGGGGTGGGGCCGCTGGCCGGCGGCGGC
>NZ_JAHLEM010000090.1 GCF_018883605.1 Streptomyces niphimycinicus | reverse complement strand
CGGGCTGAGAGTGACGTGCTGCAAGGTGCGCCAGCGTTGTTCGAGTTCGGCAGCGGCGCGTTCGCCGAGGGCGCGGATGCCTCTGATCAGGCTGTTCGTGGTGCGCGTATCGGGGTGCAGGGCCTGATCGGACTGGCCCTTGGGACGTCGAGCGTGGCAGCATAGGTGACCAACGTGAAGCCTCTGGTTTGTGCGGACGATCTTGTGGTGAGAAACGTCCTACCAGGAGCTTTACGTCTGCCCGGCTCCGGGGCCGGTGCGCCTGAACGTGCTCACACGCGGAACAATGCACGCAGTTTCGCGTACCGCATGTCGTTCCAAGGGTATTGACTGCCGTTGTTCCCGAAGGTTTCAGGTCGGCTGGAGGATCGCTTCGATGAGGTGTGGTCCGGGTGTGGCCAGCGCGGTGGAGAATTGTTCGGCCAGTTCGGTTGTGCTTGCCGCCCGGGTCGCGGGTACGCCCATGCCGGTGGCCACGGCGGTAAAGTCGATGTCGGGTCGACTCAGGTCGAAGAGGGCGTTGGCGGCCGGTCCCGCCTGGCTGCCGCCTACGCGACTCAGTTCGGCTCGGAGGATAGCGTAGGAGCGGTTGTTGAGTATGACGGTGGTCACGTTGAGTTTCTCGCGGGCCTCGGTCCACAGTCCGGAGATGGTGTAGAGCGCGCTGCCGTCGGCTTGCAGGCAGACGACCGGCCGTTCGGGACATGCAATGGCCGCGCCGACGGCCACGGGGATGCCCTGCCCGATCGCGAGGCCGGTCAGGCCGAGTACGTCGTGTGGTGCGGAGTTGGCGGTCGCTGGGAACAGAGTGTTCATCCCCTCGGTTATGGATTCGTCGACGACGATTGCTTCCTCTGGGAGCAGGGCGCCGATGACCTGTGCCCAATTCTCCGTGCGCAAAGGCTCGTTGACGATTGAGGGCAGAGCGTCTGGAGTGGGCAGCGTTACGAGGGAGTCCGGTGCCACGGTGTCTGCCAGTTCGGTCAGCGCGTTGACGACATCGAAGCCTGCGTCGGGGACGAAGTGATGCACGCAGGTTCCCGGTGGGGTGAGTATGCCCGGGCGGCCCGGATAGGCGAACGATGCGACTGGTTCGCGTGCTCCGACCAGAATCAGGTGCTTGACGCCTGCCAGTTGCTGGCCGACGGCTTCAGCACGGTAGCCCAGGGGCCGGATCGCCGGTACGCCTGCACCGCGCCGCAAACGGGCTGGCCAGGTCGGACAGAAGGCGGCAGTTCCGGTGGCCTTCTGTACCCGGGCGACGGCTTGCAGGCCGAGCTCGCTCAGCCCTGTGCCGTCGATCAGCAGCGCGACGGGCTCGGGTCCGGCGACCAGTGCCGCTGCGGCTTCCACGTCGGCGCGGGTCACGGGCCGCAGTGGCTGTGCCGGGAGGTGCGGCGCGGGCAGGGTGCCCTCTTCCCAGGACAGGTCGGCCGCCATGATGAGTGTTGAGATCGCGCCGGAGGTGCCGGTGCGTGACCGGGCCGGGGCGCCGGGCACACCGGCGCTCAACGCCGCCGCCACGGCAGCGGCGGTGTCGGGACCGATGTCCGCCGAGGTCATCGGCCGGCGCACCCAGCCCGAGACGGTCGCGGCTGTGGCATCGATGTCGGATTCCAGGGGTGAGTCGAGCTCCTTGTGCGAGCGGGCATGGTCGCCGATGACGTTGACAATCGGGGTGTGCGCTCGCCGCGCGTTGTGGAGGTTCGCCAGACCGTTGGCCAGACCGGGACCGAGGTGAAGCAGGGTCGCGGCCGGCCGGCCGGTCATGCGGGCATAGCCGTCGGCGGCCCCGGTCGCTACTCCCTCGAACAGGCACAGCACACCGCGCATGGCCCGGTGGCGATCGAGCGCCGCGACGAACTGCATCTCCGACGTGCCGGGATTGGCAAAGCAGACGTCCACGTTGTTGTTGAGCAGGGTGCGCAGGAGAGTCTCGGCACCGTTCATAGAGGCTGATCGCCTTCCGCTGGTCCTTTTGAGCTGTGGTGTTCTCACTGTTAGGGGCCTGTCACTCACACCGCTGGTACCCCATCTGGGACGCAGGTGTCTACTGATGGCCAAGGTGTGATGCCGCTCTAGCCTCGCACGAGCGTTCCGGGCTGCCGCAGCAGGCCAAGGAACAGATAGCCACCGTGCTCGCTAATGAGGGTTGTGGATAGCTCTCGCAGACCAGGCTCCGGACCTGTACGAAGTCCTGGACCGTTGCCGACGTGAGGGCATGACCCACGTCATCCTCGACGGCACGCTGATCGAAGCCGACCGCGTCGCGGGGGGTTCGCGACAACGGCAAACGACCTGTGGTCTACATCGGCGTCGGGATCGGCATCCGCATCCCGGTCCGACGTCCCAAGGGCCAGTCCGATCAGGCCCTGCACCCCCATCCGATGTAAGTAAATTTACAATTAATGGCTAAAACCGGCTCAGGTTTTGGCGGTATACGGGGGTTGATGCTGGTGGGTTTCGCCCATTCAACTGTCGCCAGTCGCGAACCGCGACAACATGAACACCGCCACCAACCCCGCATTCCCTGGATCTTCCCGGACCGCCGGGCAGACCATCGCTTCAGCGGCCTGACCGGCGGTGAAGGGGACGGCCTCCGCGAAGCGCAGGGCCGCGGCATGCCCCCCCGGCCCCGGCACCTGTCGCTCGGCAGCCAGAACCGAAAGTGCTGGGATCAGGACGCGGCCGGTGCCGCTTGAGGCTTCGATGTATAGGTGCTGGCCATGACCGGTGACTGGCGGATGGATCGGATCGGGGCTGCGCTGCGAGGGGAGAACCCAACCGTGCTGCGGCGACTTGAGGCGGGATTCGCGGTGATCGGCGACGTTCAGTTCTTACCGGGCTATTCGGTCCTCCTCGTGGACGAACCCGGTGTTCAACGGCTGTCTGACCTGCCGAAGGCAAAGCGGCTGGCGTTTCTGTCCGACATGGACCAGCTCGGGGAAGCGGTTGAGCGGGCCTGTCGGCGGCTGGACCCCGATTTTCGCCGGGTCAACCTGGAGATCCTCGGTAACACGGACCCGTTCCTGCATGCCCACGTCTGGCCGCGGTTCGAGTGGGAGCCGACCGAGCTGGTGGGCAAGCCTGTGTGGCTGTATCCGCATGAGCGGTGGAGCGATGAGCGGTTCAGGCTCGGTCCGCAGCATGACGTGCTGCGGGATGCGATCAGCAGCGAATTGGACCGGTTGCGTTCGACGATCTGACGGTGTGGGCCCGCCGACCGTCGGGTCGGCGGGCCCGGTGAGCGGTGAAGGTCAGTGGATGGTCATGGAGTCCTTCGCACCGGAACGATGTCGGGAATGGCTGTAGGGACAGAGGAGCGGGCGGTTTCCGGGGTCGCAAGCAGCGCGACGATGGCGACCGGCCGCACCGTCCGGCGGCCGGATCACCGATGCCGCGCCGAAGGGCACCCTGCCCATGAAGAACGTCGCGGCGGCCGTCGCGCGCCGCCAAACAGCCGGGCTGCCCATTGAACGAGCCGTACGGCAGGAGCCGGAGGGCCGGCCTTGTGCACTCCCCGAAGCTATCGCGTCGCCCCGAGGAGCCGGTGTTGATGCGGAGCCGGATCCCATGGGCGACGGCCGGCACCTGCGTGAAGATAATGCCGTGCCGACATGAAAAGGAGGCGAGGTGTCCCGAATCGAAGGACTCGCCCAGAAGGTGCTGCACGACCTTCACTGGGCAGGCGTTACAGAGGAACCAATTACCACATACACCCAGCCAAGCGCAGAAGGGTACGTGGAGGTCCTGGTCTCCGACAGTTCGGGCATGGGGGTCGGGTTCTCCGTCGACGCCAACGGAACGGATACGAGCATCCTCTACCAGCTCGCCGACCGAATCCCGGACGCGTACGTCGAGCTCTACTCCGTGGGCCTTCCGCCGGTCCCCGGCAGTCACCGGCCGGCCAGGCCTCGCCTGACACAGAACGAGGTCGTCTGGGAAGACCCTGATGAATCGGGCACCTGGCAGTGCCGAGTCGGTGCTTACCCCGGAACGAGCGCCGACGGTTCGCCCTCCGCCTGAACGCGAGGGCCAACTTCATCACGCAGGCTCCACCCGGGGCGGGGACATCTGGCCGCCGTCCGAGTTGTTCAGCGGCGCAGTGCCCTGCCCCGGATCAGGATCCGGTTTGCGATGCCTGCTCACGAGCTACTCTGATTCCTCGCCTCTGTAGCCGCGTCATGATGACGTGGTATCAGGGGGCAGCGGTGGAGCGCGGGTGAGCACCCGAGGGAGCGGTAGCGGCGGGGCCGCCATCGCCTGGCGCCCGGCGGGTTCTTCCTCATCCGTGGTGCGGGCGTAGGCGTGCTCAACCGAGATTCACGCCCAGCGCAGTTGCTCGGCCAGTCCGACGATGATGCCCTCCGGGCCGCGAAGGTAGCAGAGCAGATAGCTGTCCTCGAACCGGGCGATCTCGCCGACGAGTTCGCCGCCGTGAGAGCGCAGGCGGGCAACGGTGTCCTCGATGTCGTCGACGGCGAACATGACGCGGTGGGTGCCCAGAATGTTGTGCGGCCGGTTGCGCGGCCCGGCGCTGATCACCGCTGGGCTGCGGTACTTCGCCAGTTCGAGCCGGCTGTGACCGTCCGGGGTCCGGACCATCGCGATGTCACAGCGGACGCCGTCGAGTCCGGTGCACTGGTCGGCGAAAGGGCCCTCGACCTGCGCCCTGCCCTCCAGCTCCATACCGAGTTCCACGAAGAACGCGATGGCGGCCTCCAAGTCCTCGACGACGATGCCGACGTTGTCCATCCGCTGAATCGCCATGCCGGTTTCTCCCTCTCCCTCGTGCGGCCGGTGGTGGCCGCTGATGTTGCTGGGACGGAGCCGGTGGCGCGTTCTCGACATCCGCAGACCGCCGAACTCCGAGAGAACTTCCGGCACCGTGACACTTTCTCGGAACGGCGACTCCCGTGGGGCGGCGGCGGTAGCGATGCCCGGCCACCGGTCAAGCACCCTGCCCCCGACGGCCGGGAGCCCCGGCCAGCCTGGTCTTGACGGGGACGTAGCCCAGGCTCTGTTCGTGGTGATCGAACACGGCAGTCGCCGGATCGATCGCCGATCCGGACCAGATCGTCGGCCTGGACATAGGCCGGAGTTTCACCACACGTGTGCGACGCCGGGAGGCACCGCGCATCACGCGGCGCCTCCCGGCGGATCCCGGCGGATCCCGGCGGATCCCGATCGGATCAGGCCCTGACCAGGAGCCAGCCCCCGAGGCCACTGCACATGCTCGCGTTATAGGCATCGGTGCGGAAACCGGCCGGCGCGGCCACGCCCGGGCAGATGTACTGGCCGACGCGGGCCTGTTGCTGGAACCACGAGCCGATATTGCCACAGGCATTGCTTATGTGGCCGGTGAGCACGTAACCGGAGGGGATCGGAGAGCCCGCACAGACCCACTGGCCATCGCGGGCCGTCTCCAGGAACCAGGTGTCGATGTTGCTGTTGCAGCCATTGGCCGTGTGGAGAGTGATCACATAGCCGGTAGGGATCGGCGAGGTGGCACACACCCAGATCCCGTTGCGCACGGGCTGGATGTACCAGGCACCCGCACCGTTGCACCCGTTCGCAGCACGGAGGGTGACCACATAACCATCCGGTATGGGCGTGCCGGGGCAGACCCATCCGGGGGACGCCTGAGTGGTGGCAGCGCCCTGCGCCGTCTGGGGCGCCGCACTGGCCGTACCGACGGCCGTGCCGGTGAGGACGGCCGCCAGCAGCGCGACCACGCCCACCGCGGCGGCGAGCCGGCTCCGGACCGCCACTACCGAGAGACGTCTCAACAGTTGACCAAACTTGATCTTCACTTCACACCAGTCCAATCGACGGATCTACGAAGCGCCGCATAGGGAAGCAACCGCCGTATGGGCGAGACGCTAGCGAGAAGTACGCGTGATCACTTCGTCTGCCGAGGCCAAGTTCGCGGTACCGCTTCGCCCATCGAGGACAGCGTGCCCTGTCGCCCGCTACTGGACGGCGTACCCGAGCGGGCCTCGCCTTGCAGGTTCGGTCAGGGGACGACTACCCATGTCCGCGGCGAGGTGTGCTGTTGGAAGGCGGCCGCTCCGGCGCGCTGTGCTGTTGGTGTACCCAGTTGGCGAGCTGAGCGCGGGACCGGAAGCCCAGTTTCGCCAGGACATGCTCGATGTGCCCTTCCGCGGTGCGTTGTGCGATGACCAGCTTGGTGGCGATCTCCCTGTTGCTCATGCCGAGGGCGGCCAACTCGGCCACCTCCCGCTCTCGCCGGGTCAGCGCTTGAGAGATGCCCCGACCGTGCTGCTCGGCCGACCGCCTGGTCGATGAAGTACCGGCCACTTGATCATCGACGACGTAGTCCAGTGCGTTCACCAGGGATAGATTCGCCGTACGCCGGGCGGCCCGTTCGAACGCCTTGGTGCCCAGCTCTTCGCGCACCTCCCGCTCGTACCGCTCGTGGGCTTCGGCCATGAAGGGCGCGGTGTGCAGGGATGCGCCAATCGATGCCCACAAGGACCGGACCACGCCAAAGAGACCTGCCGCACGCTCCGGCATGCCGGTCTGGGCCGCGCTCCAGGCTGCGAGATCCACGCACATGGCGATATCCCACCAGTCGTTGAAGGGGCGGAGCAGCCCAACGGCGTTCCGGGCCAGTGTCCCCGCCGTCGAAAATTCGTCCTTGTGCCAGCACAGCAGCGCCCTGGTGAAGAGGTTGAACCCCCTCAGCCACGACTCACCGTGCTTCGAGATGGCCGCTTCGCACTCCTCACACAGGGCGGCGGCACGGGGAAGATCTCCGACAAACGCAAGTGCGAGTGCGAGCTTCGTCGTGCACTCGGTGGTGCCCCCGATGTCGCCGAGCTCGCGCAAAGCGGTCGCGGCTTGCTCGAACAGCGCGGCGGCTTGGGCGATGTCGCCGTTCCAGGTGGCGGCCACCGCGCGGTGGTGGCATAACCAGGCCAGAGTGGACCGGTCCCCCATGCGTACGGCAAGGGTCTGGGCCTCATCGAGGATCCCCAGAATGTCATCCGCAGTCCCTTGCAGAATTCCCAGGTAGGCGTGGGTCGCCAGAGCCGAGGCACGGATCGCGGACGCTGCCCCGTCGGCGCTGTCGGCTTCCAGCAGGCGGGAGAGCCACTCCCTGCCCTCGCCCAAAGAGCCACAGGTGATCCAGTAATGGCGGGGAGCCACCGCCAGGGCCAGACCCGCTGTCGCCTCACCGGGAGTCTGTAGACAGAACTCCAGTGCCACGCGGAGGTTGGGGTGGTCGCCACGTAGCCGCGCGAACCATGCTTCCTGCTCGGGCCCGAACCACTGGGCTTCGGCCCGCGCGGTGAGGCCGAGATAGTGGTCTCGGTGGCGGCGGCGGAAGCGGGTGAAGGCGCCGACTCCGGACAACCGCTCCTGGCCGTACTCGCGAATGGTTTCAAGCATACGGTAGCGGGCCCGTCCATAGCGCTCGGAACGGCTCAGAACCGACTTCTCCACCAGGCCGTTCACCACCTCGACCATCGTGTCCGCAGCCAGGCCCTCGCCGGCGCATATGGCTTCCGCGGCGCACAGATCGAAGTCTCCGGAGAAGACGGACGCACGCGCCCAAAGCGCCTGTTCCTGCTCCGTGCACAGCTCGTAGCTCCAGTCGACGAGGCCGCGCAACGTCCGCTGGCGTGGCAAGGCAGCCCGGCTGCCCAGCCGCAACAGACCGAAACGGTCCTCCAGGCGAGAGAGGATCTCCTGCACCGTCAGAGTGCGCATCCAGGCGGCAGCGAGTTCGATCGCCGGTGGAAGCCCTTCCAGTGCGTGCACCAGACGCGTCACCGCCTCGGCGTTCTCGCGGCCCACCTGGAAGCCGGGAACAATCGCCGCGGCACGCTGCTCGAACAGGACGACAGCCGGGTACCGCGACAGCTCTCTCGCCGAAGTGCCGTGGCCAGGGACGGGGGTGGGCAACGGCGGCACCGAGAAGGTTTGTTCTCCGGTGATCCCCAGTACCTGCCGACTCGTCACCAGGATGCGCAGCGCTGGTGCGGCCCGCAGCAGCGTGTCCACCGTGGCGACACACGCATCGACAAGGTGCTCGCAGTTGTCCAGGACGAGCAGTAGCTGCTTGTCACGGAGATGATCCACGACCATCTCGAGCGTCGCGTGTCCCGGCCTGTCGGGGAGGCTCAAACAGGAGGCAATGTTCCAGAGCACCAGCTCCCCGTCACGGACAGCCGCGAGTTCCACCACGTGCACCCCGTCGGGGAACATGCGGCCGACCTTGGCAGCGGTATCCAGAGCCAACCGGGTTTTGCCCACGCCCCCGACTCCGGTCAGGGTTACCAGGCGCGACAGGGAGAGTCGCCGTCTGACCAGAGTCGTCTCACGGCGACGACCGATCAAAGGGGTGAGATCAGCAGGCACCCCGGCCACCCTTTCCGCATATCTGCCTGCATACTTCTTTCACATCCATCACCTGGCCGCAATGGTCTGACGCTCCGCGACCCCAGGATGGCAGCGCCCCGCACGAGGCAGGCACAGCAGGGCCGTGCTCCATAGCACCCCATGACGCGGACACGGGTAGTTGTCCCCTGATCGAGCCCGCCGTGCATGCGAAAGACTCACCACGGCAACGCACGCACAGGCCCGGCACGCGGGCCGGCCTCAGACGAGGTCCGAGTGGTCGAAAGGGCGATATCGGTGGCGCTCAGCGATGAGGGCGACGAGGCCGGGTACGAGACCTCCCTGCCGCTGTCGGCCCGGCAACAGGCGGGGGTACGGGAACTCGCCGAGCAGATCCGCCCTCGCCTCGACTCGCTGGTGGCGCGGATGGTTATGACATACAAGGCGCAGATCCCGCAGTACGCGGCCATCACGGATCCCTTGGTGCTGGCGGACATGAAGGCCGTATCACTCGCCGGCATACGGTGCTGGATCGAAGCGCTCGATCTGGCCCGGCCCATAGACGAGGAACTGCTGTTTCCCGTACTGGAGGCGAGGAGGCGGCGGGCGCTTCAGGGCGTGGGCATGGATGCCATGCTGCGCGCCTACCGGATCGCCACCCACACGGTGTGGCAGGAGATCCTCGAACTGCCGGTCGATCAGGACCTGGTGGCTCCGTTGTCGAAGCGCATGCTCGAGTTCGTGGACCGGCTGACCACCGCGACCGAGGAGGCGCACACCACCGAAGCTCTCCAGGCCAGTCGGGTACCGGCAGCAGGCCCCTCCGCTCTGTTCGAAGCGATCCTGGCCGACCAGTACCGGGAGCAGCACCATCACGCGGACGTGCTGGAGTCGGACCACTGTGTGGTGGTGCTCGACGTGCTGCCGAGCACCACCAGGCTGTCCCTGGACGAGCTGGCCGCAGGGCTCGTCCGGGAAGCGTGGGCGACGTACTGGACCACGCGTCACCGTAGTGTCCTGGCCGCCTGCCCGGTGCACCAGGGGGGACGACGCCAACTTTTGCACCGGCTGGAGCGCTTCGTGCGCACCCGCGCTCCTTTGGGTGTCGCCGTGGGCGGAGTTGCGCGAGGGACGACGCAGATACGCCAGAGCCATCGCGAGGCGCTCCAGGCCCTGCACATCGGGGGGCGGCTGGACAGGGCTGCCACCCGCGTATGTGACTACCAGGAGCTTGCGCCCCTGGCGGCACTGGTCGCCGACCCCGAGCAGGCACGCCGCTTCGTACATGGCTGTATGGAATCGCTCGGTCGCCTGGCCGAGCGAGCATGGGTACTCCCCACGCTGGCGTCCTATCTGCGGCACCGGGGCAGGCTCAAGGCGGTTGCCGCGGATCTCGGCGTGCATCACAGTACGGTCAAGTACCGGGTAAACGAACTGCGCCCGTTCCTTGAGTCTCATGTCCATGACGGCGATCAGGCCGGCACCGTCCTGCTGGCGATCCGGGCCCACGACTACCTCACCGCGGAGCGCGACCCCGTCCTCGACGGAGGAACCCGTACCGATAACTCGGCTTCGGCCGACGAGGTGCACACACGCACCGCTGGTTGATGCCGCGCCGGTACCGCCCTGCGAGTGCAGGCCGTGTCAGGCTCGGGGGTGGCCCTCGTCCCAGCTTGGCCGCCCGGCCCGCAACGTCCCGATGTGGTGGGAACGGTCGACCAGGTGCGCGATGTCCACGTAGGGGTCGGCATCGAGCAACAGCGCGTCGGCAATGGATCCGACGGTGATCGTCCCCGGTGTCGTCGCCTGCTGACCGATCTTCTCGGCCGAATGCCGGGTACCGGCCGCCAGGACCGCGGGCAGCGGCAGCCCTGCCTTTGCCAGCAAATGCAGTTCTCGCAGCAGGGCGACGGGTGGCGAGGGCATCAACATGGCCACGTCGCTGCCCGCGGTGATCTTCACTCCCGCGTCGTGCATCAGCGCCAGCGTGCGCATCGCATAGTCGAAACGGATGCGGGAGTCCTGCGCGGAATGCCGGGGGAACTGGTGCCCGTAGATCGGGCGGCTGGTGATCCGCGGTATGTCGTCGTGCGTGGCGAAACCATCATCGACCAACTGTTGCAAATAGCCGGCCTCGCCGTTGTGCGCGATCTGCTCCCAGGTGACCAGGGTGGGGCAGTAATAGGTGTTCGTCTCCGCCAGTAGTGCGGCGACGTCGCGGGCCTCCGCGGTACTACCGGGGTCCTCCGGCCGGAAAGCGTGTTCGATGCCGTCCGCGCCGGATGCCACCGCCTCCTCCAGATCGATGCGTTCGTGGACATGCACGAGTACCTTCTTGCCCTTCTGGTGCGCGGCCGCGACGATGGCTTTGAGGGCGTCGAGGGGCAGCTTGTCCGGAGCGCCGGGCTCGCCGTCGTAGATGCACTTGATGAAGTCGACCTGATCGGCCAGCTCCAGTGCTTGACGATAGGCGACATCGGCATTGTCGGTCTGGTAGGCGATGGGGGCACGTGCCGGATCGTCCAGGACCGGCCAGCCCTCCACACCGGTGAACACCGGCCCGGCGAAGAACAACCCGGCAGCGGCGTCGGTGGCCTTGTCGCGGTAGTCGCGGGCGGCGAGCTCGGTCTCCAGTGGGCCGCCGAGGTTGACGACGTTGGTCACCCCGGCGCTCAGGAAGTCGGTGAGTAGCTGGGAGATGTACTTCGCCCGCTCGTTCTCGGGCTTGGAGTAGGCGTGCCCACTCAGATGCGTATGACTCTCCCACAGGCCCGGCACCAGGTAGCCACCCCGCCCGTCGAGCACGGGAGTGTCACCGGTCGCCGCCCGCGCGTCGGCCGCCGGCCGGATGGCGCCGAACCGTCCGTCGGTCACCACCACTTCGGCATCGGCGATCGGGGCGGCCTCCTGCCCGTCGATGACGGTCACGTTGCGAATGATCACGAATGTCTCCTTATTCGGCGAGATTTGGCGAGAACTACATAGGACCCTATGTGTTGGACTGTATAGGTGCCTATGTAGTTGGTCAATAGGAGCCTATATACTTGACGCGTGATGGACTCCAGGTTCGGCTCCGCGCCCGCCGCGTTGATCAACATGGCCTCGCGCGCGTTGTCCCGGGTCAATGACCGGCGACTGCGGCCGCTGGGGTTGACTTTCGCGCAGATGCCCGTGCTGGCGGCGCTGAGCAAGGCCGACGCACTCTCCCAGAAGGAATTGGCGGGGCTGGCCCGGATCGAGCAGCCGTCCATGGCCCAGTTGCTCGCCCGGATGGACCGCGACGGCCTCATCCGGCGCACGGCCGCCCAGCACGATCGACGGGTCAGCCTGATCTCGCTGACCGAGACTGGACTGGCAAAGCTCACACAGGTGCACTCGGCGTTGTTCGAGACCAACGATCAGGCGTTGCGAGGCTTCAGCGCCGAAGAAATCGATCTCCTTGTGGACCTGCTGAGAAGGCTTGTCGCCAACCTCGAGGAGAATCCGGCCGACAGTGCGTCGGATGCCGCAGCGACTGGTCCCGCACAGTGATCGGGCGGCGAGCGAAGTCGACGAGGTCTGGCGTCGACTGAACCCCACTCAGTACGTGACGTCGGCCCGGCGAGGGGTTGCTCGCGCTGCCGGACGGGGACGGGCGGCTTTGCCTGGACCCGGACGATGCCCGGGCGAAGCTCTACGGCGACGTCGCCGGACCGGCGGCCACGCGTGCGGTGGAGTTGCCGCGTCCGGAACCTCCGTCGACCTTCGACGCCACACCTACTCGCGTCAGTTGGCGGGACACCCCGTCGATCTACCTTCGCGGGCAGCAAGACCGGACCATCGCGACTCCACTTCCGGACCGCTTCGCCGGGCGTTGCTCTCGCACGGAAATGTGGGACACAAGCCATCATGTTGTGAGGCAAGAAGAAGCGCCGCCGTCGCACTCGACGTCACCGCCGCCCTCGGCCTGGCTGCGGCACCTGCTTCGTCGTCCTGGGGCCGGTGGCGGAGTTGCCGTTCCTGTCCCGGCCGGCATGGTCGATGCCGACGACTTCCGGAGCCGGATCGTGCCCGCCGAGTCAGGTCCAGTCGAGAATCCTCCGCACAACGCCCGTGACTGCCCGTCTGATCCACCCGAAAAGTCCTGTCGCCACGGTCACATCGGCCCCGGCTGCGGCCACGTCCGCTCGGGCCGACCCGGCGCGGCACCCGGGGCAGGAACGGGGCCAACGGCGCTTTCGCACGCCACACTTCTTGCATATCGACATGCTCCGATCATCCTCGATCTTCGCGCCGATACGCACCCGTCCGAGTGAAGTGCAGATAAGCACCGACCGCAATGAGATGCCCGCTCAGTGTCGTACCACGGTCCTGTCGATCAGTTCGTGGGCCAGGTCGGGGCGGACGCCGTCGGGGTTCTTCAGCCCTGCCTCCTCGTACCAGGAGCGGTCGGCTTCCGGGTGCGGGCCGCTGACCCCGACCCGGCCCTTGCCGTACGGGGCAACGACGACTGCGGCAGCTCCGTTGGGATAGGTCGCCAGGACGTCGGCGTCGGCGCCTTTGTCGAGGAGGAAGGCGGGCCCATCCTGGAAGTACATGTGCCGCTGCTTGCCGCGCCACTTCACCGGCACCACGGTGTCTCGCTGGTCGTGGACCGTGGTGTCCGGGAGGTCGATATATCCGTCGGTGTCGCCGGGCAGCAGGTCGAAGCCGGGGTTACGGCCGGCGAGATAGGCGCCGAAGCACAGGCCCAGGTAGCTGCCGCCCTCCCGGACCCAGTCGCGCATGATCTTGGCCGAGCCACGCAGGTCCCGCCAGGCTCCGTCGAGGTCGGAGCCGCCGCCGGGCTGGACGTACAACCGCGCGTCGGCCAGAGCGTCGGCGGTCAGGGGGACCTTGGTGCCGGGGCCCACGTACGTGACCCGGAAGGGCTGCGGCGCCTTGCGCAGCAGGTCGGCGATCGTCGGGGCGCAGTCGGGGCAGCCCTGGGGACCGCGGTAGACCAGCGCGAGGGGCGGCTGGTCGCTTCGCTCGTCGGCACTCGACGAGCCACAGCCGGCCAGCGCGGCGGCGGCCGGGAGAACTCCGAGGAGCAGCCGGCGCCGGCCCACGGTGGCCGGAGGCTGACCGACGTTCGGGAGCGTACTGGGGTGCATGGTGTCTCTCTCCTGTGTCTCCCGGCCCGAACCCGGACCGGGGGGGCCGATGGCGTACGTGCCCCTCCCAGCATGATCAACCCGAAAATCATCCCACCCGCTCAGCCAACGTGACAGCGCCGGGACCGGTGCCGGGGCCGGGACCGGGGGTGACCTTTGCCGTTGTGCCGGCCAGTGCCGGTGAAGGTCTTGCTGTCCTGGTACTGGTAGAGCGCCTTGTCGACACCCTGCGTGGCATCGCTCGCGCACTCTGAGGCCCGGGCACCGGCGGTGTGTCGTGTGGTTCGACCGAGCCGGTTGCTGCTACTTGACGTTGACTCCGGCCCAGGCGGCGTCCACGCCCTTGTACTCGGCGCTGTCGGTGCCGTAGAGGTCCGTGGCGGCCTTCAGCGTGGCCTTACGGGCGGCGTGGTAGTCGGTGTTGGAGGTCATGTATGTGGTCAGGGCCTTGTACCAGATCTTCTCGGCCTTGGCGCGGCCGATGCCCTTGACGGTGGAGCCGTCCTTGGTGGGGCTGTCGTACTTCACACCGTCGAGCTCCTTCGCGCCGCTGCCCTCGGACAGCAGGTAGAAGAAGTGGTTGCCGACACCGGAGGTGGCGTGCGGGTCGACGTTGCCCATGCCGCTCTCCCAGTAGTCGTAGGAAAGACCGTCCTTGCTGGGCTTGTCCATGTAACGCGCCGGCGTGCCATCTCCGTTGAGGTCTATCTTGTCGCCGAGGAGGTAGTCACCGGGGTCCTGGGCGTTCTTGGCGTAGAACTCCACGGCGGTGCTGAAGATGTCGGAGGTGGCCTCGTCGAGCCCGAGGGCCTCGCCGTACTTCAGCTTGGCGGTGGCCGAGGTGACGCCGTGGGTCATCTCGTGGCCCACCACGTCGAGCGCGGTGAGGGGTGTCTTGTTGCCCGCGCCGTCGCCGTAGGTCATGCAGAAGCAGTCGTCGTTCCAGGCGGCGTTCCCGAACTGGTCACCGAAGTGGACCCGGGAGTAGCCGGCCTTGCCGTCGCCCTTGATGCCGTTGCGGCCGAAGACGTTCTTGTAGTAGTCCCAGGTCATGGCGGCGCCGTAGTGGGCGTCCACGGCGGCGGTCTGTGCGATGGTGGGCTTGCCGTTGCCCCAGACGTTGTCGGCGTCGTAGAAGGGCGACCCCTGCTTGGTCTGGTCTGTCGAGTGCTTGGCGTTGTACGTCTGGTGTCCGCCGCGGGCGGTGTCCTTCAGCAGCCACCGGCTGCCGCTCTTGACGCTGCCGAGGGGGACCTTGCCGTTGTACTGGCCGGTGCCAGTGCCGGTGCTGGTGCGGGTGCCGGTGCTGGTGCGGGTGCCGGTGTGGGTGCCGGTGTGGGTGCCGGTGCCGGTGCGGGTGCCGGGGGTGATCTTGCCGTTGTGCCGGCCAGTGCCGGTGAAGGTCTTGACGTCCTGGTACTGGTAGAGCTTCTTGCTGGTGGCGGCGTCGGTGATGACGTGCAGCTCGCTGGGTGTACCGTCCTTCTGCGTCCCGCCGACGACGGTCTCGTAAGCGAGGACGGGCTTGCCGGTGGCGGCCCAGATCACCTTGCGCGGGGCCTGGTCGGCCGAGGCTCCGGTGGTGTGGTCGGCTTCGGCCAGCTTGATGGCGGCCTTGGCGGCGGTGCTCGGGGCGACTCCGGCGGTGGTGGAGGCGACCTTGACGGTGGCGTTGGTGGCCTTGGTGACGCTCTTGATGTCACCGCTCCTGGCCTGGTGGACGATCAGGTCGCCGCCGAGGACGGGCAGTCCGTCGTAGGTGCGGTCGTAACGGGTGTGGGTAGTGCCGTCGACGTCCTTGATGACGTCCGTGACGACCAGCTTCTCCTTGGCTCCGAGGCCGAGCGATGTGGCGATGTTCGCCTTGGTCGCGTTGGCCTCGCGCAGCATTTCGGCGCGGGCCGAGGCGGTGAGGGCCGCGGGCTGGGCCCCGGTCTCGGAGGCCGGGGCGGCACCCGCGGCGCTGGTGGTCAGCCCGGTGGCGAGCAGGGCCGTCGCCGCGACCGCGGTACCGGCCACCATCGCCGAACGACGCATACCGGCACGGGGCGTGGTCATGCTGGAGGTCTTGCGCACGCGAACTCCTCGTTTCCTGTTCTGGAGCACTGTCACGTTGTTGGGTGTGTGGTCGTCCGACGGTGTGTCGGGGTGCGGCGGGAGCCGGTTGGGCCCCCGGGGGCGGTTTGTGGCGGGCAGGCCGATGGTCTCGGTGGTGTGGTCCCGGATGGTGAGGCGGACGGTCGTCTCGAGGCGGTGTTCAGTGGTGTTCAGTGGTGTTCAGTGGCGGTCATCAGGTGACGGCGGGGCCGAAGGCGGGGTGGGATGCCACTGAACGCGGACAGGAACCTTGGGGCCGCGCCGATCGAGCGGAAGCCCTTCATCGCGCGTTCGTACTCGACTGAGGGCATGACCTCGCGGAGGGCGGTGGTGGGAGGCATGCGCCCGGCGCGCAGGGTGAGGTATGGGCTTCACCGCCCGCCACCACCGGCTGCTTTCGGTGCCTCCCCGCTCTCCGACGAGCACGCGGAGCGCACCATGGCGGAGCACAGGCTGCCGGCAGCAGCACCCCTGCCGGATGGACAGTCGTACGAGACATCAAGGTCCTCCCTCGGCCCCGCAGGGCGCCCCACTGGCATCCCGGCGGTCACTAGAGGTACCCGCCTCGTGGTTATGCGCCGGTTATGGTGCGCCAACCCGCGCATAACCACGGCCCGGCCACAATGGGACACGAGTGGCAACCCCGACGAGAAGGAGCGGCGCGGATGCGGGTGCTGGTGGTGGAGGACGAGAAGGAACTCGCCGAGATGATCGCGGACGGGCTGCGCGGCGAGGGCATGGAAGCCGACATCGCCCAGGACGGATCCACCGCGCTACAGATGACCGCGGCAACCGACTACAACGTGATCATGCTCGACCGGGACCTGCCCGTGATGAGCGGGGACGCTGTCTGCCGCACCCTCACCACCAGCGGCTACCCGGCCCGGATCCTCATGCTCACTGCCGCTGGAACCCTTGAAGACATCGTCGACGGCCTCGGCCAGGGCGCCGACGACTACCTGTCCAAGCCCTTCGCCTACCTCGAACTCATCGCCCGCCTGCACGCGTTGGCCCGCCGCGGCCCCTCAGGCGCCCCCACCGTCCTGGAACGTCACGGTGTCCGTCTCGACACCGTCCGGCGCCTGGCCGAACGCGACGGCCGCTTCCTGGCAGTGAGCCCGAAGGAATTCGGAATCCTTGAGGCCCTCCTCGAAGCCGACGGCGGCATCCTCAGCGCCACCGACCTCCTCAACACCGTCTGGGACACCCCACCCGAATCTCGCAGCGCCGTGAAAGTCACCGTCCACCAGCTACGCCGCAAACTCGGCGCCCCACCCCTTATCGAGACGGTCCCCGGCTTCGGGTATCGCCTGTGACCCGCAACCAACGGGGCAGACTCACCATCGGCGCCCGCCTCGCCCTCTCGAACACGGCCGTCCTCGCCACCGGCGGCCTCGTTCTGCTCACACTCAACTGGCTCAGTGTCCGCGATCTCCTCGACGCCAATCGCTCCCTGCTCGCCGTCGTCCCCACCCTCCCCGCCGAGTCGCAGCCCCCTACGACCGGCTCTCCGCCCACTCCGTCACAACTGCCGCCCGCTCCCTGGCCATCCGTGCCCTCGCAAGCCTTCGAGGCGTTCCGGGACACCGTGATGCGGGAGCTCCTCGCCCGCTCCGCATTCCTTATTGTGGTCATCGCCGCACTGTCCCTCCTCGCCGGCTGGTGGATCGCCCGCCGCTCCCTCACCCGCATCACTCAAGTCACAGAGGCCGCCCAATACATCGGCGAAACCAATCTCTACGGCCGCCTCGCCCTCACCGGACCCCACGATGAGGTCAAGAAGCTCGGCGACACCTTTGACACCATGCTGGACCGCCTGGAGCGCTCCTTCACCGCTCAACGCGAATTCACCGCCCTCGCCTCCCACGAACTGCGCACACCCCTGACGATCACCCGCACCGCCCTGGAAATCCCCCTCGCCCAGCACCGCGTTCCCGACGATCTCGAACCCGCCCTCCGTCGCGCTCTGGCCGCCACCGAACGCAGCGAACGTCTCATCGCCTCCCTCCTCGCTCTCGCCCGCGGCGAGAGCGGCCTCGCCCACGTGCGCGAAAGCGACCTCGCCGATCACGTCCGTACCGCCCTCGCCGACGTTCGCGACGAGGTCGAACACCTGAAGGTGGCCCTCCAGACCAAACTGGGCCCCGCTCCGGTCACCGGCGACGCCACCCTCCTGGACCAATTGGTCCTCAACCTCGTGATCAACGCCATCCGTCACAACCACTCCGGTGGCACCGTCCACGTCACGACCGGTACCGCGAACGGCCGCTCCTGGATCGAGGTACGCAACACAGGCCCCTTTGTGAACGCGCACGACATTCCGACCCTCTTCGAACCCTTCCACCGAGGGGCTGACTCCCACCGCACCGGATCCGGTCTCGGCCTCACCGTCGCCCGCGCCGTCACCCACACACATCACGGGATCCTCACCGCCCACCCCAATCCCTTGGGCGGCGGCCTCACCATCTGCGCCGAATTCCCGACCCTGTGCTTGCCGAGAATGTCATCCGCCCTGGTCGGAGCCGTGTATCGGGACCGGCGGTCGCCGGCCTCGCCGCTCGGGTAGGCGCTCTCGCGTAGTCGGTGGTTCACGCGGTCACGACCGGCCTGTGCGGTTTCGGCCCGAAGAACCACTGCTCTTAGGACAGTTGACTCGAACTTCCTGCGTGGAAGGTCCCATCCTGGGGCAGCATACGCAACGAACTCGACTGACTACCCGTTGCGACGAAATGGGGGATGATGGCCCGCCAGCCGAACCCGGACCTCACCAACACTTTGACGATGCTCCACACCGCCGTCACGCACACGGACAAGAACATCCGGGACGCGCTCGACAAGAGCGTCGAGAAGCTAGAGTCGGCCGGCCGGGCCGCCCATGACGAGACGACCAAGGAGGTCGTCGACGAGCTGGGCCGGATGCGCGCGAACTTCCGCGACGTCTACAACAAGCTGAACTCCAACGGAGAAGCGCTCAACACCGCCGTCCACGACGTCGTCGCCCAACTGCGCGCCGAATTACGGGAGGTGCGCGTCGTGCTCGCGGACCTCACCCCTGCTGCACCGCCCCCGCTCGCCACCCCGTCCTCCCCCGCCTCGGACCCCCAGGAGGCATCCGGTACCGACGGCGACCGCACCAGTCTCGCGCCTGCACCAGTCACCATCGTCACCGAGCCCGACCAGCACGCGGAAGAGGCCGCCCTCCACACCGCGGTCCCGGCACAGCGGACCGCCGATCAGGACTCCTCGCCCAGCCCAGCGCTGCCGGTCGAGGCGGTCCGCCAAGCCGTCCGCGAGGTCCTCACCGAGGAACTCGCCCCCGTGCTCACCACGCTCACCGCCCCGGACAGCAACGGCGACGGCCCGGCCGGTGACCGGCAGGACGTACCGGACCGGCTGCGCGAAGCAGCCGGGGAGATCAAGGAGGAACTGGGCTCTGCTCTGGAGGCAGCCCGGTCCCAACTCGTCTCCCTGCGGCGGGATATCGCTGACGTGCGCGCCGCGGTGGAGGAGCTGCGACCCCGGCCCGACGCCACCGCCGAGACCGCGGCCACCGAGGTGAGCGCGGAGCACAGTGCCCTGCTCAAGACAACGGCCCGCGTCTCCTCCGCCAGCCTGCTGTGCCACCGCGATATCTGGGAGTTCATCACCGCCCACGCCGGGCGGCACCCGCATTTCCGAGTGCCGCCGCAGGTCGCCGATGAGGGAGACGAGCGGATCCGCGCCGCACTGTCCGGCCGCTCCCTGATCGCCCTGCTGATCAGCTTGCACTCCACCAAGCACACCGCCAGTGACGGCGACGGCGACCGGGAGCTCGCCACCACCCTGTACGAGCGGATCGAGGAGAGCCTGACCGGCCTCACCCCCAGCGGCAAGCCGGTCACCATCACCCTCGACGACCGCACCGCCCCCGCCCCGAACACCCTGACAGCCGAGAGCGGCACCGAGGCCGGGGGCAAGCCGGAGAACACCGGCACCCCACCGGCCTCCACGGAGCAGGACGCGGACCCCGGCGAGGAGGCCGGTCCGGCCACCGCGTGAATGGCTCCAATCGACCCATCGACGCCTGCAGTGGTGGCAAGCGATGAACGCCACCACTCGGCGTGCCAGGGGCTGACGTCGTCACGCGCAGGTGGCGAACATGCCCTCCAGCGCCGAGCGCTCCGCCGGATCCACGGCCAGTCCGTACACGTGCTTCACCGAGATCCAGGCGCGGCCGTAGATGCAGCGGTAGCTGGCGAGCGGGGACTGCCAGTTGGCGGGGCCCTTGTCGGACTTCGGCCTGTTGGAAGCGCGCGAGTTCGCGGATTCTTGGATACGGTCACGCTCCAACCCGCGCATCGATTGGGGCTTTGAAAGGACCTGTGCGCGGGTTCGCCGCTCCAGCACTCGGACAGATTCGAACGTACGAATCAAGGGTGACGGCCACTCGTTCGGCCGGGCAGGGCCCGTTCGCGCTGTCAGACTCCCGGGAGGGAACGCGCCGGTGGGGCGTGGGCGAGGCGGGAGCGGCGAGGCAGGGTGGGCGTGACCGAGCGCGGTACGGCCGGTCGTGCCGCTCCGGACGGGGCGGGGCCGGGCGTGACGGACTACGGTGTCCCGCGCGCACGCGCGGTGGCGGAGGACCGGCCGGGCGGGCGAC
>NZ_JAHLEM010000009.1 GCF_018883605.1 Streptomyces niphimycinicus | reverse complement strand
GCCTGGACGTTGTTCTGGAGCACCAGCATGACCTGGAAGAGCGGGTTGCGCGCCATCGAGCGGGCCGGGTTGAGCACCTCGACCAGCCGTTCGAAGGGGGTGTCCTGATGGGCGTAGGCGGCCAGATCGGTGTCCCGGACGCGGGCCAGCAGCTCCCGGAAGGTCGGGTTGCCCGAGGTGTCCGTGCGCAGCACCAGGGTGTTGACGAAGAAGCCCACGAGGTCGTCCAG
Source organism: Streptomyces niphimycinicus (assembly GCF_018883605.1). Taxonomy (GTDB): domain Bacteria; phylum Actinomycetota; class Actinomycetes; order Streptomycetales; family Streptomycetaceae; genus Streptomyces; species Streptomyces niphimycinicus. The sequence goes on along the minus strand of NZ_JAHLEM010000009.1, from coordinate 3,131 downwards.
CGCCTCGTCGGTGCGGCCCGCGATCGGGCTGCCCAGCGGGATGTCGGTACCCGCCCCCATCCGGGTCAGCAGCGCCGCGAGCCCGGCCTGGACCACCATGAAGGCGCTGGCCCGGTTCTCGCGGGCGAGTCCGGCCAGCCGCTGGTGCAGTTCGGGGCCGATCCGTACGGGGACGGTGCCGCCCGCCCCGCTGGCGACCGCGGGGCGGGGGCGGTCGGTGGGCAGCTCCAACTGGTCGGGGAGACCGGCCAGGGCGTCGGTCCAGAAGGCGAGCTGCCGGGAGATGGGGGTCTCGGGGTCGCTCTCGTCGCCGAGCACCTCCCGCTGCCAGATGCTGTAGTCGGCATAGCCCACCCGCAGCGGTGTCCACCGGGGCGCCGCACCGGCCAGCCGGGCCTCGTAGGCAAAGGACAGGTCGCGGGCGAGCGGTGCCGCGGAGGCCCCGTCGCTGGTGATGTGGTGCATCACCAGCAGCAGCACATGACTGTCCGGGGCGAGTGCGAACAGCCTTGTGCGCAGCGGGAGTTCGCGGGTGAGGTCGAATCCGGTGGCGGCCTCGGCGGCCAGCCGACCGGGCAGGGACGCCTCGTCGGTGTCGGTGACCGGGAGCGCGGGCCGGGCCGTCCCGGCGTCCACGATCTTCTGATAGGCGCCGCCGTCCGCGTCCGGCCCGGTGGTCTCGGGGAAGACGGTGCGCAGGCTCTCGTGCCGGGCCACCACATCGCCGAGGGCCGCGCGCAGCGCCTCGCGGTCCAGGTCACCGGTCAGGCGCAGGGCCAGCGGCACGTTGTAGGCGCCGCTGTCGCCGTCGAACCGGTTGAGGAACCACAGCCGGCGCTGGGCGTACGACAGCGGGATCCGTCCGGTCCGCTCGGCCGGGACCAGCGGCGCCCTGCCTCCTGTGCCAAGGGCCAGGGACGTGGCGAGCCGGGCCACGGTGGGCATTTCGAACAGCGTCCTGACCTGAAGCTCGACCCCGAAGGCGGACCGGATCCGGTTCACCAGGCGGGTGGCGAGCAGCGAGTGGCCGCCCAGGTCGAAGAAGTCGTCGTCGGGGCCGACCCGGGGCAGGCCGAGCACCTCGGCGAACACCTCGCACAGCAGCTCTTCCTGCGGGGTGCGCGGGGCCCGTCCGGAGCCGCCGGCCGACGCCCCGAAGTCGGGGGCGGGCAGCGCCTTGCGGTCCACCTTGCCATTGGGGGTGAGCGGCAGGGCGTCCATGGCCATCAGCACCGCGGGCACCATCGCCTCCGGCAGCGCCCCGGCGAGTTCGGAGCGCACCTGCCGGGGGTCGACCGCGCCGACGATATGGCCGACCAGGCGGCTCTGCCCCGCGGGGTCGGTGCCGACCGTGACCACCGCGTCGGTCACCGCGGGGATCGCGCGCAGCGCGGCCTCCACCTCGCCCAGTTCGATGCGCTGTCCGCGGATCTTGACCTGGTGGTCGAGGCGGCCGAGGAACTCCAGTTGTCCGTCGGGCAGCCGTCGCACCCGGTCGCCGGTGCGGTACAGCCGGCTGCCGGGCTCGTCCGCATACGGGTCGGCCACGAAGGTGACCGCGGTGCGCCGGGCTTCACCGACGTAGCCGTATCCGACGCCGGTGCCGCCCACATACAGCTCGCCGGGGACGCCGACCGGGACCGGCTGGAGCCGGGTGTCCAGGACGTAGAGCCGGGTGTTGCGGATGGTGGCGCCGATCGGTACCCGGACGCCGCCGAGCGGGGTGGCGGAGTCGATGACGGCGTGGGTGACGTCGTCCGAGCACTCGGTCGGGCCGTACGCGTTGACCAGCGGAATGTGCGGATAGCGGGCGAACCAGCGGGCGCACAGATCCGGCGGGAGGGCCTCGCCGGTCACCATCAGCCAGCGCAGCTTGGGCAGTTCGACGGGTTCGGCGCCGGACTCCCAGGCGTCCAGGGCGGTGCGCAGCAGGGAGGGGACGACCTCGAGGACGGTGATCCGCTCCTCGGCGACCCGGGTGAACAGCGCCTGCGGATCCAGTGCGGTGTCCTCGCCGACCAGTCGCACCCGGCCGCCGGCGACAAGGCCGGACAGCATCTGCCACACCGAGATGTCGAACGTCAGCGGGGCGTTGGCCACCACGCTGTCGGTGTCCGTCATCCCCAGGTCCTCGATCTTGGCGAGGAGGTGGTTGACCATGCCGCGCCGGTGCACCATCGCGCCCTTGGGGCGGCCGGTGGAACCGGAGGTGAAGATCACGTAGGCGAGGTGGCCGGGGCCACCGGCGACGGGCAGCAGTTCGTCGGCGTCGTCGGCCGCGTCGTCCAGCGCCAGCACCTCGACGGGGATCTCCGCCGCCTCGGCCAACTCCCTTGCTCGTTCAAGGTGTTCGGGCGCGGCCAGCAGCCTGCGGGCGCCGCTGTCGGCGAGCATTCCGGCGCTGCGCTGCCGCGGGGCGCGCGGGTCGAGCGGCACATAGGCGGCGCCGATGCCGAGGACGGCGAGGACGGCCGTGGGCACCTGAACGGTGCGGTCGGAGAGGATCGCGACGACCGAACCGGCGTCCGCGCCGCTCGCCAGCAGCCTGCGGGAGAGGGCGCTCGCGCGGGCCACCAGGGTGGCGTAGTCGACGGTGTGGTGGTCATCGGTGAGGGCGGTGGCCTCGGGGTGGCGGGCGGCGATCTCCCGGACCCGTTCCACGACCCCGGTGATGCCGGTGTCGCGCTCGGTGCGGTTCCAGTCGAGCAGCAGTTGCCGCCGCTCCCCCGGTTCGATGATGTCCAGGTCCCCCACCGGGTGGTCGGGCTCGGCGACGGCGGCCTGGAGGAACCGCACGAAGCAGCCGAGCAGCCGCTGTGCGGTGGGGTGGTCGAACAGGTCGGTGCTGTAGTCGAACCGGCCGTCCAGACCCTGCGGCGCGCCGTCCTCGGCGTAGCGCTCGGTGAGGTCGAAGGACAGGTCGAACTGGGCGGCGTGGGCGCCCGCGGTCTCCACGGTGACGTCCAGTCCGGGCAGCCGCAGATCGGCCTGGACGTTGTTCTGGAGCACCAGCATGACCTGGAAGAGCGGGTTGCGCGCCATCGAGCGGGCCGGGTTGAGCACCTCGACCAGCCGTTCGAAGGGGGTGTCCTGATGGGCGTAGGCGGCCAGATCGGTGTCCCGGACGCGGG
>NZ_JAHLEM010000899.1 GCF_018883605.1 Streptomyces niphimycinicus | reverse complement strand
CGTCTCCTGGGCCTCGGAGCGCAGCCGCTCGGCCTCCGCGGCGGCCTCGCCACGCAGCCGTACGGCCACCGACTCGCCCTCGGCGCGCGCGTTGGACGCGTCCGCGGCGGCCTCGTCGCGCAGCCGTACGGCCTCGTCCTCGGCCTGCTGGCGCAGCGCGTTCAGCCGTTCGGCGGATTCCGTGCGCTGCCGCTCGATCTCCTCGGCGGTCTCCTTGCGCAGCCGCTCCGCCTCGGTGCGGGCGTCCCGCAGCGCCTCGTCGGCGGAGGAGAGCCGCTGCTCGGCCTCCTGGTGCAGCCGGTTCAGCTCGCCCTCGGCCTCGGAGCGGCGGTCCTCGGCGGCCCGCTCGGCCTCCTCGCGCAGCTCCTCGGCCGCGGTGGACGCCTCCGACTTGACCCGCTCGGCCTGCTCCTCGGCCGAGGTCACCAGCTCCTCGGCCTCGCCGCGGGCCCGCTTCAGCAGCTCATCGGCCTGCCGGCGCAGCGCGTTGGCCCGCTCGATGGCCTCGGTGCGCACCCGCTCGCTCTCGGCGGTGGCACCCGAGCGGGTCTCCTCCGCGTCGGCCTTCGCCTTGGTCAGCAGGTCCTCGGCGGTGCTGGCCGCCTCCTCGATCTGCTGGACCGCCTCCCGGCGCGCCTCGGTGCGGATCCGCTCGCCCTCGGCGACCGCCTCCGACCGGAGCTGCTCGGCCTCGCCGCGCAGCCGGCGGGCCTCCTCCTGAAGCTCGACGGTCTTGGCGCGGTACTCCTTGGTGTCGTCCTTGGCCGTGCCCTTGAGCTGCTCGGCCGTGTCGTGCGCCTCGGCCCGCAGCCGGTCCGCCTCTTCCTCGGCCTCGCCCCGGATCCGCTCGGCCTCGTCGGCGGCCGCCTTGGTGGTGGCCTGCGCCTGCTCCGAGGCGCGGGTCAGCACCTCCTCGGCGCTCCGGGCCGCCTTGGCGAGCTGGGCGGCCGAGTCCTCGGCGGCCCTGGCCCGGGCGTCGTCGCCCGCCTCGGCGACCATCCGCTCGGCCTCGGCGCGGGCGTCGTCCCGCAACTGCTCGGCCTCGGCCCGCAGCCGCTCGGCCTCCTTGGTGGCCTCGCCGACCAGCCGGGCGACCTCCGCCTTGGCGGTACGGGTGCGCTGCTCGTTGTCCGACTCGGCGGCCGTGAGCCGCTTGGCCGCCGCGTCCTTGGCCTCGGCGACGACCTTCTCGGCCTCGCTGCGCGCCTCGCGCAGCGCCTGCTCGGCCTCCTGCATCCGCTGCTCGGCGGCGCGGGTCTGCTCGGCCGCGTGACGACGGGCCTGGTCCGCCTCGGTGGCGGTGGTGGTGCGCAACTGCTCCGCGTGGTCGGTGGCCTCCTGGGCCTGGGTGCCCGCGTTGGTCAGCAGCCGCTCGGCGTCGGCGCGGGCCCGGCGCAGAATCGCCTCGGCCTCGGCACGGCCGGCCTCCGCCTCGGAGCCCAGCCGCTGACGGGCCTGTTCGGTCATGCGCTGGGCTTCGGCGCGCGCCTCGGCCAGGGCCTGCTCGGCCTCCGCCCGGGACTCGTCCATGAGCCGGCGGGCCTGCGCCTCGGTACGGGCCCGCAACTGCTCGGCCCAGGCCACGTTCTCGTTGACATGCGACTCGACGGTGCTGCGGCGCTCGGCCAGCTCCTGGTCCAGCCGCTGGCGCCGGGCCACGGCCTCGGCGTGCAGCTCGGCCTCCAGCCGGGCCTGCCGCTCGGCCTGCTCCTGGAGCAGCCGCTGGGTCTGCGCCCGGGTCTCACGCAGCTCACGCTCGGCGTTGGCGCGCAACTGGTCCGCCTGGAGCTGGGCGTCCCGCAGCAACTGCTCTGCCTGGTAGCCGACGTTGGCGCTGTCGTAGGCGGGGCGGGCCGCCAGGTTGCGGCGCGCCTCATGCAGCTTGGCGCGCAGCACCTCGACTTGGTAGCCGAGGTCGTCGGCGTGCTGGACGGCCTTCTCACGCTCGGTCTTCAGCCGCTCCATCTCGGCCTCGAACTTGGAGAGCTGATCGTCAGGCTCGTAGCGGTCGTAGCCCCGCACTGCGCGGTCCCATCCGTCCCCTGGTCGCATTGGCGGCCTGCTCCGTCACCCTCGTGGTCCCCCGTGGTCCCTCGCGGTGCCCAGGGGTTCCTCGACGGTTCCCTTGCGGTACCGACCAGGCGAAGTGCGTGCCGGGTCGGACCGGAGCTGGCCCTTCCGAAGAAATGGTGTCAGATCATCGGCGAAGCCCGGGCCGGACCCCGATCCCTTTCCGATTCCGTACCCCGGCCGATGCTGCACTCTACCGGCCGGGGAAGGGGTAGGTCAGTGGTCCGCTTCAGTGATCCTCTTCGCCCTTGTGGGCGGCGGGGTCCGCGGCGGTGACGAGCTCGGTCAGCACACCGTGACAGTCCTTGGGGTGGAGGAAGGTGATCCGGGAGTCCATCGAGCCACGGCGGGGCTGTTCGTAGAGGACCCGGACGCCCTTGTCGCGGATGGCCTCGGAGTCGGTGTCGACATCGGCGGTGCCGAAGGCGATGTGGTGGACGCCCTCACCGTTCTTGGCCATCCACTTGCCGACCGCGGAGTCCTCCCGGATCGGCTCGAGAAGCTGGAGGTAGGAGGCCCCGCCGTCGGAGGTCTCATTGATCTTGAGCATGGCCTCGCGGACGCCCTGCTCCTCGTTGATCTCGGAGTGGAACACCTCGAAGCCGTACGTGGCACGGTAGAACTCAACAGTCTTGTCGAGGTCGAAGCAGGCGATCCCGATGTGGTCGATTCTCGTCAGCATGGGAACAGTGCACCGCCGCACAGCCGGTTACGCAACGTGCGCGCGATCACACCGATGGGCCGGTGACCGCGCGGGTACTCGTCAGTACATTGACGATAACCCTCGTTAACTTCCTTCTCCTCGTGAAGGGGACGCACCAATGACTCGTACGACCTCTGTGATGGTGGCGGGCGCCCGGACGCCCATGGGACGGCTGCTCGGCGGCCTGCGCTCGTTTTCCGGCGCCGACCTGGGCGGAATCGCGATCAAGGCCGCGCTGGAGCGGGCCGGGGTCGGTCCCGAGCAGGTGCAGTACGTGATCATGGGGCAGGTGCTCCAGGCGGGCGCCGGGCAGATTCCGGCCCGGCAGGCGGCGGTCAAGGCCGGCATCCCGATGAGTGTGCCCGCCCTCACGATCAACAAGGTCTGCCTCTCCGGGCTGGACGCGATCGCCCTGGCCGACCAGCTCATTCGCGCGGGCGAGTTCGACATCGTGGTCGCGGGCGGGCAGGAGTCCATGACCAACGCCCCCCATCTGCTGCCCAAGTCCCGGGAGGGCTACAAGTACGGCGCGGTCGAGATGCTCGACGCGATGGCGCACGACGGGCTGACCGACGCCTTCGAGTCCATCGCCATGGGCGAGTCCACCGAGAAGCACAACACCCGGCTGGGCATCCAGCGCCCCGAGCAGGACGAGTTCGCCGCCCAGTCCCACCAGCGGGCCGCCGCCGCCCAGAAGAACGGCCTCTTCGACGCCGAGATCACCCCCGTGGAGATCCCGCAGCGCAAGGGCGAGCCGGTGGTCTTCGACAAGGACGAGGGCATCCGCGGCGAGACCACGGCCGAGCTGCTGGGCAGGCTGCGGCCCGCGTTCGCCAAGGACGGGACGATCACGGCGGGCACGTCGTCGCAGATCTCGGACGGGGCCGCCGCGGTCGTCGTGATGAGCAAGGCCAAGGCCGAGGAGCTGGGGCTGGAGTGGATCGCCGAGATCGGCGCCCACGGGAATGTGGCGGGACCCGACAACTCCCTCCAGTCCCAGCCGTCCAACGCGATCGCGCACGCCCTGGGCAAGGAGGGGCTGACGGTCGACGATCTCGACCTCATCGAGATCAACGAGGCGTTCGCCGCGGTCGCCGTGCAGTCGATGAAGGACCTGGGTGTTTCCCCCGAAAGGGTGAATGTGAATGGGGGCGCGATTGCCCTCGGCCACCCCATCGGGATGTCCGGCGCGCGGATCGCGCTGCATCTCGCGCTGGAGCTGCGGCGGCGTGGCGGCGGGACCGGAGCGGCGGCGCTGTGCGGTGGGGGCGGGCAGGGGGACGCGCTGATCCTGCGGGTGCCGGCGGGAGAGTAGAGGGTTGCCCCTGGGGCCCGGGTTTCTCTTGGGGCTCAGGTTTCCCTTGCGTCCCGGGTTTCTCTTGGGTCCCGGGTTTCTCTTGGGTCCCGGGTTTCCCCGTGGCCTCGGTTTCCCCGTGGCCTCGGTTTCCGCTGTGATGACGCGATGATGGAGCGGTAAGGAGTACGGCACCCATGGCTGATGTGCCCACGCTGGTGGAGCAGGCGCGGCAGGGGCGGCCGCGTGCGGTCGCCCGGCTCATCTCGCTGGTCGAGGGTGCCTCGCCGCAGTTGCGCGAGGTGATGGCCGCGCTCGCTCCGCTGGCCGGGGGCGCGTATGTGGTCGGGGTGACCGGCTCGCCGGGCGTCGGCAAGTCCACCTCGACCTCCGCGCTCGTCGCCGCCTACCGGCGGATGGGCAAGCGGGTGGGCGTCCTCGCCGTCGACCCCTCCTCGCCGTTCTCCGGCGGGGCGCTCCTGGGCGACCGCGTACGGATGTCGGAGCACGCCTCCGACCCCGGCGTCTACATCCGCTCCATGGCCACCCGCGGCCATCTCGGCGGGCTCGCCTGGGCCGCTCCGCAGGCCATCCGGGTGCTGGACGCGGCCGGATGCGATGTGGTGCTGGTGGAGACGGTGGGCGTCGGTCAGTCCGAGGTCGAGATCGCCGCCCAGGCCGACACCAGTGTGCTGCTGCTCGCGCCGGGGATGGGGGACGGGATCCAGGCGGCCAAGGCCGGGATCCTGGAGATCGGCGATGTGTATGTGGTCAACAAGGCCGACCGGGAAGGGGCCGATGCCACGGCCCGCGAGCTCAACCACATGCTGGGCCTGGGCGAGGGGCGGGCGCCGGGGGACTGGCGGCCGCCCATCGTGAAGACCGTGGCGGCGCGCGGCGAGGGGATCGACGAGGTGGTCGAGGCGCTGGAGAAGCACCGTGCCTGGATGGAGGAGCACGGGGTGCTCGCGGAGCGCCGGATGCGGCGGGCGGCGGGCGAGGTCGAGACGATCGCGGTGACGGCGCTGCGGGAGCGGATCGGCGATCTGCACGGCGACCGCCGGCTGGGGGCGCTCGCGGAGCGGGTCGTCGCGGGTGAGCTGGATCCGTATACGGCGGCGGACGAGCTGGTTGCGGGGGTGACGGAGCGGGGGTGACGGGTGCGCAGGACCCCCACCCCTGCGACCCCGCCCCCTCCCACCGTCTCGCGGCTACCCGCTATTCAGCCCCTCCGGCGTTTGAAGAGCGGGGTCCGGGGCGGAGCCCCGGCGGGGGT
>NZ_JAHLEM010000898.1 GCF_018883605.1 Streptomyces niphimycinicus | reverse complement strand
GCGGGGGTGACGGAGCGGGGGTGACGGGTGCGCAGGACCCCCACCCCTGCGACCCCGCCCCCTCCCACCGTCTCGCGGCTACCCGCTATTCAGCCCCTCCGGCGTTTGAAGAGCGGGGTCCGGGGCGGAGCCCCGGCGGGGGTCCAGGGGGCGGAGCCCCATGGTTTCGGGAAGGGGCGGGGTGGGGGCTGTCCGCCGGAGGCGCCCACGGTCCGCACTCGGTGTGCGGCCCCGGGACCAGGTGTTGGGTGCGCCCCCGCTCCCTAGTCGTCGTCGCCGTCGTCGTCGGACGGGGCCTGCGTGACCTTGCCGGACTGGGCGTTCACGTTCAGGTCGCGCTCCTTGTGGTTCTTGACGGTCTCGACCTCCCACACCGGGGTGCGGTCGCCGTCGAACTCCACAGAGGTCACCGTGGCTCGGGGCGCGGCCTTCCGGGCCGCCTCGGTGGCCGAGACGTCGGCGTTCCGCAGGGCCTTGGCCTCGGCGGCGTCCTCGGCGTCGGTGTCCCTGGCGACGTGCTGGCCGATCACCTTGCCGTTGGCGTCCAGCGTCACCTCGTGCCACTTGCCGTCCTTGCCCAGGACGTCCGCCTCCCAGCGGCCGTGGTCCCGGTCGAGGGAGCCCAGCGTGCCCGGAACCGCCTTCAGGGCGGCGTGGGCGGCATCGGAGAATGACGCACGGGCGGCGGGCGCGTCGGCGGCCCGGGCGGTCAGCGCCTGGGAGACGGTGGACGAGGACGGTGCGCCGTCCGTCCCGTCCTCCGCCACGGCGACGGCCGTACCGCCGCCGATCAGGGCTGCCGCGGCGACGGTGGCGATGACGATGTTGCGCTTCATGAGGGTTTCCTCCCCGGTGTGCTGTTCGGACGTTCACCACCGTCGCGGAGTGATGCTGAAGCTCACCTGAAGCCGCCTGAAGAGATCTTCAGCCTGTTCTTGCGAGGAACCCCAGGGCTTCAGCCCTGGGAGGAATCGCATCCTTGTGGTTGCGGCGCGGAGCGCCGCGGTATCGCTGCTGGGTGCAGGGTCGCGGAGCGGCCGGGGGTCGTCTCCGGCGGAGCCGGAGGGATGGTGCGCGGTGACGGGTTCACCCGGTCGGGTGATCAAGGGGGAACATGCGGTGGGTGGTCGTACGTGTGTGTACGTTGGGTGATCGTGAAGCTGACAGTGCAGGTGAGACTGGTGCCGAC
>NZ_JAHLEM010000897.1 GCF_018883605.1 Streptomyces niphimycinicus | reverse complement strand
GCCGCCTCGGCGCCGGGCCCGGAGCGGGCGGCGTCGGGGGCGGGGTGGCGGTGGGCGGCGTACGGAGGTGTGGTGGCCGTGACCGCGCTGCTGCACGTCTTCGCGGTGCTCATGCTCGCCGCGCACGCCCTGACGCTGCTCGTCTCGCGCGCCCCCCGCCGGGTGTGGTGGGGCTGGGGGAGCGCGGCGGCCGGGGCGTTGGCCGCGGTGGTGCCGCTGGCGGCGCTGGCCCGGCGGCAGAGCGCGCAGATCGCCTGGATCCGCCATCCGACGCCGGGTCGGCTGTGGGCGGTGGTCGAGGAGTTCGCGGGCCCCAGCGCGCTCGTCCTGGCCCTCGACCTCCTCCTGATCGCGGTCGCTGTGGTCCGCCCCCGGTGGCGTTCGCTGACCGCGGTGGCCTTGCCCCTCGTCTGCGTCCCGCCCGTCCTCCTCTTCGCCCTCGCCCTCCACCGCCCCTGCTTCCACGAGCGCTATCTCCTCTTCGCCCTGGCGGGCATCCCGCTACTGGCGGCGGCGGGGATGGACCGGCTGGCGGGCGTGGTGACCGACTGGCGCCACGCCATGGTGGGCGGGCGCCGCGCCGTGGTGGGCGGGCGCCGGGCCGTGGTCGCGGCGGCCGGGGTCCTCGTGGTGGGCTGCGGCTTCGTCTGGCAGCTTCCGCTGCACCAGCGGGAGCGGGAGCCGCTCAGCCGTCAGGACAACCTGGCGGCGCTGGCCGCAGCGGTGGGCAGGCTCACCCGGCCGGGCGAGCCGGTGCTGTACGACCCGCCCAAGGAACGGCGGATCGCGATCGCCTATCCACGCCCCCTCGCCGGGTTGCGCGACATCGCGCTGGGGACGCCCGGCCCCGCCTCCGGCACGCTCTACGGGGTCGACGTCGGCCCCGCCGAGCTGCTGCGGCGGCTCGGCGGGGCACGGTCGGCATGGCTGATCGCGGCCGATGAGCCGGAGACCCGCCGGGCGAAGGCGACCGTGCTGACCGGGCGCTTCCGACTGGCGTACTCGCTGTGCCTGCCCGGCATCCGGCTGGAGCACTATGTGCGAGCGCGGCCCGCAGGCTGACGGAGAGCCCTGGGACGCCTGATGACAGAGGGTCCCGACTCTCGTGGCGGGCCGTTTCCGAGAGCCCTCGGTGGTGTCGCCCACGCGGCGAATCGCTTCGGGGTTCGCAGTGGAGCCCTGGCGGGGGCGAGGGGGCGGAGCCCCCTGATTCGGGAAGCCCGGATGCTCGTCAGTACGTGTTCTGGAGCCCAGTGGCTGGTCAGGATGAGCGAAAGCCCCGCTCGACACTTGGCCGGATGGGCCCCGCAGTCGGCATGGGATGGCCCCGCTCGACGCCTGCCGAAACCTTGAGCGGGGCTTTGGGGGCGCGGCTACAGGGCCTGGAACCTCTCTACGAGGTCAGCGATGTGCTCGGCCCGTCGGGCCATCAGGTAGACCCGGTTGTTCGTGCGCTGCACTTCGTGCACCAGGCTGAAGCCCTGGGTCTCGTTGTACCTCACCAATTCGGGGAAGTTGCAGCCACGACGGACCCATGCCTTCCCCTCCCGGGCGGCCCGGTCCACCGCCCACAGTCCCATGACGGTTCCCGGCTTCTTCGCACAGTGCGCGGGGTCGGTGACTGTCGAGTAGAGGTAGTGGGCCGGCTCGTTCAGTTCGTCTTGCGTCCAGCCCCAGGGTGGGGTCTGTTCCTGCACGGTGGTGCAGCCGATGATCTGTCCGCCGTCCTCGGCGAGGACCCACACATCACCGTCGGAGTTCTCTGCCTGCCGTGCGAGTTCGATAGCGTTCTCCCGCCAGCTCGGATGCCCTCGCTCCTCCAGCCACGCAGAGCGAGCGAGGATCATGTTCCCTACGGCAGGGATGTCGTCGGCGGTGGCCGGGCGCATGGCGAACACCGTGTCTCCTGGGTTTGGTCGGCGGCATACCGGTGTGGTTATCACATGGTTTACAGGAAGGCTTGGGCGGCGAAGTGCAGATCCAGCACTTCGAGGAGTTGCGCGTCACCGTCTTCGCGGTAGGGCTCTTCGGCCAGTCGTCGCACGGCCAGGCGCAGGCCATCGGGGTCGACTAGCTGTTCATCGAAGAGTGGGGAACCGTCGGCGAGCATCCGGGCGAACAACTGCCGGGCGTGCGTGGTCAGTGAGTGTTGGACGACTTCTGCGAAAGACTCCCGCACGCGGGACTCGGTGACGTCCGGGCTCAGCCCGAGTGAGGCGAGGCGTCGCCGCTGAAGTTGCTTGAGCTCGCGCCAGCGCATGGGAAGCCACTCGCCGAGTTGGACCATGCCGGAGTCGGCGAAGGGGTGCAGGGGCCAGATGCCGGCTCGCATCAGCACGGGGGCCGTGGTCTCCAGAGACAGCAAGGTCATGCTGTTGACTGCGGCGGGCGGTGCGATGCCGTCGTCCGCGTACTCGAGCGCCGCCCGTGCTCGTCGGCCGACCCAGGGAAGCGCGTCGCTGATCTCGCCCATGGACTTGTGCGGGTACTCGTCCTGCGAGAGGGCCACCATTTCGTCCCCGCCGAGTCCCGTCACGACCACGCGGGCCCCGTGCTTGGCAAGCACTTCGGTCAGTCGGGTGAATGGGTGGTGCAAGGGTTCCTCGTACGGGCTGATGGGCTCGCCCAGGACACGCGCGCAGTCGGCCGTCAGCGGGGCGTGCTCCATGGCGTCGATCAGGTGGTCCGGCTCGGCGAACGGGAGGGTCTTGAGGATTTCGGTACGCCGCCGGATCTGGTGAGCACGCCCGGGGCCGCCGATGAGGAGGGCGGCCGTGGGGAACCGGTTCGGGTAGCGCTCCGCGAGACGGGTGCCCACGGTGCCGGAATCGAACCCGCCCGTCAGGTGAAGCACGGTCTTCACAGAGTCGAGCGGCCGGAGGTCGAGGGTGTCGTCCATTGCGTTGACGAAGGCGCCGAGCACATCGGCATCTGGTTTCAGTTCGCGCGGGCCACTGTGCAAGGCGGGTTCGGGGTAGTGCAGGTACAGGTGACCGCCGAAGACAGCCGTCGTGCGCTCGGTCACTCGGTGAATGCCTCGGAAGACGGTCTCGGTGCTGTACCGGGGCCGGTAGACCAGCAGCCGCGCGATTTCGCGAGGGCTCAGCCCGACGGCGTGTTCGGCCAGGTCGGCCATGTCCCACGACCCGTGCAGGCTCGTACGGTCATGCGCGACGTAGAGCGGTGCGATGCCTCCGGGCCCTGCGGTGACGCGGCAGGGGTCACCGGGGGCGGTCTCCACGAGCACGTAGTCCGTAGGCCACTGTTCGGCCAGCGCGCGAGCCTTGTCGAAGTCTGCCGGGGGGAGGATGCGGGGGCTCGGATCGGTGGCCTCCCGGCCTGCGACGCGTTCACGTACGACGAGGAGCGTGCGGCTCCCGTCCGTGACGGCGACCTGTTCCAGCATCGGGTGGGCGTATGGCGTGATCCCGCTCGTCCTGTCGGCCGTGACGTAGCTGCTGTCGTCCCACGTCCATTCCGTACTTGCGTACGGGGTGAGGCGTACCTTGATCAAGTGTGCTCTCCCTTCCGGCGGTCCCGAGAGGACGGTGAGACCGCACCCTCGGGCGTTGAGACCGACAGACTCAGGTGGCGGTGGTGTCGTACGTCTTGGCACCATCCGACGAACCAGAGGTCTTCTTGTACTCGTGCGTCTCAGCCGGTGACTGAACCCGGCGCCGCACCTTGGTCGTGAACAACCCCTCGAAGCGACGAGCGCGCTTCGGCGGGGGTGTGAACTCCTCCACCTTTTCCTCCTTGTGCTCTGCCAACGCAGGCCACTTCCCGGCGCCGCCCTGCACTTGCCGACCCGCCCGGCCATCAACAGCTACGAGGACGACCAGACGGGGGTCTGGTTTGGCTATGGGGCTACTGCCACAGCAGTCACGACCATGGCGACTCGTCACCAACGGCGAGATCCGATCTCGCTTCTTCAAGGAACCTGACATTCCCAGCGTCGGTCAGCCACTCCCGCCCTCCCTCGGCTGGACGAAGGAACGCAACGCGCGGTCCCGGCATCCTGTGATCGAAGGCGAGATCGTCAACGTGACAGACGGCCTGGAGAACGCCCACGCGCCCTGTGGTGGCGTCGTAGGCTTCCTGGCCTACTTTGGGGCCCTTGTACGGCGTCGGCTGGCTCATCATCGCCCCGTCCTGCGTCCGAGGTGCTTGTCGATCTCCTGCTTCAGCGCCTCCGCCCGCGCGTCCAACTCCTTCGGCGTCGGGCGGCCGGACGAGCCCTGTTGTGCCTCCTGCGGCTTGAGGGAGGGCTTGTTCAGGCTCACCGCGTCGCTCCCAGCGCTCGCCGCCGTTCGTACCGGAGGACGTACAACCCCACGGGGTGGGTGTCCCACGCGGAGGAGCTTCTGCCTCCGTCGTCCGTTGACCTGGTGATGCCTAGTCAACGGCCCAGCACCGCACGACGGACAGGTGGAAGAGCGCGTCTCTCGGCGCATGACCCCGGTGATTTTTACTTCCGCCCGTGTCTGGGCGATCGCGCGCCGTTACCGTGAGGGCATGGCACAGAGGAACCGTAACCTCGCCGCACGGATCGCCGACCTCGGCTTCTCTCAAGCAGAGTTAGCGCGTCAGATCAATGCTGAGATCGAACTCCTGACAGGCAAACCAGGTAACGTGACCGATGCCGACATCCGGCGATGGCTGCGCGGCGAGACCAAGTGGCCACAGGACCGCATCAGGCTGTGCCTGGAGAAGGTTCTTGGTGCCAGCGCCGAAGCCTTAGGGTTCGTGCCTCGCAAGAAGCGCATCGCACCACCGGAGGAAGATCCCGTGCACCGACGTGCGCTCCTCACCGCCACGAGCGGTGCAGCCCTGGCCGTTGCCGCTCCGTGCGCACCCACCCATGGGCGCCTTGGCGTCAACGACGTCCGACGATTCCACCAGGAGTATGTGGCCATCCTCCGACAGGACCAAGCTATGGGAGGATCACGGAAGGTGGAAAACATTGGAGTGGAACTGGCTTTCCGGATTCAGTCCACCCTTGCCGTGTCCTCGTGCTCAACTCGTGTGCGAAATATGCTTCATCGACTTTCCGCCGACGTCATCAGCTCTGCGGCTTTCGCGGCCATTGACGCAAGCTCTCCGCAGCGTGCACGCGCTCATCTTGACAAAGCTCTGACCTTCGCTGGCCTGTCTCGCGACAGCGAGACGATGTACCACGTCTGGAACCATCTGACCCTCACTTCCAGCCAGTGCGAGAACCACGCTGAAGCCGTCGCCGGGGCAGAGGTGATGAAGCGCTCCTCCGTCGCCAGGAGAGACCCGTTGTACGCCTCTCTCGGACACATCCGGAACGCCAACGGACTTGTGCGGATACGGCATCGCTCAGAAGCCCTACGAGCCCTCGCCGACGCGGAGCGTGCCTTCGCCCGTTGCGCCGACGAGCGGCGGCCAGAGTGGATCGAGTTCTTCGATGCCAGTGAGGTGGACGCTCTGTCCTCGTTCATGTGGTCGGCACTGGGTGACCACGGACGGGCGGAGTACTGCCTGCATCGCGCGCTCGCCGGTATTCCTGGCGATATGGCCCGCAACAGGGCCCTTTACACAGCCCATCTGGCGTTGGCACAGGCCAGACAAGGAGACCTGGAACTGGCCTGTTCGACAGGTAGGCAGGCTCATGCATTGCTGCCGCCCTCTTCCGGATCGAGGAGAACCGCTCACACTCTGGCCGCGACACGAAAGGCGATCGTGGCCTCGGGCTCAAAGGGTCCCGAAGTTGTCGAGTGGATCGAGGAGTCCAGTCAATGGATCTGAAGCGCTACACGCATGCCGATGCTCGGGACGTCAGGTCCCTGCTGCTTGACATCCACGACGAGGCGTACGCGAACGATCCGAACCCGTTCTATTCGCGTGAGCGCTTCTCGTACTTCGTCGATCTGTGGTCCTCACGTGAGAACTGGCAGTGTGTATCGGGTTGGGAGGATGGCGGGCCTGTCGGGTACGCATACGGCTCCATGCTCAAGCCGGGTGGATGGTGGAAGGGGCATCATCGGCCTGCCAGAACCAGGGGATCAGTCTTCGCGCTGTCAGAATTGATGGTGGTTCCCCAATGGCGAGGGACCGGACGGGCTAAGCAGATTCATGACGCACTGCTCGAATCGGTCGAAGCCGATTTTGTAACGCTCCTGGTCGACTCCGCTCACCACAAAGTCCAGGAGCTGTATGAGAGTTGGGAATACAACAAGGCGGGCGAAGCGAAGCCGTCAGACGACTCGCCGCTATACGCCGTGATGGCCAAAGAGCTGAAGCGCGGCTAAGTAACTGGACGCGCGGTGGGTGATCCGTAACAGCAGCGCATCGGCAAAGCTTGTGCATGTCGCCCATGGACCGGATGGCCCGGCCGAACCGCCAGCACACCGGTGCGTCGAACGCCTCTGGACGCGCGAGCCACGCACCGAGCCGTAGACGCTCGAGCGGCCCGCGCATCCGCCCCGCCTCCCAAGGCCGCCCTCCCAAGCCCCCTCACCCCCGCAGCGAACCGCTGCCCGTCGCCTGCGCGCCAGGCGCCCGCCGCGCCGGGACGACGGCCCGACG
>NZ_JAHLEM010000896.1 GCF_018883605.1 Streptomyces niphimycinicus | reverse complement strand
CCGCGCGGCGCCGGGGTCGGGGCCGCGCGGCGGCTGTGCCGACAAGCTCCTGCTGGGTGCCGGGCCTGCGCACCGGGCCTGCGCACCGGGCCTGCGCACCGGGCCCGGAAACCGGGCCTGCGCACCGGGCCCGGAAACCGGCCCGGAAAAACCGGGGTTCGATACCGGGCGGGTTCTGCCCGGTATCGACCGTACGGTCATCCGCACGGCACACAACACCTCACGGGAGCTTGCCATGCACTTCGCCTCGATCCGCATCATCACCGAGGACGTCGCCCGGATCGTCGACTTCTACGAGCGGGCCACGGGCCTGACGGCGAAGCGGTACACGGACGACTTCGCCGAGTTCATGATGTCCGGCGGAACCCTCGCCCTTGGGAGCACCCGCACGGTGCGGGGGCTCGGTGAGCGGGCGCCCCGGCCCGCGGCGAACCAGAGCGTGATCGTGGAGTTCCGCGTCGCCGATGTCGACGGCGAGTACGAGCGGCTCAAGGAGTTCGACGTCGAGATCGTGCACGAGCCCACCACGCAGCCCTGGGGCAACCGTTCGCTGCTGTTCAAGGACCCCGACGGCAATCTCGTCAACTTCTTCACGCCCGTCACCCCGGACGCCCTCGAGCGGGCCGAGCAGCAGGCCGCTGTGGCCAAGGCGTAACGGTCGGCTCAGCTCAGCCGCTCCGGCAGCGCCGCCCCGTGGACGACCGTCAGCCCCGAGACCGCACGGGTCAGGGAGACATACAGGCGGCGCAGCCCGGTGCGTTCGTCCGGTTCGCCGTCGACCACCGCGGCCGGTTCGTCCAGCACCACGTAGTCGTACTCCAGACCCTTGGCCAGGGTCGCCGGGACGAGGGTGAGCCGGGCCTCGGCGCTGGTCTCCTCGCCGGGGGAGAGATGGGTCAGGCCCGCCGCGCCGAGGGCCTCGGCCAGGGCCGGGACGCGGGCGTCGGCCGCGATGAGGCCGACGGAGCCCTCGTGGGTCAGGGCGTCGTGGCACGCGGCGATCACGGCCGCGTCCAGGTCCGCCGGGTCCACGGCCCGTACGGAGAAGTCGCCCGCCGCCTCGCGGATCGAGGTGGCCTCCGTCAGGCCGGGGGCGATGGCGGGCAGCAGCCGCGAGGCGTACGCGATGACCTCGCGCGGCACCCGGAATCCCTGGGTCAGCTCCTCGATCGCGGCCCCGTCCTTGCCCAGATGGGTCAGGGCCTCCTCCCAACTGGCCGTCGCCCAGGGGGTGGTGCCCTGGGCGATGTCGCCGAGCACGGTCGCCGAGCCGGTGCTGCACCGGCGGCCGACGGCGCGGTACTGCATGGGCGACAGGTCCTGGGCCTCGTCCAGGACCACATGCCCGAGGGACGGGGTGCGCTCGATGAGGTCGGCGGCCTCGTCGATCAGCACCAGGTCCGCCGGGGACCACTTCGCGGATTTCACACCGCGCCCCGGCTTCGTCCACAGGACGGTCTTCTGCTCGTCGGCGTCGAGGACGCCCGCCGCGTGCTCGGCCAGGAAGTCGGCGTCGGAGAGCAGCCGCAGCACCAGCTTGGCCGGGTCGACCGGCGGCCAGACCGCCTTGACCGCCGCCTTGACGGCCGCGTTGCGCGCGACCGCGTCCTGGACCCGGTCGTCGGGCGCCTCGCCCGCCTGCTCCATCCGGACGAGCACGGCGTGCGCGATGCGCTGCGGAAGGGCCTCGCGGGCCGCGCCGTAGCGGATGTCGCGGGTGAGCAACTCCTCGACCATCTCCTCCAGTTCATACGCGGGCACCCGCCAGCGGCGGGAACCGCGCACCACCACACAGGGCTCGGTGGGGGCGGTGACATACGAACGCAGGGCGCGGCGCAGCACCTCGGCCAGCCGCGCGTCGCCCTTGATACGGGCCGCGTCGGCGGAGTCGGTGCCCCGTGCCTCCACGCCCAGGGCCGGGCGGGTCACCAGGTCCTCGACGGTCGCCTGGGCCACCTGCAACTCGCCGAGGGCGGGCAGGACCTGCTCGATGTAGTGGAGGAAGGAGCGGTTCGGGCCGATGACCAGGGTGCCGGAGCGGGCCAGCCGCTCGCGGTGCGCGTACAGCAGATACGCCACCCGGTGCAGTCCCACGGCCGTCTTACCGGTGCCCGGTGCCCCCTGGACGCAGATGGTGCCGCCGATCCCCTGGCGGACGATCTCGTCCTGCTCCGGCTGGATCGTCGCGACGATGTCCCGCATCGGGCCGACGCGCGGGCGCTCGATCTCGGACTGGAGCAGCTTGCTGGTCTGCTCGCCCTCGGTGGGGTCGGAGAGCCTTTCGTCCTCGTATGCCGTCAACTCGCCGCCCGTGTAGCCGAAGCGGCGGCGCAGCGCGATGTCCATCGGCGCGGTCTTGGACGCCTGGTAGAAGGGCTGGGAGACGGGGGCGCGCCAGTCGATGACCATCGGGTCGCCGTCCGCGTCGTGCACATGGCGGCGGCCGATATAGAAGCGCTCGCCCTCCGCGCCCTCGGCCGTCTCCGCGCCCGGTGCGTGCAGATAGTCGAGCCGGCCGAAGAAGAGCGGGGTGTCGGCGAGGTCGGCGAGGGCCTTGATGCGCTCGCTGACCTGGTGTTGCAGGGCTGCGGCGTTGACCCAGTTCGCGGCGACGTCGCGGAGGTCGAGGGCCTCGACGTCGGCGCGCATGGCGCGCAGCGCGGCGCGGGAGTCGGTCAGATGGCCGCGCTCCCGCGCGAGGGGGTCTGCTGCCTGGGGGTTCGGGTCCGAGAGGGGATCTGCGTGGTCAGGGGCGTGCGAGGGCACGGCGTAGCCTCCGGCGGGCGAGTACACACAAGCGAGTGCACAGAGCGAATACACAAAGCGGGT
>NZ_JAHLEM010000895.1 GCF_018883605.1 Streptomyces niphimycinicus | reverse complement strand
CGCGCTCCCGCGCGAGGGGGTCTGCTGCCTGGGGGTTCGGGTCCGAGAGGGGATCTGCGTGGTCAGGGGCGTGCGAGGGCACGGCGTAGCCTCCGGCGGGCGAGTACACACAAGCGAGTGCACAGAGCGAATACACAAAGCGGGTGCGCGGTATGGATGCGCGGTCAGAGATGCCGACCGGTTTCCGTCCGGGCGGCGGCTCTCCCGTTCGGAACGCGGGAGGCGGCAAGACCGGCGATTGTAGCCAGGGCATGTCCGGGAGGCGAATGAATTATGACGGCCCCGGGGGAGGGGGCCGGGCGGGGAACGCGCCGGGCGGAGTCGGCGGTCACGGGTCACCCATGACACATGTCCTGGCCATGGGAGCGTGCCCCACGGCGGTGGGTGACTCGTGGTGGGCCGAAGGTCAGACGTCCTCGTCCGCGAGCAGCTCGCTCGCGTCCACGATCCGGTACGCGTACCCCTGCTCGGCCAGGAACCGCTGCCGGTGCGCCGCGAAGTCCTGGTCGATCGTGTCGCGCGCGACCACCGAGTAGAAGACCGCCGGGTGGCCGTCGGCCTTCGGGCGCAGCACCCGGCCGAGCCGCTGGGCCTCCTCCTGGCGGGAGCCGAAGGTGCCGGAGACCTGGATGGCGACCGTGGCCTCGGGGAGGTCGATGGAGAAGTTGGCGACCTTCGAGACGACGAGCACCGACAGCTCGCCCTCCCGGAAGGCGTCGAAGAGCTTCTCCCGCTGGGCGTTGGTGGTCTCGCCCTTGATGACGGGCGCGTCCAGATGCTCGCCCAACTCGTCGAGCTGGTCGATGTACTGGCCGATGACCAGCGTCTGCTGCCCCTTGTGCCGGGCCACCAGCGCCTCGGTGACCTTCCGCTTGGAGTCGGTGGTGGCGCAGTAGCGGTACTTCTCGTCGGTCTCGGCGGTGGCGTACGTCAGCCGCTCGGCCTCGGTCAGATTGACCCGGACCTCGACACAGTCGGCGGGCGCGATATAGCCCTGCGCCTCGATCTCCTTCCAGGGCGCGTCGAAGCGCTTGGGCCCGATGAGCGAGAAGACATCGGACTCCCGGCCGTCCTCCCGGACGAGCGTCGCCGTGAGGCCGAGCCGCCGCCGGGCCTGTAGATCGGCGGTGAACTTGAAGACGGGCGCCGGCAGCAGATGCACCTCGTCGTAGACGATCAGGCCCCAGTCGCGGGAGTCGAACAGCTCCAGATGCGGGTAGATGCCCTTCCGCTTGGTGGTGAGCACCTGGTACGTGGCGATGGTGATCGGGCGGATCTCCTTCCGCGTACCGCTGTACTCACCGATCTCCTCCTCGGTGAGCGAGGTGCGGCGCACCAGCTCGTGCTTCCACTGCCGGGCGGAGACGGTGTTGGTGACCAGGATCAGCGTGGTCGACTTGGCGGTGGCCATCGCACCCGCCCCCACCAGCGTCTTTCCGGCACCGCAGGGCAGCACGACAACGCCGGAGCCGCCGTGCCAGAAGCCCTCCACGGCCTGGGTCTGATACGGCCGCAGCGCCCAGCCGTCCTCGCGCAGCTCGATGGGGTGGGCCTCGCCGTCCACATAACCGGCCAGGTCCTCGGCGGGCCAGCCCAGCTTCAGCAGCGTCTGCTTGATCTGCCCGCGCTCGGAGGGGTGGACGACGACGGTCTCCGGGTCGATCCGGGCGCCGACCAGCGGCTGGACCTTCTTCGACCGCAGGATCTCCTCGAGGATCGGACGGTCGCTGGTCTCCAGGACCAGACCGTGGGTGGGGTGCTTGAGCAGCCGCAGCCGCCCGTAGCGGGCCATGGTCTCCGCGACGTCGACGAGCAGGGCGTGCGGGACGGGGTAGCGGGAGTACGCGACGAGGGCGTCGACCACCTGCTCGGCGTCGTGCCCGGCGGCGCGGGCGTTCCACAGCCCCAGCGGGGTCACCCGGTAGGTGTGGATGTGCTCGGGCGCCCGCTCCAGCTCGGCGAAGGGCGCGATGGCGCGGCGGCAGGCGCCGGCCTGCTCATGGTCCACCTCGAGCAGGAGCGTCTTGTCGCTTTGGACGATGAGGGGTCCATTCACGCGCCTGGGTCCTTTCGTGCTGCCGGCCAAAGAACCAGTGTCCCCCATCGAGAAGGCGTGGCGGAGAGCCGCGGGGATACAACGGGCGGCTACGGGCAAGCGGCGAAGACGAACGAAGGCGAACGACGACGAACACGGACCGACGGAACCGCGACGACAGCGCCGCGACAACAGAGCCATGGGCGGGAGGGAGTCCCTGTGATCAGCATCGCTGGATGGGAGATCCGGCGGACGGCGGACAAGAGGACGGCGGACAAGAGGACGACGGACAAGAGGACGACGGACAAGAGGACGACGGACAAGAGGACGACGGTAAAGCGGACGGCGGAGAAGCGGGCAGCGTCGGGGGAGAAGAAGCCGAGGGAGGGTTCCCGGACCACGGTCGGCCAGAAGAAGGCGAGCGGCCAGAAGCAGGCGAGCGGCGAGAAGCGGGCGAGCGGCCAGAAGAGGGGGCCGCGGGCGGGTGGGGCTCTGGCGAAGGGAGCCCGGACGACGAAGTCGCAGACCGTGAAGTCTGGGTCCACGAAGTCGCAGACCGTGAAGTCTGGGTCCACGAAGTCGCAGACCGTGAAGTCTGGGTCCACGAAGTCGCAGACCGCGAAGCCTGGGTCCACGAAACCGCAGACCGCCAAGGCCCGGGCCGCGAAGCCTGAGTCCGCGAAGCCTGAGTCCGCGAAGGGCCCGTCGACGAAAGCCCGGACCGGGACAGCCCGGATCGCGGGGCCTGCCGAGCCTGCCGAGCCCGTGGCGCCCGAGGGCGCCTCGGAGACGGCGCTGCTCCAGCGCAAGTCGTTCGGCGCGCGCGCCGCACGGGTGCTGGTGCTGCTCGCGGCGTTCGTCTGCATGGTCGGCTTCGCGGCGGCGCTCGCCAAGGCCACGCTCGTGCCCCAGCCCGGCTCCGTCGACCTCGTCCACACCAATCTGCACCCGGGACGCTCGCTGCACGCGTATCTCGACCAGCCCGCCTTCCGGGACACGGTGAAGCAGATCGGCGGCAATGTGCTGCTCGGTGCCCCCTTCGGGGTGCTGCTCCCGATGCTGCTGCCCAAGGCGCGGGGCGCGGTGCGGGTGGTGGTGGTGACGGCCCTGGTGATGGTGGCCGTCGAGACCGTTCAGGGGCTCATCGTCGAGGGCCGGGCCTTCGACATCGACGACGTCATCCTCAACACGACGGGCGCGCTGCTCGGCTACGTCGTGATCGGCCGCTGGCTCGGCCACGCCCTGCACCCCCGCCGCCGCCACTGGTGGCACCGCTGGACCCAGCGACAGTGACCGCCCGCCGCGTGAGCTAACGCCATAGGGCCTGCGTCACGTCGCGTCCTCGGCCAGTTCGGCGGCGCCCGTGATGCGGTGCAGAGGGTACGTACGGACCTCGTCCGCGGTGTGGTCGTACGCCGTGACGAAGCCGCCCTCGACCCGGACCGGCGCGATCACGCGCTGGGTGGCCGCGCCGTTCGCGTTGACATAGCCGATCCAGACGTTGGACCCGGTCAGGGCCGCGGCCTGCATGGTGGCGAGGGTGTCGGCGGAGGTGGTGCGGGGCAGCCGATCGCCACTGGCGGCGGACCCGGGCCCGGACCCGGCCCCGGGCTGTGACCCGGAAGCGGCCTCCGGCCGTGCCTCGGCGGCGGCAGCCGGTTTGTGGGGCGCGGTCGCCGCGAGGTCCCCGGCGCGGAT
>NZ_JAHLEM010000894.1 GCF_018883605.1 Streptomyces niphimycinicus | reverse complement strand
CCCCGCTCCCGTCGGCGCCCACCGGCCGTCCCTCGGCGTCGCCCACCCCGCTGGCGCCGTCCAAGGCCCCGGAGCAGCGCGCCACCCGTGGGCTCGGAGGCGGGACGGCAGGCCCCCGGGACAGCGGGGACGTCCCCCTCCGCGGGCGGCCTGTGGCACCCAGCTCCTCGCCGCGGGCCGAGCCGTCGGAGCACCCCATGAGCGCCCTCCCCACCCCCGACGCCATTCGCCGGCCGTAGGCGGCCCCGAGCGGGGCCGCCTCGGGCGGTCGGTGCGGCCTACGCCTTCGAACCGATGCCGGTCAGCGACCGGACCTCCATCTCCGCCTGCTTCTTGCGGTCCGAGGAGTCCTTGCTGAGGACCGTGCCGAGGAATCCGCAGAGGAAGGAGAGCGGAATCGACACCAGGCCGGGGTTGGTGAGGGGGAACCAGTGGAAGTCCACGCCCTTGATGATCGACGTGGAGCTGCCCGAGATCGCCGGCGAGAAGATGATGAGGATCAGGCCGGACCCCAGGCCGCCGTAGATGCTCCACAGCGTTCCGGTCGTGTTGAACCGCCTCCAGAACAGCGTGTAGAGGATCGTCGGCAGATTGGCCGACGCGGCGAGCGCCAGCGCCAACGACACCAGGAACGCCACGTTCTGGCCGTTGGTGACGATGCCGCCGAGGATGGCCATCAAACCGATCACGAGCGCCGTGAGCCGCGCGACCCGGATCTCCGAGCGCGGATCGGCCTTGCCGTTGCGGATCACGTTGGCGTACACGTCATGGGCGAACGAGGCCGAGGCGGCCAGGGTCAGCCCGGCCACCACCGCGAGGATGGTCGCGAAGGCCACCGCGGAGACGACGCCCAGCAGCATCGCGCCGCCGATCTCGAAGGCGAGCAGGGGAGCGGCGGAGTTCTCGCCGCCCGGGGCGCTCACGATCCGGTCCGAGCCGACCAGCGCGGTGGCGCCGTACCCGACGATCAGGATCGACAGATAGAAGATGAACATCGACCAGGAGCACCAGACCACCGAACGCCGGGCCTCCTTGGCGTCGGGCACGGTGTAGAAGCGCATCAGCACATGCGGCAGGCTGGAGATGCCGAGGACCAGTGACAGCGACAGCGAGACGAAGTCGAGCTTGGTCATCGAGTTCTCGCCGTACCAGCCACCGGGGTTGAGCAGATCCGCGCCCAGCGAGCTGTTCTGCGCCGCCTGGTCGAGGATCGCCGAGAAGCTGAATCCGAACTTGCCGAGCAGGAACACGCTCATGAAGGTCACGCAGATCAGCAGCAGGCCCGCCTTGATGATCTGCACCCAGGTCGTGCCCTTCATGCCGCCCACCAGGACGTAGAAGACCATGACGAGGCCGACGCCGGTGATGATGAGGGCCTGCCCGCCCTTGCTGTGCACATTGAGCAGCAGGGCGATCAGACCACCCGCGCCGGCCATCTGGGCGAGCATGTAGAAGAACGTGATGACCAGCGTGGAGTTGGCCGCCGCCGCGCGCACCGGGCGCTGCTTCATGCGGTAGGCCATCACATCGCCGACCGTGAACCGGCCGGTGTTGCGCAGCCGCTCCCCGACGAGCAGCAGGGCGACCAGCCACGCCACGAGCCACCCCACGGAGTAGAGGAACCCGTCGTAGCCATGGACCGCGATGGCCCCCGAGATGCCGAGGAACGAGGCCGCGGAGAGGAAGTCGCCGGACAGGGCGATGCCGTTCTGGACACCGGTGAAGGCGCTGCCCGCGGCGTAGTAGTCGGAGGTCGTCGAATTTCTGTTGGTGGCCTTGTAGACGACGAACAGCGTGATGATGACGAAAGCGAAGAAGACGCTCAGGTTGATTATCGGGCTGCCGGTCGTGCGGGCTGCGATCTGCAATGTCATTCCTTGCCGACTCCCGCCAGCTCGTGGACCGTGTCCACCTGCGGGTCAAGTTTCTTGCGCGCGAAGCGCCGGTACGTCAGGACGATCGCCATCGTCGACACGAACTGGAGCAGGCCGAAGACGGTGCCGGTGTTGACCGCGCCGAACAGCTTGCGGCTCATGAACTCGTGGTCATAGGCCGAGAAGAGCACGAAGGTCATGTACCAGCACAAGAAGAAGGCGCTCATCGGGAAGATGAACCAGAGCAGTCTCTTGCGGAGAAGTTTGAACTCCGGGCTCTGCTGAATCGCCTCGAAATCGGGCTCCCCGATGTCGGCACCGCGATCGGTGAACCCCGGTCCGGTGGCCCGCTCGGATGGCAAGGAAGCGGGCGGTCGCACCGATTTATTCATGGTCTTCTCCGGGGTGTTTCTGACGAGGCGTCGGTTCGGAGCGCCCGCGCTCGAGCGGCGGAAGGAGGGGCGACCGGCGGGCCCTTGACGCCGCAAGTGTAGTGAGGCGCCGGGCGCAGTCAACGCCGCCCCCGGCTCTCACCGGTGCAGGTGGGCGGGTGTCAGGGTGAACATCGGGCGTCGGCGCGCAATCGAATATGGCGGGAGTGGTCGCTGAACCGGCACTTTGTCTCTCCTTCCCGTGTTGTCCATTTTGACGTAGTGTCAGATTGGCGCCGGCCGCCGAGGGTTGCGCCTTGAGGACATTTCGGCACCCGGCGTTGTGTCCCAAGTGTCGCCACTGGTAGAACCTCACCTCGGGTAGAACGTCCCATCGTGCGCGAGCATGAGTGCTGCGAGCGTGCCGCTGTGCAGTGAGTCTGCCACTGGCATATGACGGCAGCCCTGTGCTCGCCACTGCCTCCCCCGAGGTGTTTGGATAGGTTCAAGAATGCAGTCTGCGGGGGTGCTCTCAAGAAGCCGGAGGTAGGTTGATCTGTGGGTTTCCTCGATCGCTCTCGCATCATCGCAGGGGCGGGGTGGAATCGTTGGCTGATTCCACCGGCGGCGCTTGCGATCCACTTCTCCATCGGCCAGGCGTACGCCTGGAGCGTCTTCAAGATACCTCTGGAAGATTCCCTAGACATCTCGGGGACGGCTAGCGCCCTCCCCTTCCAGATCGGCATTCTGGTGCTGGGGCTCTCCGCCGCGTTCGGGGGGACGCTGGTCGAGAGAAAGGGCCCGCGCTGGGCCATGTTCGTCTCGCTGGTGGCCTTCTCCACCGGTTTCCTGGTCGCCGCCCTCGGCGTCGCCACGCGCAATTACTGGCTGGTCGTTCTCGGATACGGCGGCATCGGCGGGGTCGGGCTCGGCATCGGCTACATCGCGCCCGTGTCCACCTTGATGAAGTGGTTCCCCGACCGGCCGGGCATGGCCACCGGTACGGCGATCATGGGGTTCGGCGGCGGCGCGCTGATCGCGTCTCCCTGGTCGACGGAGATGCTGGGGGCGTTCGGCAGCGACACCAGCGGCATCGCGAAGACCTTCCTGGTGCACGGCCTGGCCTACGCCGCCTTCATGTCGCTGGGCGTGGTGCTGGTGCGGGTGCCGCCCGAGGGCTGGCGGCCGGCCGGCTGGACGCCGAGCGACGACGCGGCCAAGCCGCTGGTCACCACCGCGAACGTGTCGGCGAAGAACGCGGTGCGCACGCCCCAGTTCTGGCTGCTCTGGATCGTGCTGTGCATGAACGTTACTGCTGGTATCGGGATCCTGGAGAAGGCCGCCCCGATGATCCAGGACTTCTTCCAGGACACGGACAGTCCGGTGAGCGCGAGCGCCGCCACCGGCTTCGTCGCACTGCTCTCCCTGGCCAACATGGCCGGTCGCTTCGTCTGGTCCTCGGTCTCCGACCTGGTCGGCCGGAAGAACATCTACCGCCTGTATCTGGGCGCCGGTGCCCTGCTCTACCTCACGATCATGCTCGAAAAGGACAGCAGCACCGCGCTGTTCGTCGCCTCGACCATGGTGATCCTGTCGTTCTACGGCGGTGGATTCGCCACCGTTCCGGCCTACCTCAAGGATCTGTTCGGCACCTACCAGGTCGGCGCGATCCACGGCCGGCTGCTGACCGCGTGGTCGGTCGCCGGAGTCGCCGGACCGCTCATCGTGGACTCCATCGCGGATTCCGCGCATGAGTCCGGGGACACCGGCCCGGCCCTCTACACCTTTTCGTTCACCCTCATGATGGGGCTCCTTGTCATCGGCTTCATCGCGAACGAACTGGTGCGGCCGGTGAATCCGAAGTTCCATGAACCCGAGCCGGTCCAGGCGGAGTCGGCGTCCCCGGCGGACACCCCCGACCCCCTTCCGGCAGAGAGGCGGTAAGCCGGTGACTGACGCAGACAGCCCTTCGCCGGACGTGGCCAAGGCGGTCTCTCCCGCGGTCATGGTCGTGGCATGGCTGTGGGTAGCCGTGCCGTTTCTGTACGGTCTATACCAACTGGCCGAGAAGAGCAGCAAGTTGTTCGAGTAAAGGCAGGCGCGCCGGCGCATCGCCGAAAGCGATGCGGCGGCGCGCTGCCGGGCGTTCGACTTTCCCCAGCCGGGGAAATCCCAGGAGAAACGGCATCGTGATACATCCCTGTGGGCAAGCCGGTCCGAGCGCGGAGCGCGCCTCATGACCCCGGGCAGGCATGCGGCCGCGCGCGATCGCTCACCGTCGTGGTGGGCCGGCGTCGTGGAGTGGCGCAACTGGCGGCTGCCCGTGAAGCTGGGTGCCGTTCTGGTGGTGCCCGCCCTGCTCGCCGTCGCCTTGGGCGTCGTGCAGATCCAACGCGACGTCGCGCGCGCGAACACCTACGCGGACGTGCAGCGGCTGGTCGGACTGCGCGGTGGGCTGATGCCGTTGATCAGCGATCTACAGATGGAACGGACGATGTCGGCCGCGCGGCTGAGAGACCGCACGGCCGCCGATCCGGCCATGCTCCGGCAGCAGAATCAGCGCGTCGACCGCGCACAGGCCGCCGTCGCCCGCACCACCAAGCGGGCACAGGGGCTCGAAGGGGTTACGGCGAACCGCTACCGCGACGCGTTCAAGCTGCTGGACGGACTGCCCGAGCTGCGCAAGAGGGTGACGTCCACGGACATCGGCTCATGGACCGCGGTGACCGAGTACAGCAAGATCATCAACAGTCTGCTCGACCTGGACCAGGCGCTGGGCAGCCGGTTCGGTGAACCCCAGCTCTCCGGACCGGCCACCGCGCTGTACGACCTGGAGCTGGTCCAGGAACAGGTCCACCTCCAGCATGTGATCGTCATGGACGCGCCCGACCCCGGCACGCTGAAGGACCCCAAGCTCATCAGGGCGCTCCAGGAGTCCGACATCCGTCTGCGGGACAAGCTGGGCGACTTCCGGGCCGTGGCCACCGCGGGGGACCAGCGCACCTACCAGCGGACGGTCACCGGCCCCGAGGTCGAGCGGCGCACCCGGCTGCTGGATACCGTGCTGTCCCGGGCGGGTTCGCAGAGCTCCGGACAGAGCGGCGCCGATGCCGCGCAGTTCTCCGTCCGCGACTGGAACCGCAGTTCGGAGGCGACCGGAACGCTCATCAACACCGTGGAGAAGCGGCTTGCCGACCGGCTCCGGGTGACCTCCGCCAAGCTCCAGGACGAGACGAGCGACCGGGCCGGTGCGGAGTCCGTGCTGCTCTTCGCCGTGCTCCTGCTCGCCTTCGCCATCGGCATCGCCATCGCCCGGCATCTGCTGCGGTCGCTGACCGTGCTGCGCTCCACCGCGCTCGACGTGGCCGAGCGCCGGCTGCCCGAGGCGGTGTCGAGCATCCGCGAGGGCGAGATGGCGACCACGTCGATCAGCGCCGTGCCCGTCCACACCACCGAGGAGTTCGGGCAGCTCGCGCGGGCCTTCGACGCGGTGCACGGCCAGGCCGTGCGGCTGGCCGCCGAGCAGGCCGCGCTCCGCGGCGACCTGCGGGACACCCTGGTCAACCTCTCCCGGCGCAGCCAGAGCCTGGTGGACCGGCTGCTGCGCCTGATGGAACAGCTCGAACTGCACGAAGAGGACCCGGACCAGTTGGCCAGCTTCTTCAAGCTGGACCACCTGGCGACCCGGATGCGGCGCAACAACGAGAACCTGATGGTTCTGTGCGGCAGCACCCCGGTCCGCCCCTCCGAGCAGCGCGTGCCGCTCGACAATGTGCTCAGGGCCTCGGTCTCCGAGATCGAGCACTACCGGCGGGTGGTGGTGGAGCCCGTTCCCGCCGCCGAAGTGATCGGGTACGCTGCCGGTGACCTGGCGCGAATGATCGCTGAGCTGCTGGACAACGCCACCGCGTTCTCCCCGCCGGAGACCCAAGTGGTCGTCAGCAATACACTGCACCTGGACGGTTCCGCACTGATCGAGGTCCGCGACGAGGGATTCGGGATGAGCGGGGCCGAATTGGCCAAGGCTCATCGGCGCGTAGCGGGGGACGTATCCGTGGAGGTACCTACGTCCCGGCAGATGGGCTTGACCGTCGTCGGCCGCCTGGCCCGTCGCCACGGCGTCACCGTGGAGCTGATCTCGGAGCGCGACACCGGCGGTGGGCTGCGCGCCGGTGTGCTGGTCCCGGCCAGGCTGATGCTCGCGGACAAACCCGCCCTCGCGGGCCGGGAGAGCTCCCTGCCCGTCCGGCGCACCTCCAGCGGGACGGCCGAGCCGGTGGCCACCCGCCGGGAGACCGGCGCGGCCCCGGCGGCGCCGCT
>NZ_JAHLEM010000893.1 GCF_018883605.1 Streptomyces niphimycinicus | reverse complement strand
GTGAAACAGATCCTGCTCGATCGTGCTGGTCGCAGGCGGTCCGGACTGCCCTTGGACCAGGACTCCAGTACCCGGCAACTGTGTCGGTGCGGAGAGCGAATTATCCAACCTCGATGCTCAACTCTGAGCAATGAATAGGAAGCAGTACAACCGCGTCTGCCACGGAGGCATCTCGGTCGACGGCGTCGTTGGCACATACACCTGGGCCGCGCTGCGCTCTGCCTGCCCGCGCTGAGAACACAGGTGCGGTCGGCGGCCGCACCTCGGCATGCCAACCGGCAGGCAGCGGGCTTACGGCGGTGACTCACCCGGCACCCCCTGACCGGCCCCGCCGCGCAGCCTCCTCATGGACGCGCAACAGCCGCTCACCTTCCGAGCAGACGGCACCGGGCGTCCGGCAAGCCGGACAGCCCCCGGCATGCTCGATGGCCGCCCGCCACGGCCCATTGA
>NZ_JAHLEM010000892.1 GCF_018883605.1 Streptomyces niphimycinicus | reverse complement strand
CCTGACCGGCCCCGCCGCGCAGCCTCCTCATGGACGCGCAACAGCCGCTCACCTTCCGAGCAGACGGCACCGGGCGTCCGGCAAGCCGGACAGCCCCCGGCATGCTCGATGGCCGCCCGCCACGGCCCATTGACGCGCGGGTCGGCGATGGGTTCGGGGGCCGTCATCGGGCCCTGCCTCGGTCGAGGGCACGGCGCATGGCGGCGGCCTGGGTCACGGCGTCGGCCGCCGGGTAGTCCCGGGCGTGGGCGGGGCAGGCGTAGACGGTGCGGCCGGCGACGCTGCCGCTGTGCGCGATGGCGACCGGGACCGGCTCGTCGGTGGGAAGTTGGCAGCCGTAGCAGAGCTGTCGGCCGTCCGGTTTCGGGCCGAGGATCTCCCCGGCGGCCTGGGCCAAGGCGTCGTGAAGCAGCCGGGTGTCGGTCAGGCACCGGTCGAGACGGAAGGGCACCCGCCAGTACGTCGAGTGGCCAGTGACCCAGGACGCGGGCGGCACACCGATGAGGGTGCCTTCGTCGGCGAGTTCGGTAAGGACGCGGACCTGCCGAATGCACCAGCTACGGGCGGTGTCGACGCCGATCAGCCAGTACGTCTTGCCGTAGGTGTCGTCCTGGATGACGGCGCCGGATCGCCCGCCGAGCAGCTCCAGGGCGCGGTCCGCGACTGCGGTGGGCGCGGAGATGGCGTCCCACCATTTGCCTACCGGTAATGCCTCGAGGTCCTGCTTGTCGGTGGTTCCCACGGCAGGGTCCAGCTCGTCATGGTCGGCTCCGTGAACGGTCTGTGTACTGACCGTCACATCGTGCCGACGAGGCAAGGCCCCAATTCCCCCAAGATAGGGACACCAGGACCTTGACCTAGCGTGCCGGGTTAGCTACACACCGCTCCATTGGGCGAACTCGCGCAGCGGCTCTGCCGCCCTCTGCCGGGCCCGTAGCAGCGTCCCGACGGTCTGGTGCACGTCGGGGTGATAGCGGGTCAACTGCGGCGCCTTCGCACGCGCCTGCTCCAGCGAGGCGAGCGCATCGTCATGGCGAGCCGTCCACGCCTCCGCGCTGGCGCGTCGGATCAGGAAGCCCGCCACCCTCGTGGGCTGATACGACTCGGGCAACCGCACATCGTCCGCGACGCGTACCGCGGTCTCATAGTCGTCCTGGAACATGGCGACGTCCAGTCGCCCGAGATTCACGTTCAACTCGCCGAATGCCAGGGCGTACCGAGAGCCGGGTGGATTCTCGGCGGCATCCGCGGCGGCTCCGGCTTCCGCAAGCTGCGTGGCCTGACCGAGCCAATCCCTCGCGGCGGTGTGGTCCTTCTGCACGGCAGAGAGGGCCGAGGCACGCAGCAGCAGGGTGCCCCTCACGGCGGTGGTCGCCGGGTCGCCATCATCGTCCAGATCACGTAGCGCCTGCCGCATCAGCGCCACGCCTCGGTCCGGGCGCGAGGTTTCCGCATGGGTGATGACGGCGCGCTCGTACCTCTCGACGGCGACCTGGCGCGGGTCACCGGAGTGGGGCGCGGCTACGGCCATGCGTGCCAGGGCGAGCCGTGCGAGGTCCATGTAGCCGAGCCGATACGCCACGATCGCCGTGGTCCGCGCGATCTCGGCTTGCAGGTTGTGCGCTCGCTCGCGATCCCGGCCCGGCACCGTGTACGTCTGTACGGCCAGGGCCGTATCGGTGATGAGTCCCGGCAACGCCTCAGCCACCGTCCCGAACTCACCCTTGGCGCGCTTCTTGGCGATGACCTTCGTGTCTGCTGCGATGTCGTCCAGTGAGCGCGGCGGCAGATCGTCCTCGGCGGGGATGTCCCACGCGTCGAGCGCGCTACTGATCGGCGCGAGCAGTCGATCGAGCTGATCCTTCTGGAGCATGTGGATGTACGGCTGGCCGTGCAGTACGGACAAGGTGACTCCGAGCGCGCGGGCCACCGCTGCCAGCACGGACGGGCTGGCGGGCTGCTCGCCGGTCTCAACTCGGGAGAGCTGGCTGGTGGATACGTCGGCACGCCGACCCAGCTCAGCGAGGGAGAAGTCGCGGATGATGCGGAACTCACGGATCCGGACGCCGATGTGCTTGTCATTGGTCTCGGGCATACTGACTCCCATAGCGTGCTGACACTCGCAATGTACCCCCGGTCGGCTCCGCGGGTACTCCTGATCGGCCTCCATTTCGGTGGGGGCCATTCGCGTTCCGGGCAGGACGAAGCCCCCTCGACCGGCCCGAAGAACCAGACAAGGGGACCGAGATGAGTGCCGCCCTCAAGTCCCGGTGCCGGCGCGGGGGGGGCCGTGCCCGGGGCTGGGCTCCGGCTCAGGTCTTGTTGGCTGCGCGCAGCCATGCGATGTAGTCGGCGGCGGCTCGTTCGGGGTCGCCTGCGCGATGTTCAGCAGTCCGTCGAGCGCCTGCCGTGTCGTCTCGACCGCCGCGCCGGGGGCCGGGGACCAGGGATAGGACGCCGCCAGGTGCACGATGCCCGTGATGTCGTGGCGGCGGCCGATCGCGAGCAGGGCATCGCGATCGGTGATGTCCGCCTGCTCCACCGCGACCCGCTCTCCGGCGAGTACGGCCGGGAGTTCACGGGTGCGGCGCTGGGCCACGACGCAGTCTTCGCCCAGGTCGAGGAGTGCCCGCACGGTGTGGGCTCCGATGAAGCCGAGACCTCCGGTGACGAGGATCATCGCCTGTCCTTTCTGTTGTGCAGCGGTAGAGCGGTCTTGGTCGTTGGAGGGCTCGCCTACTTGCTCTGGAGCTTCCCCAGCGCGCTGAGGTCGTCTCCCAATGCGCTGACGGCCGACTTCCAACTGGTGTCCTCGGGGTGGAGGGCACTGCGCAGGAAGGCCGTGCTGAGGTGCTGGATCAGCGCGACGCGCGCGGGGCTCTCGTCCGTCGTCTCGGCGACCTCGTAACCGGGGATGCCGCCGAGCGAGTGCTCCGCCCCGAAGAGCCTGAGCAGGGCCTTGTTCCCCGGGCTGTAGGTGTACGGGTCGGTGAACCAGTCCGGTCCGCGGGTGGACAGGTGGGACTGGTCGTTGTCCCCGGCGACGATGAGGGCGGGCGGGGTCATGGTGTCGAAGGACGGCCGCATGAAGGGAAGGTGTTCGACGGCGAACGGGGTCAGGTCGTCGCCCAGGCCGGTCAGGGCGAACAGCACACCCGCCTTGACCCGGGGATCGGACATGTCCTCGCCGGGAACGCCATCGGAGCCGAGAACGCGCGCACCCAGCAGCGCGCTCGCACTCTGCGCTCCCCAGGAGTGGCCGGACACGGCGATGCGGTCGCGGTCGAGGCGCCCGCCGAGGCCCGGGACGGCGGCTTCCAGAACGTCGAGTCCGTCCAGTACGCGCGTGAGGTCCTCGATACGGAAGCGCCAGATCCGCGGCGTACGGGGGTCCTCGGCGGGGATGCCGAGGGTCCGGGAGTCGAGGTGGGTGGGCTGGATGACCACGAAGCCGTGAGCGGCCCAGTGGTCCGCCAGCGGGGCGTAGCCGTTCATCGACCAGCCGAAGCCGTGCGAGAAGACGATGACGGGCAGCTCGCCGCCGGTCGCGGGCGCGGACACGCGGACCTGGAGATCCTCCCCGCGGCCCGGGGCGGACAGGACGACCGGCTTGGCGGATACCACCGTGGTGGGCGCCGCCGGGTTCTGCTGCGCGTTCGCGGTGTTCGAGTCGAGCGTGGACGTGGGCATGGGAGTGCCTTCCGTTCGGTTTCTTCGCGCTGGTGGTTCGGCGGCCCGTCCGCTGCGCGTTCGTGCTGGTCGGTGGCATCGCAGACCGGGCCCGGCCGTGGAGGGAGCGAGGAGCGCCCGGTCTGCCGTCATGGCAGAACCGGAACGCTGCTCCGAAAAACAATACGGAACGATGTTCCGTTTCGCAAGACCGGCCATGGAAGGAGCACGGCGGTGAACGACAGCGGCCAGAGCGCGGGAAGCTCGGCCGGTCCCAAGAGCGCCCACCCCGCGCATCGGCGCCGAAGGTGATCCCCACTACGACGCCCGCCGCCTGGTCAAACTCCTCGTCGCTGGGCTACGCCAACCGCGCTGACCGCGGCGCCGGGCCTGTTCGATTCACTCGCCGATCCCTGGAGGGCGTTGGGCGTGGAGCCACACGACGGCGAGGGTCACCTGCCCGGGCGGGGAGCGCGTAGGTGTTGGCGCTGGGCCAGTTCTTCGTCTTCCACCAGGGTGAGCATGGGCTGGTCCGGGGCGCAGAGCATGGTGACGACGAAGCGGCTCCGGGAGTCTGTCCGGTTGTTTCCGTCCTGGTAGTGGATGACATCGCCGCCCGGCTCCCAGAACGACTCCCCCGCCCGGATCACCCGCTCCGGCTCGCCTTCCAGCTCGAAGAGCATCTCGCCCTCCAGCACGTAGCCGAAGGCGGGGCCCGAGTGCCGGTGGGGAGGGGCGCCGGGGTCGCCGGGAGGGTATTCGACGAGGACCGTCATCGCCTCCGCCCCCTCCGGAACGAACGGCGGCTTCGCCGATTGCAGCATGGTGAACGCCGTCTTCCATGCGTCCGAGCGCCGTGTGCTCTGTGCGGTGCCTGCCGCCTGCTCTTTGCTGGACATGGCGAGACCTCCAGAGGTGGGCCGGCTGGATCGGCGGAGCCAGTCGGTGTGGTCCGTCGCGTACCGGTAGGCCATGCGTCCAGATTGCGACGATGTGGTGCGCCGCGCACGCGGGGCCGGCCGCTCCCCCGATTGACCGACTCGCCCGAGCGTCGGAGCTACGGGGCGGACCGTTTCCGGATAGGGCGATTCGTCACGCCCAGTTGCGGGAGTGGGCTGGGGATTCGGCGGGGGATTCGGCGTCTTTGGGCGTA
>NZ_JAHLEM010000891.1 GCF_018883605.1 Streptomyces niphimycinicus | reverse complement strand
GTGCTTCGTCCAGCAGCCGGGCCGGTGGCGCCACGAAGGGCTGAGCCGCCTCGCCAGGGAAAGAGCATGTCCTTAGAGGTCGCGCGGATAGGTGCTGTGGGGGCCTCGGCGGCCCTGCACGGCTGCGCGTGGACACCGTCCGCTTCGGCCGGATCGACACCCCACTCCCGCGCTCGCGGCCGGGGCCGGACTCCGACGACGCGATCACCGCCGCCGGGCCGACCACTCCTTTCGGCTGCTTCGGCACCGCCGAGGAAGCCGCCGCCTCGGCCCTTTACGACGGAGCGTCCGTCTGCCGGCATGCCGGGGTCGAGAAGGCGGCGAACGCAGCGTCCAGCAGTTTGCCGAGGTCCTCTTGGCCGTCGCTCGCACTCCATTGCCCGAGGACGATCCACAAGATTTCGAGCGCCGCCGCTACGCGAACGTTGGCGATGACCGATGACCCGTCGGCCGAGGGGGTTGTCTTCAGCAGTCGGGCGACGATCTCTGGTCGCCATTCGGTCTGCTTCTCGCGGAGGCGTGCGCACAGGGCTGGGGTCTGCTCGATGAGGCCGAGGATCGTCACGAGTTCCTGGACGTCGCGCACGAGGAACCTCACGGCTGACTCCAGGGCGTTGCGCAGCCTGCTCCAGTCGTCCTGGTTGGCCCGCTCGGCATCGAGCGCGTCGGTGATGACGTCACCGACAGGGTCGAAGACGAACAGGACCACGTCTTCCTTGGTGCCGAAGTAACGCAGGAAGGTGCTCCGCGACACTCCGGCGGCTTCGGAGAGGTCGGCGAAGGTGACCTGGTTGAAGCCGGTGAGGCAGAACCGGTTGAACGCGACGCGGGCCAGCTCTGCTCGCACCGCGTGGCGGCTGATCTCACGGGTACCGAGTGGCGCTGCGCTCATGGGGACGAGTGTACTCCGACACACTTGTTTGCTTCTTCGGATACAGGTTTCTAACCTGATACTCAGTGTCAGTCGTGATGCCGAGATTCGCGACACTGTTCCCAGCCGGCGGCCCGGTCACAGGCCGTCTCTTACCGCGATATGGAGCCACCTCATGAGCTACGAAGACCTTCCCGCCCTGACGATCGACGTCTCGGACGGGGTCGCGACGGTGACAATCGATCACCCGCCGCTCAATCTGATGGACGCGGTCCTCCTGCCCTCACTCCGGGCATTCGTCGCGCGTGTGCGGGACGACGCCGACGTCCGCGTCATCGTCTTCGAGAGCGCTGACCCGGAGTTCTTCGTTGCGCACGGTGACATGGCCTACCTCACCGACCCTGACGCGCTGCCCGCGGCCA
>NZ_JAHLEM010000890.1 GCF_018883605.1 Streptomyces niphimycinicus | reverse complement strand
GCCCCTGCGGCGCCCACCGCAGCGGCGGCCGCCAAGGGCGCCAGGAAGCGCGCCATGTCCCGGTCGTACAGCGCCAGCAGCGCCGGGCCGGTCAGCGCGGGCAGCCGGTCGTCGGCCGCCACGAGCTGCTCCATCCGGCCCCGGCAGTCCCGGCAGCCGTCGATGTGCACGGCGATCCGCTCGGCCTGGTCCGGGGAGTCCGTGCCCTGCACATGGCCGGGCAGCCGCTCCCAGTGCTCACCGCACGCCGCGCTCGCCGGATAGCCGGGCTGGGCGCGCAGGAACTCCTGGCGCACGCTCCCCCGGACCCGCTCCACCAGGGCCGCCGCGCCGTCCGGACTCACCCCGGTCCGCCATGCCACGTCCTGCGGCGGCAGCCCGTCCACCTCGGCGAGCCAGAGCACCTTCACCCAGCGCTGCGGCAGCTCATGGAGGACCTCCACGAGCGGTTCGAGGTACGACGCCTGCTGCGCCGGGCCCCAGCCCCCCGCCCCGGCCGACAGCTCTCTTACGGCGCTCGTCAGCTCGGCGGGGACGGCGTCGGCGCCGAGCGGATGCCCGGCGCGCAGCTTGCGCCACACGCTGTAGTGCGCCTCGGCCACCAGGTCTCCGGCAACCCAGGGGTTACCGGTAAGAGTTCGGGCATATCCGCACAGACGCGAATATTCGGCTTGGTAGATACGGGTGTAGGCGGCCGCGTCGAGCGGTGCGTGACCTTCGGTCATGGTGGAACAACCCCTGGGGTGGGTGCCTCGTCAATGCCGCCGTTCTGTAACAGCTCCGCACGGCGCCCCGAGACCTTGCATGGTTTGGCAAGCCTAAATGCCCTATGTCCCCTCGAAAAAACACTCGTGACGCACGTCACGTCGAAAGTGGGTGCACTGCCCTGATCGCCCAAACGTCTTAACCCTCGAAAGGGCGACGCGCCCCGCACCTATCGCAAGGGAGCCGACGTGACCACTGTCATCGATCAAGCCGTCCAGGCACAGCTCATCGCGTCGACGCCCGAGTCACGCGCGATTCCGGCGTGCCTGCGCTATGAGCGGGACGACCCGTTCGCCGTCCGCGTCTCGTTCCCGCCCTCCGCGTCGCTCGACGGCTCCGCGGTGGAGTGGACGTTCGGGCGGGAGCTGCTCTCGGCCGGGCTGCGCGGCCCGGCGGGCAGCGGGGATGTCCAGATGTGGCCGTGCGGACCGCGGCGGACGGTCCTGGAGTTCCATGCCCCCGAGGGCATGGCCATGGTCCAGTTCGACACCGCGGATCTCCGCAGCTTCCTCGGCCGCTCGTTCGCCATCGTCCCCGAGGGCAGCGAGGCCGGGGAGCTCGACCTGGACCAGGGGCTGGCGTCGCTGCTGAGAGACGCCTGAGCCGGAACGGACACCCGACCTGTGAGCCCGCCCGTACGGACCAGTGAGCCGGTCCGTACGAACACCCGCGAGACCGCCCGTACGGACACCTGGAGCCCGTCCGTACGGACACCTGCGAGACCGCCCTTACGGACCCGACACCTGTGAGCGCGCCCTTACGGACCCCGTGAGCCCTTACGGATCCCGTGAACTCTTACGGATCCCGTGAGCCCTTACGGACCCCGTGAGCCCTTACGGCGGACACCACCCGTGTGCCCGTACAGACGCTTGAGCCCGCCCTTACGGTGCGGGAGTCAGGTGGCGGTCGCGGTCGTGGTCGCCGCCAGCATGGCCGTGGCGACGGCGGCGGCGAGCGCCGTCCGCACCTGGGCGATCACCTTCTCCAGCACCGGCCCCATGCCCCCACAGCGCTCCCCCAGTTCGAGGATCCGGTGCTTGCGGACCTTGGCGTCCGTGGCCGTCACCACGGCCCGCAGCTCGCCCGCCGCCGCCAGGGTGACCAACGCCGCGTCCCGTTCGGACACTTCGGCCGCCGGCTGCTCGCCATGCAGTACGCGCACCGCGTCATCCCGCATCCCGGCCACCTGGTCGGGCCGTTCCAGCGTGTACTCCTTGGCCGGGAACAGCCCCAGCACCCGCCTCCCCTTCGCCCGCACATAACCGGCCGCCACCATCTGGTCGCGGACCGCGTGCTCGGTCAGCCGCGGCTGATGTCCCACCCAGATGTGCCAGCTTCGCGGCCGGGATTCGCCGATCAGCTCCAGCAGCCCGTCGAGTGCCCGGTCTCCGGTGGCGGCGTCGGCCACCGGGCAGGGGCTGCCGTCGGTGTCGGTGAGCATGCCCCGCTGAACGAGTTCGGTGAGGGCGGCGGCGCGGACGAGGAGGGCGGTGTGAGCACCGGTGGGCATGCCGGTCTCGGGGTCGTAGGAGAGCAGGTAGAGGGAGGCGGCGAGGGAGAGCGAGCCGTTCGGCATGGGAACCTCCGACGGTCGGGCGTCCGGTGGGGCGGCGTACCTCGACCATATCGGCCACGCGCCCCCATGATCGACCCTCCGCCCCGGGGGTTCCGGCGGGGCCGGGCAGGTCACCCTCCCCGGGGCGCGGCCGCCCCGGGGCCCGTTGCCTCCGTACGGGATTCGGCGCGCCCGGCCCCGGGTCCCGGCCGGTTCGGGGCCCTTCGCCGTACGGGACACGGCAGGTCCTGGGCCCGGCCGTCCCGGGGCCCGTCGCCCCCGGAGGGACACGGCAGGCCCCGGACACGCGGAGATGGCGGCCACGCGTACCCCCGTGTGTACGCGTAGCCGCCACCGGTCCCCTTCCCCGTTGGCCCCTCGGACCTGCCACCCCCGTCGGCCCGTCGGGCCATGTGACCCCCTGGCGGCCCCCTCGGGCCGAGTCCTTCGTCGGCCCCCTCGCCGCGCTCCCTATCGGCCCCGTCGGGCCGCCTCACCCCCCGTCAGCCCCTCGGGCCGTGTCCCCCGTCACCCCGTCCGGCGTGCCCCCTCGGCCCTTCTTGAGCCACGTCCCCCGTCGCCCCCGTCCGCCCCTCGGGCCCATCACCCCCGTTGGCCCGTCTGCCCTCGGCCCCCGCGCCGCCCCCGTCAGGACTCCGTCAGGGCTCCGTCAGGGCCTGCTCAGGGGTGGTACAGCTTCACCACCGCGGTCGTGGTGGTGCGCTTGAAGTCGGCGACCGGCGCCTGGTCGTAGCCGCCCATCTCGCCCCACGACACGACCGTGACGGTCCGGCCGTCGCGTCCCACGCCGAAGAGGTGGATGCCGGGCTCCGAGTCCGGGTACGAGGTGTGGACGCCGTAGACATGGGCGCCGTCCTCGGCCGTCAGCGCGCCGTAGTCCCGCCCGGAGGCGGTGCCCTCCGGATAGTCGCGCACCCAGTCGGCGGCGCAGTTCTGGATCTTCTTCTCGGCCGCGGCGGCGAGCTTACGGGCCGCCTCCACCGTGCCGGTCCTGACCACGATCTGCGTGGCGCTCGTGTCGTACTCGGTCCAGAACGTGCGATGCGTCGCCCCGGCCGACGGCAGGGTCTTCTCCACGCAGAACGGAGCGGTCTCGGGCAGGCCCCGAGTGACGTCACTGGCGTACCAGTCCGAACTCCGATGCGGCGGCAGCTCCCTCGGCACGAGGTGGCCGGGGGTGCCCTGGGCTACGACCGCCTGCGCCTCCGCCCGGGCCGAGGGTGCGTGGGCCTGGGCCGACCCGGTCCCGGCCACGGCCACGGCCACGACGGCGGCCGCGGCCACGACGCCTGGCGCGGCACCGCGGAAGCGGAATGAGTGCGTGGGCTTGCGCATGAGGTGTTTCCTCGTCTCTTCCCGATCTCAGCATCTGTCTCAGCATCTGTGCAGGTCCGCCGCCGCACCGGGAGGTCGCGGCGGCAGGACAAGCGTGTGCGCCACCTGGCCGTGGCCGCTACGACCGGCGGGGCATACGGGACGCTGGAACGCCTGCACGTACGCTGACTTGGGGGTATGACAGCACCCTGGAACGCGCCCGTGGAACGCCCACGGGACGAAGTCGCGGTGCCGGGGACGAAATGGGGGGTGGTGGGCGTGGGGAACGCCAAAGAGGTTGAGGATTTCGCCGAGAGACTGCGGGTGCTGAAGGAGCGATCGGGCCGCAGTTACGGCTCGTTGGCCACACGACTGCACGTCAGCACGTCCACGCTGCACCGCTACTGCAACGGCGACGCGGTCCCGGCGGAGTACGCCTCCGTGGAGCGCTTCGCCCGGCTGTGCGGCGCCACCCCGGAGGAACTGCTCGCCCTTCACCGCCGCTGGATCCTCGCGGACGCCTCCAGACGCCGCACACGCGAGGCCGACCGCGAGAGCGCGGGCGGCCGACCGGCGGCCGACGGCACGGCGTCGGCCCCGCGCGGGGACGGGACCGACCGACCGGTGGTGGGCGGCGGCGCAGCGCGGGAGGCGGATGCGCGGCCTGCTGACGGTGGGTCACGGCAGTTAGCCGACAAACGAGAAGGCGCCGACGACCCGGCGGGAACGGACGATCCGTCGGAGACGTCGGCGACATCGGCGACATCGGACCCCTCCGAGAGCACCGCCTCGCCCGACGCCCGCCCGGCCACCGGCCGCCCCTCCACACCCGCCGAGGCCGCCTCCACGACCAACACCACGAACGGCGGCACCACGGCTGCCACCGAGCCCGACCCCTCACCGGGCCGCCCCGAAGAGGCCACCGGGCCGGATCGGGCGGTCCTCGGCCAAGGTGGCGCGCACCAGGGCGGTGCCGGGCAGCAGCCCGGGCACGCCACCGAACGGACCGGCGGCGGCAGGACCCTGTCCGCGTCGGCCGGTCACGCCCGACCGCCCGGCGCGCCTACGGGCGACGCCCGATCCACGCCCACCGGCAACACCCGGTCCACGCCCACCGGCAACACCCGGTCCACGCCCCCCG
Source organism: Streptomyces niphimycinicus (assembly GCF_018883605.1). Taxonomy (GTDB): domain Bacteria; phylum Actinomycetota; class Actinomycetes; order Streptomycetales; family Streptomycetaceae; genus Streptomyces; species Streptomyces niphimycinicus. The sequence goes on along the minus strand of NZ_JAHLEM010000890.1, from coordinate 1,219 downwards.
GCAACGCCCCGTCCACGCCCACCGCGCGGAGGCGTTTGCGGGCCGTGCCCGGGAGCGACGGCGGCAGCGCCGTCGTGTCACGGGCGCGGCGGCCGTGGGCGTTACTCGCCGGGGCCGCCGCCGTCGTCGTGCTCGCCGTCACCGCCGTCGAGGTACGGCCGCCCGGCGAGGACGGCCGTAAGGACGCGGCGGCCTCACCGCCCTCCGCCGCCCCCTCGTCCACACCGCGCTCCGGGCCGAGCGCCCGCGGACATCTGGACCGTCAGAAGACGGACGGCGACGACGCGTCCGGCGCACCGCGCGGCGACGGTAAGGACGGTAAGGGCGAGCGCGGCAAGGAACAGAGGGCCAATGGGGGCGCCTCCGGCTCCCCCGCGCCCGGCGCCTCCAAGGGCTCGGACGGCGGCGGCTCCACCCAGGTCCCGCTCACTCTCTCCACCCGTTCCCATGTCTGGGAGAACGGCTGCGGCCACCGCTATCTCATCGACCGGTCCCCGTCCGAGGTCGCCCCGCCGCCCACCGAGCAGGACGCCCCGACCTGGGCCGCCGCCCATGGCGCGGTGCACGGCGGGACCACCAATGTCGAGGTCACGGTGCAGGGCCGGGCCTCGTCGGCGGTCGTCCTCCAGGCCCTGCATGTACGGGTCGTGGGCCGCCGCACCCCGCTCGCGTGGTCGTCGTTCGCCATGGACAACGGCTGCGGGGGCTCCCTCACCCCGCGCGCCTTCTCGGTGAATCTGGACGCCGCCCGTCCGCTGGCCCGCCCCACCGAGGGCAACGACGCGGGCAAGCCGATCCCCGCCGTCCGCTTCCCCTACCGCGTCTCGGCCTCCGACCCGGAGGTGCTGCTGGTCAACGCCCGCACGGCGGGCTGCGACTGTAGCTGGTACCTGGAGCTGGACTGGGCGAGCGGTGGCCGCTCGGGGACGCTGCGGATCGACGACCAGGGCTCGCCGTTCCGCACCAGCAGCGTCAAGGGACGCCCGCAGTACGCCTACGACTACACCGACGGCTCCTGGCACATGAGCGAATGAGCCACGAGCCACTGAGCCACTGAGCGAATGAGCCACTGAGCACCCGGCGGCGACGCCGTCTCACTTCACCGGCGACGCCATCCGACTCCACCGGCGACACCCGCCTCACTCCACCGGCGACACCCGCCTCACTCCACCGGCGACACCCGCCTCACTCCACCGGCGACACCCGCCTCACTCCACCG
>NZ_JAHLEM010000089.1 GCF_018883605.1 Streptomyces niphimycinicus | reverse complement strand
CTCGCCCAGCGGCCGCAGCGGGCCGGACCGGGCGGCCAGGTCGGCGGGCAGCCGCTCGAAGTGCGCGGTGGCGGCGAGCCGCCGGTGGCGCAGCGAGAGCACCGCCTTGGCGAAGCCGGCCAGGCCCGCCGCTTCCCGAAGATGCCCGAGACCGCCCTTGACCGCCCCGACGTGGACCGGGTGGCCGGCCTCGGCGAACACCTCGGCCAGCGCCGACCACTCGGTGGAGTCCCCGATCCGGGTTCCGCTGCCGTGCGCCTCCACGTAGTCGATGTCCCCGGGCCCGAGCCCGGCCACGTCCAGTGCGGCCCGGATCACCTCGGTCTGGGCGGCGGCGTCGACCCCGGCGAAACCCGACTTGCCGCAGCCGTCGTTGTTCATGGCACTGCCCCGCACCACGGCCCAGATCTCGTCGCCGTCGCTCACCGCGTCGGCGAGCCGCTTCAAGACGACGGCGCCGACGCCGTCGCCGGGTACGGACCCGCCCGCCGCCGCGTCGAAGGGGCGGCACACCCCGTCCGCGGAGCCGATGCCGCCGAGCGGGGCCTCGTAGCCGCCGGGAGCGGGGACGCGGACCGAGGACACGGCGGCCACGGCCAGGTCGCTGCCGTGGCCGAGCAGGTCCTGCACGGCCAGGTGGACGGCGGTCAGCGCGGTGGAGCAGGCCGACTGCACGGTGACGGCGGCGCCCTGGAGGCCGAGCCGGTAGGCGACCCGGGTGGCGGCGTAGTCGCCGCGGTTGGTCACCTCCAGGGACTGGGCGTCGACGCCGGGGCGGCCGGCCAGCGCACTGCCGACCCACCGCTCGTAGTCGCTGTGGCCGACCCCGGCGTAGACGCTGACCGCCATCGTCCCGGCCCGGTCGACGTTGGCCGTGGTCAGCGCCTCGTCGACGGCCTCCAGCAGCAGCCGCTGCTGCGGATCGGTCAGCAGCGCCTCGGACGAGGCGATCCCGAAGCGGTCGCGGTCGAAGTGACCGGGACTCGGCACCGATCCGTAGGCGGGCACGAACGTGGCAGCCGTGGTGGCCTCCCGCCGGGTGATGCTGTCTTCGCCGGCTTCGAGGATGGACCAGTACCGCGCCACGCTGTCACAGCCGGGCAGCCGCACGGACAGGCCGACGACCGCGACGGCGTCCTCGTGGTCGAGCGCGTTCACCCCGAATCACCTCCTTCGACGTGGGGGGCGGTCCGCGAGCGGACGCGCCGGCGGCGGTCGGACGGCCGCCGGGCGGGTGGGCGGGCGGGCTCCTCGGTGTCCAGCAGGCGGGCGCAGCCACGCGGGGTGCCGGCGGCGAACACCTCGGCCAGTGCGAACTGCCTGCCCGCCGCGGTCTCCAGCGCGCCGCGCAGCAGCATCAGGCGCAGCGAGTCGCCGCCGAGGGCGAAGAAGTCGTCGTCGAGGCCGACCTGGTCCAGCCCCAGGACGCGGGCCACGAGCTCGACGGCCCTGCGCTGCCCGCCAGTGGCCGGTTCGGCGTAGGGCACATCGAGTTCCGGACGGCCACGGGGCACGACCCGCAGTGCCTTGCGGTCGACTTTGCCGCTGCCCAGCAGGGGCAGGGCGGGCACCGAGGCCAGCCGCGCCGGCACCATGAAGTCCGGCAACCGCCCGGCCAGGTACGCACGCAGCCGCTGGACCGGGATCTCCTCGCCCGCGGGCACGACGTAGGCGACCAGGGCGGCCCCCTGGTCGGGATCCGGCGCGCTGACGACGACGGCGTTGGCCACGCCCGGGTGCCCCCGCAGCACGGTCTCGACCTCCGCCGGTTCCACCCGTTGCCCGCGCACCTTGACCTGGTCGTCGGCCCGGCCCAGGTACTCCAGCTCGCCGCTGGGCAGGTACCGGGCCAGGTCCCCGGTCCGGAACACGACCGGCGGGCGACCGGGATCGTACCGGTTGGGCAGGAACCGCTCGGCGGTCAGGTCGGGCCGCCCGAGATAGCCGTCGGACAGCCCGGGGCCGCCGGTATGGATCTCGCCGGGGATGCCGGGCGGCACCAGCCGGCCCGCTGAGTCGCACAGGTACACGCGCATGTCGAGTGGGACGCCGACGTTGGTTCCGGGGCCGCCGGTCCCGGGTGTGGCCGGGGCCGCGGTGCGATGGCAGACGTAGTCGGCCTCGCTGAGGGTGTAGGTGTTGTGCACCTCGAAGCCCAGCGAGCGCAGTTCGTCCTCCAGGTCCTGGCTCAGCGCCTCGCCTCCGACGAACACGTGCCGCAACGCGGGCGCCGTGCGGAACGCGGGCTGGGTCAGCAGGAGCCGCAGCATCGACGGCACGAAGCTGACGGTGGTGATGCCCTCGTCGTGGATGAGCCGGGCGAGGTAGCGGTCGTCCCGGTCGCGGCCGGGCTCGGCCAGCACCGCGGTGCCACCGCCGGCCAGCGGCCGGACGAACTCCCGGAAGCTGATGGGCGACTTGAGCAAGTGCCGGTCCGCCGGGCCGGGGCCGTAGAGCTCCTGTTCAAGCCGGATGCGGGAGGTGTGCATCCGGTGCGGGCGCAGCACGGCCTTGGGGGTGCCGCTGCTGCCCGAGGTGAAGAGGACGTAGGCCGTGGTGTCGGGCTGTGCGGTGTCCGGCGGGGGACCGGACGGCTGGTCGAGGGCGAGCAAGGACTCGACCTTCCGGGCCTGCCCGCCGACGGCGGCGTGGCCACTGGCGGTGGTGAGCTGGGCCACCGGGTCGGTGAGGCCGAGGATGTCCGCGGCCCGCGGTGCGGGCAGTGCCGGGTCGAGGTAGACGAACGCGCCGCCCGCCTTCCAGATGCCCAGGATGGCGGTGAACAGGACGAGGTCCCGCTCACCGGTCAGTATCACGAGGTCGCCGGGTGCCCCGAGGTACGGGAGCAGGGCGTGCGCGAACCGGTCGGAGGCCGCGTCCAGTTGCCCGTAGGTCAGTTCGTTGTCGCCGTACCGCAGGGCGACGGCATCCGGCGTGCGGGCGCTCTGCTCGCGGAAGAGGCGGTGCAAGGTGACGTCGGCGTGCGGGGTGTGCGGGGCGTTCCAGGTTTCCAGCAGGAGCGTGCGCTCCGCCGGCAGCAGCAGCTCGACGTCGCCGGCGGCCCGGTCCGGGTGCTCGGCCACCTCGTGGGCGAGGATCGCCAGGTGTTCCGCGACCCGATCCGCACTGCCGTCGTCGAATACGGCGGCGTCGTGCGCCAGGTCCAGTACGTCACCGTCGGCGGAAAGCGTCCAGACGGGCCGGCCGAGCACGGCCGGTGGCACCTCGGCGGGGGACGGGAGCACGGCCGCGTACAGCTCGCCCTCGGCAGGCGGCGCGGCGGGCCGCGGCCGGATGGCGCAGGCGAGTTCGCCCAGCGGGGTGGTCTCCTGGTCCGCATCGCTGTCGTGGCACACGACGGTGCGGCCGTCGTCGGCGACTCCGACGACATCCCAGCCGGCGCCGTAGCGGTGCAGCAGCAGACGGCTCAGGGCGGCCAGCCGGGCCACCCCGCCGGGCCTCCGCAGCAGAGCTGCCGCCGGGGTGCTCAACCGTGCCGTGGCGTGCCGGGGCCGCGGCTCGCCGTGATCGGGAATGCGCTGCGGGAGAGTGATCATCACCGGTCCCCGCCCGTCACGGTCGCCAGGCCGGCCCGGCGGCGCAGCACGGAGCGGGCGGCCGCCATGCCGGTCGCGGCGCCGTAGGTGATGCCGATGATCTTCGAGGAGCTGTCGCCGACGAAGTACAGCCCGGGGAGGGAGGACTCCAGGTCCTCGGAGAGCTCGATATCGGGGAAGATCCGCTCGACAACGGGGGCGGCGACGGTGGCCGTGCCGGGCACGAGTCCCGGGTGCAGGGCGTTGAGCCGCTCGACCATGGCCAGCACGTCGCGGACCAGCGACGGGGGCAGGCACTCGCGCAGGTCGCCGTGGTGGTAATTGATCAGGCTGGTGGTCAGCGGCCCCTCCGGGGCAGGGCGCCGCGCCAACTCGTCCACGGTGGACACGACCGGAAGACCTCGGCCGTAGGCCGCGACCCTGGCCGCGAACGCGGCGGCGTGCTCGGTGCCGTCGGTCCCCTCCGGCAGGTCGACGGTGGTGAGAACACCCATGTTGGACTTGCTGGTGGGCTGGTTGAGGCAGTGCTGCCCGTCCAGGGCGACGGCGTCCAGGAAGCCGTACTGCATGACCCGGCCGCCCCCGCAGACGCAGAACGTCCGCACGGAGTGGCCCTCCTCGTTGAGGAAGGACAGCTTCGGGTTGTGGCAGCCGTCCAGCAGGCGGTCGAGATCCTCCCGCCGCGTCTCCAGGCGCACGCCCAGATCGACGCGGCGGCTGGGGCGGTGGCGCACGCCGATCCGGCCGATGAGCTCGCGCACCCACGGCAGACCGAGCTTGCCCACGCCCACCACGACGTCATCGGCCTGGAAGGCGGCCGGCCCGCCAGGAGTGGCCGCGCGCACCTCGAACCCGCCGCCGTCCAGCGGCTCGATGTCCTCGGCGCGGTGGTGCAGCAGCACGCGGCCGCCCTTCTCCTCCAGTTCGGCCTTGAGACGGGCGATGACGACCAGGGAGTCGTCCACGGTGACGCTCTGCGAGAACGCGGTGTCGACGTGCTGGAACATCGCGCCGAAGGAGTCGTCTTGTCCGGCGTGGACGGGCTCGGCGGGCGGCAAGCCCAGTTCGTAGAAGATGCGGTACGCCTCGGAGATCAGCTCCTGGGCGTGGTCGAACGAACCGAGGGCGCGCTCCAGCCCGCTGTAGGAGCGGACCGTGCCGTCCGGCGCGGACTCGATTTTGGAGCGGGTGAGCGAGGAGATGTAGCCGAGGTTGGTGTCGAAGTGGAAGGCGGCGCCGCCCAGCCCCGTCAGGCAGGTGCAGCGGGGGCACTGAAGGCGGAACTTCTCGGCGTCCCGCACGGACCGCCCGTCCATGCGGGCCACCAGGCGGGAGCACAGGCTCTCCCGCATGTCGCCGCCGGCCTCCAGCAGGGCGACGCGGCGGCCGGCCCGCACCAGGGTCAGGGCCGCGAACAGTCCGGCGGGGCCGCCGCCGATGACCACGGCGTCGTTACGGACCGGCGTGGCGTTGGTGTCAGACATGGATGCTCCCGTCGACCGTTGGGCGCCGTTCGAGGTAGCGCTCGCGGAAGGGGCGGTAGAAGAGGCGGCTGGTGTCGCGGCCTTCGGCCTCGATGCGCTCGATCAGCCACTGGCAGGTGAACGGCAGCAGGTCGAGCACGCGGCCGGGCCGCTGACCGGTGTGGGCGCCGTAGTGGTCGAGACCGCGGGCCAGGACGGAGCCGAACCAGTGCTCGCCGTCGAAGACCTGGTCGTAGAGCCAGTCGAAGCCGCGCTCCTGGTAGTCGGGGAAGACCGCGAGCGCCGTCGTGATGAGCAGGTTGACGATGTCCATGGCGGCGATGCCGGTGGCGCGGTAGTCCTCGAAGTCCAGCACCCTGGCGGTGCCGTCACGCGGGTCGCGGCGGACGTTCCACGGGCCGAGGTCGCCGTGGGTCGGCGCCAGCAGTGCCGTGCGCAGTGCCTCGTCGGCGTGCCGAATGCCGAACTCCGGGGTGCGGACGTAGTGGGCGGCCGTCTCCAGCGCGAGCTCGGGCGTGCTGGAGACCGTGGGATGCGACCGGTGCAGTTCGACGACGCGGTCCACTGCCGGGCGCAGCACCTGCCACAGGCCGTCAGGGGTGTCCACGCCCGTGACGGCGGTGGGCAGGTCGACGCCGGGCAGGTAGCTCATGGTGAACCCGCCCCCCAGCGCGTCGAGCGGGGCCGGACAGCCCAGGGGCGACGGAGGCCGGAAGGAGCGCAGGACCTCGAGCTCGCCGGCGAGCTTCGGGTCGCTGTGCGACAGCGGGATCTTGGCCACCGCCACGGCCTCGCCGTCGATGTCGAGACGGACGAACGTCCGACGGCGGACCTTGCGGGCGCTCGCAGGCGTCCAGGTGCTGGTGTGCACGCGCTCCGGTGACACCTCGCCCTGCCCGGTGCGTTCCCGGTGGGCGGCCAGCATGAGTTGGGTGATCTCGTCGGTGTCGACGGTGCGCTCCGCGAGGTCGGCGGCGGTCACGATGTCCTCCCGGCGGGAGTGAGGCGGTCACTGACGTGGGCCAGCAGGTCGGCCAGGGCGGGGCCGCCGAGAAGCCCGCCGAGCTCGTCGACGGCGGCGTCGCGTTCCTGGTTCGTCAGTTGCCGGTAGTCGGCCAGCCGCTTGTCCAGGTAGTCGGCGAAGGAGCGGTACTCCGCCTCGTCCGAGAGGAGTTCGCGGGTGAGCCGGTCCAGCGCCCGAGTGCCCTCCAGGTCGTCCTCCGGTACCTTGAACCGGGTGCCGAGGTCGATGAGGCTGGCCGCGTTGTCACCGATCGCGGTACCGCGCAGCGCCCGCAGGTTGGTGACGTGCCCGTAGTGCTGTTCGGGCAGCAGCAGCGGGAGCTTGCGCAGGATCACCGCCTCGTGCAAGGAGGTGAGGCTGGGCGGCACCGCGTACAACGGGACGTGGGCCAGGTGCCGCAGGAAGTCCTTGTGCGGCAACATGGTGTACTCGATCTCGACGCCTCCGTGGGTCTCGGTCACCGATTCGCGGAACGCACCACCGCACACCAGGACACGGCGCAACTCGGGCTGCGCCGCGGCGAGTTCGGCGACCCACCGGCGCAGCAGGTCGAGATAGGCGTTGTGGGACTCGTAATTCAGGAAGAAGTTCTGGAAGCCACCCAAGTTGATCAGTAGGTCGGGAATGCGGTCCGGTGCGGGAGCGGACAACGCGCCATCCAGCGCGCCTCGGTCCACGATGGGGCCGCATAGCTGGATGTGGCTCGCGCCCGCCCTGGTCAGGGAGTCGATGCGCGCCGCGACACCGGGGAAGTTCTGCGCGTAGGACCGGGTGGCCAGCAGATGGGCCAGCAGGATGCGCTCGTGCGGCGTCAGCGTGTCGAAGACGAACCGCGCGGTCTCGTCGTCGGACCAGCGCACGAGCTGAGCGCGGGCGGCCAGTTCCGCAACGCTGCGCTCGGTGAGCCAGAAGCTCAGCAGGCTGTCGAAGAACAGCACCGGCACGTCGGCGCGCACCGCCCAGAACACGAGTTCCGCGTCCATCACGCTGACCACGAAGTCGGCCTCGGCCAGGCCGGCCGCGACGTCCTCGTACCGCTGGGTGTCGCCCTCGTTGATGTTGGTGAAGCGGTGCACGTGGCGCCGCGCGAAGTCCAGCGCGACGTCGCGACCCGTGAAGTCGATCGTGGCGCCCTCGAACAGCGGCGATATGGCGGTCAGTTTGGAGATGGGTCCGAAGCCGCAGGCCTGGGCGCTGGAGAAGATCCTCATCGTCACGCTTCCCTCGTCTTCCGGTTGCGGTAGCTCAGTACGGCGGACCGGATGCTCTGGCCGTCGACGCCGTAGAAACGGAGAAGGTCCTGGTGGGCGGCGACCGGCGGGTACCGGTGGTCGGTGTGCAGGCTGATCACCGCCGGACCTCGGCGGCCGAGTGCCTCCGCGGTGGACGGACCGAGACCGCCGGGCGCCAGGGATTCCGCCGCGGTCACGACGAGCGGCCGGCGGCCGGCGAGCTCTCGGATCGCGGTGGCGGGAAAGGGGTGCAGGGCGGCCACCGAGGCGACGGCCGCCGCCACCCCGTCCGCGGCCAGCCCGTCCGCGGCGTCGAGTGCCTCGGCCACGCATCGCCCGGTTGCCAGGACCAGGACGTCGTCGCCGTCCCGCAGCAGCCGGGGTCCGGCGGGATCGCCCTCGGAAGCCGCGGCCGGCAGCACGGGATCAGGACGCGCGGAGAGCCGCACGTAGGCCGGTCCCGAGGGGTCGGTCAGCAGCGTTCGCACCACGGAGACGGCGTCGGCGGCATCGGCCGGGCAGTACACCCGCATGCCGGGCATGGCCGACATCAGGGTGATGTCGTCCGGGGCGTGGTGGGTGGGGCCGAGTGGGCCATAGCCGAAGCCGCCGCCCACGCCGAGCAGTACGACCGGCAGGCCGGGCACGCACACGTCCAGCCGGATCTGTTCGTTGGCCCGGCGGACCAGGAACGGCGCCATGGCGGCGGCCACCGGACGCAGGCCGGCACGGGCCAGCCCCGCGGCGACGCCGACCAGGTTGGCCTCGGCGATGCCCGCGTCCACATAACGACGCGGATCCCGCTCGAGGACCTGGTTGAACAAGGCCCGTCCGTCCGCACCCAGGGCGATCAGGCCGGGGTCGGCGTCCACGGCGGCGGCCAGCACCGGGGCGAGCGCGGCTCGCATGCTCCGCGGCGGGATGGATGTGGTGGTCAAGGTGTTCTCCTCACGCCGTCGCGGTCAGCGCCGCGACGGCGATCCGGCGTTGGGCGGCGTCCAGCTCTCCCATGTGCCAGGCGGGATCACCCTCGGCGAAGGGAACTCCTCTGCCCTTGGTGGTGTGGGCGATCAGCACCGCCGGGCCCACACCGGCTTCCAGCGCGGTGACGGCGTCGGCGATGGCCGTGATGTCGTGGCCGTCGCACTCGCCGACCCGCCAGCCGAAGGCACGCCACTTGTCCGTCAGGGGTTCCAGCGCGCAGACCTCTTCCGTGTCACCCTCCTGCTGAAGGCGGTTGCGGTCGACGACCGCCACGAGGTTGCCGAGCCGGTGGTGGGCGGCGAACTGCGCCGCCTCCCAGTTGCTGCCCTCGTCGAGCTCGCCGTCGCCCGTGATCACGTAGACCCGGCGGTCCTTGCCCGCGAGCCGTGCGCCCAGCGCCAGGCCACTTGCGAGGGACAGGCCGTGGCCCAGCGCCCCGGTGGCCGCCTCGATCCCGGGAATACCGTCCGACGGATGCCCCGGCAGCTCGTTCAGGTCCGTGGTCAGCACGCCCAGTTCGGCGAGCACGGCGTACAGGCCGTAGACGCCGTGGCCCTTGCTGAGGACGAGCAGATCGCGGTCCGGCCAGTCGGGGCGGGCCGGGTCGCGACGCAGGATCCTGGTGTAGAGCGCGACCAGCACGTCGATCAGCGAAAGCGCGGGGCCCAAGTGGATGGCCTTGCGCGCCGCCAGTTCGACGACGCGGAGTCGGGCCCGCCTGGCCAGTTCGTCCACGTTCGACATAAGGAAACACTCCTCGCGAGAACGGGGTTGGAATGAGCCGGATAAGCGCAGGGCAAAGCCGTCTGGCTTTTAGACGCAGAAAGGGTCTTCCATGATTTCGTGCGAAACTTCCTCGCTCAGATCCCGTTCGGCCGCGTAGCTGCCCACCTGCGGTCGAGAACGGTCGTCTCTGCCGCTCCCGGTGGACCCGAAAGAAACGTATCGCTTTTTTGTATCAGCCTGGATCGCTCGGTTGCCAGTAATCTAAATGCCACCTAAAAGCCCGTCTATACCTCGTCTAAATGAAGTATTGTCGACGTCTTGAAAGCTTGGACAGTCTGCTGGTTGCCGTGTTGTGATTGCAGCCACGGCGTCCGTGATCACCACAGGCCGGCTGCGAATCGAGCTGGACGCTGGACAGAACGCCAGTCCCATACGGTACTGCACGGCTCAAGCCGGCCGATCCGAGCAGCCTGCCGGCCAATACGGCTTTGCGCGCATGGACATCCCCGTTCTCTGTCCCATCCTTTCCGGAAAGGAACATTCATGTCTGCTGGCTACGGGCGGCTGATCTGGCGCAACGGCGTCCTCTTGCCGTGGGAGGAGGCCACCGTCCACATCAGCTCAGTGGGCCACGCCTCGGTCTCGGCCGCGTTCGAAGGCGTGCACGCGTACTGGAGCAGCACGCGGGAGACGCTCCACGGCTTCCGGTTGCGCGACCACATGCAACGCCTGCTCGAATCGCTGCGAATGAGCTGGATGGAGCCCGAGTTCGACGCGGACGCGCTCGTCACCGCGACGGTCGAACTCCTCGCGTCCTGGCAGAGCACGGGCAAGGACCTGCACATCCGCCCGTGGGGCTTCGCCGCCGGAACGCATCGCCAACAGATGGTGCCGCGCGGCACCCCGGCCGAGATCGCCATCGAGACCTGGGAGTTCGAGAGCAAGCTGGGCCAGGGCCGCACCTGCACGCTCGCGGTCAGCTCGTGGCCGCGGTTCAACCACGGTGCCTCACCGGCGTCGATGAAGGTGTTCTCCAACTACCACAACGGCCGACTGGGCAACATCGACGCCAGAGCACGCGGGGCCGACTGGCCGATCTTCCTCAACACCAACGGCCACGTCACCGAGTCGTCGGGGTCGTGCATCGCCCTGGTCGAACGCGGCCGGCTGGTCACCCCGACCCTGTCCGACGGTGTGCTGGACAGCATCACCCGACGCACGCTCATCGAGCTGGTCCAGGAGGAGCTCGGCCTCGAGGTGGAGACCAGGCCGGTGGAGCGCACCGAGCTGTACCTCGCCGACGAGATCTTCCTCATGGGCACCTCGGCCGAGGTGCTGCCCGCCGTCGAGGTGGACGGCTTCCCGATCGGCGACGGCAAGACCGCGGGTGAGATCACGCAGACGATCGAGACCTGCTACCACGACACCGTGCGAGCCGTGACCGGCAAGCACGACGAATGGCTGACCCCGGTGCACCTCGACCGAGCTCCTGGCGCGCCGTCGGTCCTCTCCCTCACTGGTTCGAGCGATGCCGGGAGTTCGAAGTGAAGCGTCTCGTCCATGCCGTCGTGGGCTGCGGCCGTGTCGCCCCCAACCACGTAGACGGCTTCTCCGTCCTGCCCGACGTGGAGCTGCGCTGGGCCTGCGACCGCGATCTCACGACCGCGCAGTCGCTGGCTCGTGCGCACGGCCTGCCGCGCGTCACGACGGACGTGCACGAGGTGCTGGCCGACCCGGAAGTGGACAGCGTCTCCGTCGCGACCGGGCACGCCACGCACCACGGGCTGGTCGCGGCGGCGCTCGAAGCGGGCAAGCACGTGCTCGTGGAGAAGCCGCTCGCCCTCGGCGCCGAGGACGGTGCGGCCCTGACGTCCCTCGCCGAGCGCGCCGGACGGGTGCTGTCGGTCGTCTCCCAGCACCGCTACGACCGCGTCGTCACCGCCGTCCGGGACTGGATCGGGGCCGGCCTGCTGGGCAGCCTCGTCTCGGGCGTGGTCAGCCTGGAGTGCGGCCGCGACGACGCGTACTACGCGGGCAGTGACTGGCGCGGCACCTACGCGGGTGAGGGCGGCTCGGCCCTGGTCAATCAGGGCTACCACGCGCTCGACGTGACCCGCTGGCTGACCGGCGGGCTCGCGGTGGTCGGCGCGGCCGCCGGGCACACCGCGCCGCGGGGCGGCATGGAGACCGAGGACACCCTCGCGGCTCTGCTACGCGGCCCGCAGGGCGCGCTCGTGACCTACCAGGTCACCGTGGCCAGCAGCATCACCTGGCGCACCCGTATCGAGATCATCGGCACCGGAGGGTCGGTCCTGTTCGACCTCGACCACCCCGGGACCCTGCATGTGGCGGAAGGCAACGAGGAGCTGCGCGCGGTGGCGGCAGAGCTCGCCTCAGCGGAGGTGGAGCAGGCTCCGCCGGGGATCGGCTACTACGGCATCTCCCACCGCCGGCAGATCGCGGATTTCGCGGCGGCCGTGCGGGACGGGCACAAGATGGTCGCCGACGACCGGGCCGGGCTGGACACCCTGATCCTGCTCCAGGACATCTATCGTGTGGCCCGGCACGAGGCGGCGGCCCCCGCCCTGTCGGCGCTGGGGAGCTGAGTCACCGGCGGCGGACATCGTGGCCGCGGTCGGCGTCCCGCACACCTCGGTGTCGCCCAGGGGTGACATCCGGCCGGTACGCCGTGGATCGCCACACGGGGTTGACCAAGCTGAACGGGCGAGGCCCGGACGTGGATCGCCGCCGCCGAGATGGCCGGCGGCCTGCCCAGCGCGCTGAACCGGCGACGGCGGAGCAATTTCAATTCGTCCAGCAGTTTCTGGAAGCGAGTGAATGGGAGTTCGAAGCATGCTGCACGACATCACCGACGCCACGCGCCGGTTTATTGGATTGCTCGACGCCGACCAACGCGAAGACGCGATGCGCTCGGTCACCGACGACGATCTCAGGCACCGCTGGGGGTACGCCCCCGGCACACGACCTGGCCTGGTGCTCGGCGATCTGCGGCGAGACCAGCGCAAGGCGGTGCACGGCATGCTCACGACAGTGCTCAGTCCTCACGCCTACACGCAGGCCGCGGCGGTCATGGCGCTGGAAGACGTCCTCGACCACCGAGAGGGCGGGCACCGCGACCGTCACAGCGGCGACTACTGGACCATCCTCTTCGGCACCCCGGACGGCGACGAACCGTGGGGATGGCGCATCGAAGGCCACCACCTGTCGGTGAACGTCCTCGTCGCCGACGGCCGCGTCTCGGCGACACCGTTCTTCCTCGGCGCGAACCCGGCCCGCGTCACCTACCGCGGCCGCGTCGTCGGCCAACCGATGCAGCTCGAAGAAGAACTCGCCCGCGAACTCCTCGACCGCATGGACCCGACCGCCCGCCGCCTCGCCGTCGTGTCGGACCTCACGCCACACGACATCCGCAGCGGCGACTCCCCGCGCATCAACCCATCAGAACCGGTCGGCGTGACACCGGCGCAACTCAGCAAGCCCGCCGGCGAGCTGCTGTTCGACATCGTCCGCTTCTACCTCGACCGGCTCAGGCACGAACTCGCCGACGAGGAGTTCGCGCGGATCGACCAGGAACACCTGCACTTCTCGTGGGAGGGCTCGCTGCGTCGCGGCGAAGGCCACTACTACCGCGTCCAGGGCCCGGAACTGCTCATCGAGTACGACAACACATTCAACGAGGCCAACCATATCCACTCCGTCTGGCGTCGCCATTCGGGTGACTTCGGCGACGACCTCCTTGCCGCCCACTGCGACCTGTCACGGCACACTGTCGCACTTGGAGTGGCCCAGAACGGTTGAGGAACCCGGGAGGAAACCGATGGAAGTCCGTCTGGACGGCCGCAGCGCCATCATCACAGGTGCCAGCAAGGGACTTGGGCTCGCGATGGCCAAGGAATTCGCTGCCTCCGGTGCCAATGTGGCGATCCTGGCCCGCAATCCCGATACGCTGGCCGAAGCCAAGGCTGCCGCATCGGCCGGTGCTCAGGGACGGGTCGAGATCTTCAGATGCGATGTTTCCGAGGCCGCCGACATCCAGAATGCCTATGATGCGGTCGTCGGCGCGTTCGGGCAGGTCGATATCCTGATCAACAATGCCGGCCAGACCCGGTCCATGCCGTCGGACCAGATTACCGATGACATCTGGCAGGAAGACCTGGAGCTGAAGGTTTTCGCGGCGATCCGCTTCACCCGGCTTGTCTGGCCGGGCATGAAGCAACGCACATGGGGCCGGATCATCAACGTGCTCAACACCGGGGCCAAGACACCGCAGGCGGGTGGTGCCCCCACGGTGGTGTCGCGGGCGGCCGGCATGGCGCTGATGAAGGTCCTCGCCGGTGAGGGCGCCCCGCATGGCATCCTGGTCAACGCCATGCTTGTCGGCCAGATCGTGTCGGATCAGATCGCGCGTCGTTACCGGGCCGAGGGCACGAACGTTTCCTTCGAGGACTATGTTGCCAAGGCCGGCGCCAATATCCCGGTCGGCCGCATGGGCAAGGCCGAGGAGTTCGCCGCCATGGCCTGCTTCCTGTGCTCGGATCATGCGGGCTTCACCGCCGGGACGGCGATCAATATGGACGGCGGCGCCTCGCCCGTGGTTTGAGGCCGGTGGGGCTGAATCAGGGCCCACCGCTCGTCGGTGGGATCGCCTCGCGCCATGACTGACGGCCTCCGATGTCAGGACTCCACTGGCGACCGGTGCGAGCGCAGTCGCGAGGCGACGGCGCTGGAGATGGCCCGCTTGGCCCGCCCGACGTCGTCGGACCGCACGATGTCGTGCACCTTCACCAGATCGCCGCCGGGCTCCAGACCGAGCCTGTCCGAGAACGTCTGACGGGCGTTGCCGAACACCCGTAGCGCCTGGGCACGATGACGAGCCAGGAGAAACGCCAGCATGAGCTGCTCGTGCAGGATCTCGTTGAGCGGATTCCGCGGCACTTGCTGAGTGAGGAAGCCGATTGCCTCGTGGTACAGGCCGGCGCTGAGCTGTGCCCATGCGGTGAGTTCCACGCATTCGGTGCGCGACTGCCGCAGCCATGAATCGAACGAGCTGAGGATCGGTCCCGAATGCACGCCCCCCACCAGGCTGCCCCGGTGCAGGGCGAGCGCGTTGCGCCACGCCCGCGCCGCCCCCTCGTGATCACCGTTGGCCATGCTGAGATGACCGTCGGCCCGATACCGGCCGAACAACTGCACGTCCAGTTGCTGACCGCGGACAAGCATGGTGTAGCCGGGGAACTGGCTGTCGACGACCCCATTCCCGATCTGGTCCCTCAGCTTGGAGATGTAGACGTAGATGGCATCCCGGGCCCGCCGTGGCGGCTGGTGCCACACCTCGCCGATCAACTCCTCGACGCTGACCACGCGGCCACTGCGGACCAGCAGGGTGGTCAGGATCACTGACAGGTTTCGCGACCGGATCGCGTGGGGGCGACCGTCGACGACGAGGCGGGGTGGACCGAGGATCTCGAAGCGCAAGTCGTGGGTCATGGTTCACGCTCCTCCGGGATCGACGCAGGACCGGGGGTGCGTTCCGGCATGAAGTCTCCTCATGACCGCAGGACGGATCAGTTCGTGCCGGCCCGGCCGTTCTCCTTGACGCGGCCACCGCGCTTGATCACCCCGTCGACGACCAGCTTGATCAACTCGATCCCCGGCGAGGCGGTGAACCAGAAGCGCCGAGCCGCGGTTCGTCCGAGTAGGTGGTGGAGAACTTCTCGACCCAACGGTCGGTGAACGCCCTCATTCGCCATTCCCCTCACACCATCACTTCCGCGGCACACAGCGTCGCGCTGAATTCCTGAAGTCTCCCCGACGCGCCTTACGGCCGTCTTGTCCGTGGGCTTGTCCAACGCCTTGTTCACCGCCTTGTCCAACTCCTTGTTCAACTCCTTGTAGGGATCGCGCAGTCAGCTTCCCGGCGTTTACCTGATCGGCCGGTCGAACAGCAGCGGCCGCGGGAATCAAGCCGGCCGCAAGAGCCCCGTAAGGAGTTGGACAAGCCCGCGGACAAGACAACCGCAAGGAGCGTGGTGGAGACTTCCGGGACTGGCACCACGCACGGATCGACCACGCCGTATCGACCATGGCGACGGAATCTGTTTCCCTGGCCCTGAATCCCATCGTCGCTTATTCCTTTGAGGTGTGGGGGATCCTCGGCCGCACGCGACGTCATCGAGACATATTTCACCGTGGAAACGCCCGGACACCGTCCCGCCCTCGGCAAGGAGTTCGCGCCTTGAAGCTGCCTCCGTCCGAACCATCCGCGACCTCGTCCACCCTCCTTCTGGTCGGATCCGGTTCCCGCCTCCGTCAGGGACACCTGCTGTCCCATCTGGCCGCCGCCGCTGACGTGGTCCTCCTCGACACCGTGGCACCGACCTGGCAGAAGCCCTGGCTCAAGGGCGCGGAGGCGTACGACCCCCGGGACACGCCGTTCCCCGTGGAGCAGGCCCGCCGGCTGTGCCGGGACCACGACGTGCGGGCCGTCGTCGCCTACAACGAGTCGGAAATCCTCCTGGCGGCCGAACTCGCCGCGACGCTCGGGCTGCCCGGCCTGCCCGTCGAGGCGGCGCGGATCAGCAGGGACAAGCACCGGCAGCGCGAGCTGCTCAACCGCACGGGTCTGTCGCCCACCGCGTCCGTCCTCGTACACGACGTCCACGAGGGGCTGCGGGCCGCCGCCGACATCGGCTACCCCGTCGTGGTCAAGCCGCGCGGCCTGTCCGGAAGCCTCGGTGTTGGCCGCGTCGCCGACCCGGCGGACTTCACCCGGTTCTTCGAACTGGCCGCGGGAGTCGACAAGATGGACCTGGCCAGCGACGGCGTCCTCGTCGAGGAGTGCGTGACGGGGACCGAGTTCCTGGTCGACGTCTGGAGCAGCGGGGGAACGGCCGAGGTCGTCTACTGCGGCCGGAAGTACATGGCGCGCGACCCGTACCCGATCGACACCGGGCACATCATGGGCGAGGGCGCGCTCCCGGCAGCGGAGTACGCCGCCGGCCTCGCCCTGGCCCGGGACGCCGTCCTGGCCGCCGGCATCGACCGCACGATCGCCAACCTGGACGTCGTGCTGACGCCCCACGGCCCCCGCGTCATGGAGATCAACGGGCGCCCCGCCGGGGACCTGGCCTCCGTGATCGCCCACCTCGGCACCGGTCTGAGCGTTGGCGGCCTGCTGGCGGACGCGGCTCTCGGGCGCCCGCTGCGCGCCGAGCCCGCTCCGGGCCGCGCCGCCGGCATCAAGTTCCTCTACCCCGCCCGCCGGCAGCGCTTCGAAGGGCTGGCCGAGGCACCGGAGTTGAGGGCACAGCCGTGGCTCCACGAGGTCGGTGAACTGCCCGCACGCGGCGCCGTGGTGGAGCCTCCGCCCGAGGACTTTTTCGGCCGGGCCGGGTGGGTGATCGCGGAGGGCACCCACGCCGATCAGGTCCACGAACGCCTCACCGAGGCCGAACGCGCCCTGACCGTCCAGGGGCCCTATGTGTGACCTACGAAGGGAGTGCGCGATGAAGGAAATTCAGGCTGCCATCAGGTCGATCATCGTGAACGACTTGTTCTGCGAGATCCCCGAATCCGAGATAGGAGTCGACGACGGCCTGCGGAACGTACTGGCACTCGACTCACTCGGCTTCCTCGAGTTGCGTGTCATCTGCGAGCAGCAGTTCGACATCGAGATCTCCGAGGACGACTTCACTCCCGAGAACTTCACCAGTATCCGATCCATCTCCGACCTGGTTCTCCGCCTGCGTGAGACCCAGCTCGAAACGACCTGAGCCTATGGCGTCCGCAGAGGACCTCCCGCGAAGCGAGCTGCCTGATATGACTCACGGACATGACAGCGAAACGATCGAGTCCTGGTTCGACCGCACGATGCACATGGACCAGTACGGAACGCGGCTTCCGTTCGGCAGCCTCGGCGCCAAGGGGCTGACTCACCGCTTTGTGGAGCTGAGCGGTGCCGACCGGGGGCGGGAGCTGAACGTCCTCGATGCGAGCGGTGGTTATGCCAGCGCGTGTCTGGGGGCCGGCTCACCGGTGGTCGGCGCGGCTCTCTCCCGCGCCGTGCAGGAGGCGGGCTATGTCACCGACGAGATCCACTCGTGGGAACGCTCGAAACTGCTCGAACTCCTCTTCCGCGAGGACGGGTTGTGGGCCGAGCAGTTTCCGGCCGGAGAGTACCACGTCGCCGGTCGCAATTCCGGGTCGGAGGGAATGGAGATGGCGCTGCGGCTGGCGCTGGAATCCCGCTTCGACCACCGTCGCCTACGGCCCGCGGAAGGGCGGGGACACCGGGACATCGTTCTCGCCTTCGAGGGGGCGTGGCACGGCTGGACCGGTGGGTTGCTCCCGCTGCTGAACAAGAGGCACTACCGGATCGGACTGCCCTCCGTGGCACCGGAGCCGTACGGCTTCACCGTCCGGCACATCCCGTTCGGGCAGTTCGACGCGGCCCGCGAATTCTTCGCCCGCCACGGTGACCGCGTACTCGCGGTGGTGATCGAACCCGTTCAGGGCGACGCCGGAATCATCGTGCCGCCCGCCGGCTATCTGCGCGAAGTCGCCCGGTTGTGCACGGACAGCGGGGCCCTCCTCGTGGCGGACGAGGTCCTCACCTTCGCCAAGACGGGCCAGTTCTTCGGCATGGCCGACGAGAACGGGCCGATTCCGACCGATGTCTCCGTGGTGGGCAAGAGCCTCGGCATGGGCGTGCTGTCCACGTCCATGGTCATCGCCCGCCGAAACCTGACCGTACGGGCCACCGGCGCCATTTCCACCTCGGACCTTCGCCCCCTCACCTGCGCGGTGATCCGGGCCGGCCTCGAACACATCCAGGCCGAGGGAATGGTGGAGAAGTCACGGGGCCTGGGCGAACACGTGGCCAAGCGGCTGGACGAGGAACTCGTCACCGTCTTCCCGGAGCTCTACACGGAGAGCCGAGGATCCGGCGTCATGCACGGCGTCGAGCTGACGCAACGCGTGGCCGACCGATTGGGCGAATTCCGCGAGACGATGATCCGCAGCGGCGTGTTCGTCGAATTCATGGGCGGCGCGGGTCGGCGTTCGGGCGGCCTGCGCTACATCTTCCCGACCATGCGGGTCGCCCCTCCCATCATCTCCACCCTCGCGGACGCGGACGCGATCGTGGAGCGTCTGGCGGCCGGCTCCCGCTCCTTTCTCGAGGTATCCGCGTGACCGCCGCAGAACCCGTACCGCGGAAATGGGCGGAGGTCCGTCGACGCGTGGAGCACGTCGACACCGACGCGTCCGGTGTCGTGCACTTCTCCCGATACTCCTCCTGGCTCGAAACCGCCGTGCTGGAGAATCTGGATCGCCTCGGCGCCGGGCTCGACGCCCTGGCTCGCGCCAACCTCGAACTGGCCGTCGTGGAACTGCGCATGCTCTACCACGCACCGGCCCGCTTCCTGGACCACGTCCGCGTCAGAGCCCGTGTCGAACGCGTCGGGCCCGCGCGCGTCCAGGTCTCCGGGGAGATCTCGCGGGAGAACCCCGGCGACGTGCCGCGGTGCGCGTCCGGGAGCCTGCTGCTCGGCGCGGTGGACCGCTCGACCGGAGCACCCTCCCTGCTCCCCGAAAACGTCAGAACCACACTGAAGGAGTGCACTGTCCGTGCAGAGGGTTGATTCCGCCCAGACGACAAAGCCGACGGCGAAGCGGACCATGGGCTTCACGGAGCTCAAGAGCTGGCTTCGCCACCGCCACCCGATGGTGTATCTGGACCGGATCCTCGACTACGAGCCCGGGGTCCGGCTCCGCAGCAGCCTGTCGGTCTCCGGGACCATGGACGTGATCGCGGGACACTTCCCGGACCGGGCCGTCTTCCCCGCCAGCCATCTGACCCAGGCGTTCGCCCAGTCGGGCATCATCCTCTACCAGCTCAGCACCTCCCGCCTCACCGACGACGAGATCACCCTCATCGGCTCGGTGAAGGCGCGCTTCACCCGCGTCGTGGTCCCGGGCGACCGCGTGATCTTCGATGTGCGGAGTGACCGCCTCAGGGGCAACACCTTCAGCTTCTCCTGTAGGGCGACCGTGGACGACCACCTCGTCGCGGCGTTCAAGGGCACGCTGGTGCGGTCCAAGATCGCGGACGTGGGCGAGCAGTTGTGGTGACGTCCAGCTCACGTCCGGCACCGACGTCAACTCCCGCGTCGGCGCGGGAGGACGCGGAGGTGTGGGTCACGGGCATGGGGTGGGCGACCGCGCTCGGATGCGGGCTGGAGGAGGTCTGGAGCGCTCTGCTGCACGGCCGTACCGGTGTCGACGCGGTCCCCTCCGAGCACCGGTTGCGCAACGGCGACGCCGCGGTCGTCCGCGACCTTCCGCTGTCCATGACCCCGGTCGAACGCCAGCACCTCCTCACCCGGGACACCCTGGCCGCCGCGGTGCGCGACGCCGGACTCGAACTCACCGACGCGCGCCTGCGGCCCGTGCTGGGCACCAGCTATGGACCGCACCTGGACACGGTCGGGGTACCGGCCCTCGACCGCTGGGCCGCCGATGCCGTACGGGCACTGGGCATCGCGAAGGCCCCGCTCTCGGTGACGACCGCCTGCTCCTCCGGCTCCGACAGCCTCCTGGTCGGCGCGGAGCTCATCCGCAGCGGTGCGGAGGACCTCTGCGTCTGCGGAGGAGCGGACGTCCTCACCCCGGCCAAGAGACTCGGGCACTCGGCGCTCGGCACCATGTCGCCCACCTCGCTCCGCGCCTTCGACGCCGACAACGACGGCACGATCCTGGGGGAGGGCGCGGCGTTCCTCGTCCTGGAATCCGGCCGGTCGGCCCGTACGCGCGGGGCTCGGGCGCACGGTTTCCTCGTCGGCACCGGCTCGGCCAATGACGCGGTGAGCCCCGCGGCCCCCGACGCGACCGGCGACAGCGTCGTACGGGCTGTCAGCAAGGCGCTGCGCGGCGCGGCCCGTGGTGCGGCGGACGTGAACGTGGTCAACGCCCACGGCTCCGGCACTCCCGCCAATGACGCGGTCGAATCCGTCAGTTACACAAGGCTGTTCGGCACCGGCGGCCAGGCGCCGGGTGCCCCCACGGTGTTCGCCACCAAGGGGGCGTTCGGCCACACTCTCGGGGCGACCGGTGCGATCGAGGCCATCACCGTGCTGCTGGCTCTCCGTGACCGCACGGTGCCACCGGTCCACGGCCTCACCACGCTCCGTCCGGACTTTCCGCTGCCGGTGCCGAAAAGCCGGCCCGCCGCGTTCACCGGCCGACTCGGGCTGAGCGTGACCCTCGGATTCGGCGGCTTCAACACCTGCCTGGCCTTTGAGGGGGCACCATGAACGCCTTCCCGGCCTCCGGGCCGTACGCCATCTGTCCGCCGGACACGGCGGACGTCGCCGTCGTGGGCCACGGGGACGCTTCCCGGGAGCAGTTGACGGCTGTCCGCAGCCGGATCCCGTCCCTGTACGCCGACCCGCTGGCCTGGCTGGTCGCGGACGCGGTCGAGAACGCGCTGTCGGAGTGCGCCGCCGATGTCCTGGCCTGCCGCCAAGACGTCGCCGTGATCCTGGTGAGCGCGCACTGCACACTGCACACCATGGACGCGGTGGCGCGTTCGTTTCCCGCCTCACGCGTGTCCCCGCTGCGCTTCGCG
This sequence comes from Streptomyces niphimycinicus, assembly GCF_018883605.1. Classification (GTDB taxonomy): domain Bacteria; phylum Actinomycetota; class Actinomycetes; order Streptomycetales; family Streptomycetaceae; genus Streptomyces; species Streptomyces niphimycinicus. The sequence continues at coordinate 7,903 of NZ_JAHLEM010000089.1, read as the reverse complement.
GGCGCGAGCCCGGGCAGCGCGGGGAGTCTGCTCTGCCTGCTGCACGGCTTCAAGGGATCGTCCCTGACGTTCTCGATGACGCCCGAGGACGGTCTGCCCGCCGCGCGTACGGTCGCCCGTTCGTGGCTGCGCTCCGGTGCCGCCCCCTACGTGGTGCTCTGCGCCCACCAGGTGCACCAGGGACAGGGGCACTCGGTGCGCTGTGGCGTGCTGGCACCCGCGGTCGGCGTCGCACACGCCGGGGATGCGGGCCGTGCCACGGCAGGCCGGGAGTGAGCGCCATGCCGACGGACTCCCTTCCGGACGCGGACGTGATCGAGACGTTCCTCGGCAGCGCGGTGGACGTGCACGGGCACGGCCCGCCCCGACCTCTGGCGGCCGCGCTCGACGACCTCGCCGGGACGGTCGTGGGCGCGGGGGACCCCGTCCTGATCGCCATGCCCAACGGTAGGTCCCTCCTGACGGCCTTCTTCGCGGTGCTCCTCCACGGTGGCGTGCCCGTTCCCCTGGCACCGGCGTCGAGTTCCGCCCGGATCACCGAAGTGGCCCGCCGGCTCGGCGCAAGTGCCCTGATCGCGCCGAGAGTTGACGCGCGGCGCTACGATGCGGCGCCCCCACGCCCGTTCGGGGACGCCGATCTGCTGCTCCTGCCGTGGAGCGAACGGCGGCACCACTCCCGTGGTGAGGTCATCCTGATGACCTCGGGCACCTCCGGTATCGCCAGTGGGTGCCTGCACGCCTTCGACTCGCTGCTGGAGAACGCGGCACGGCACGCGAGCGCCGTCGGCCAGCGGGAGGGCGACACGGTGCTGCTCAACCTTCCGCTGCACTACTCGTACGCTCTCGTGGCGCAGGCCCTCGCCGCGCTGATCCGCGGCTCACGCCTCGTCATCACGGGTCCGCCGTTCACTCCGCGGACCTACGTCGAGGCGCTGCGCACCCACCAGGTCACCCTCTCGTCACTGACCCCGGCCGCGGTCGCACGGTTCATCGAGCAGGACCTTGCCCTGCCGGGCACACTGCGCACCCTGACCGTGGGCGGAGACCGACTGCCACCGGCCCAGGTGCAGAGGCTGCTGGCGTCCAGGCCCGGAGTCGAGCTCTACCTCACGTACGGCCTCACCGAGGCCGGCCCGCGGGTCACCACTCTGGCGGCGCACCGCGAGCCGCCCCACCGGTACGCGTCCAGCGGCCTCCCGCTGCACGGAGTCCGTACGCGGCTGCGGCCGTCCGGTCTCGCCGACGGCTCCCAGGAACTCCTGGTGGAATCCAGCACGGTGCTCCGCCGCAGGGTGCCGGACGACCAGAGCAGTCCGCTGGTCGGACCGGGGACCATCGCCACCGGCGACCTCTTCACCATCGACGAGGACGGATACCACTACATCCAGGGCAGGCTCTCCGACTCCGTCATCGTCAACGGCGAGAAGGTCTGGCTCCCTTCGGTCCGCGCCGCCGCCGAGGCCATCCCGGGCGTGCGCCGGTCCACGAGCCGGGTGCACGCGGAGAACGGCCAGCACCGCTACGAGCTCGACGTGTACGTGGACCACCCGAGTGCGGCGCTGGCCGCGGACATCAAACGGACCCTCTACCGCCTTCTGCTCCGCAACGAGCGACCGCACCGCATCACCGTACGGCCGGTGCGGGCCAACGACTGGCACAAGTGAAAGCGCCCATGCGCCGGTTCGGGGCCGGGCCATGGGCCCGTACGGGATCGTGGTGCGGCAGCCGGCGACCGCTACCGGCGCACCTGGTATCCGGCGAGACAGAGCCGTACGCGGCACTCGTCCTCCGCCTCGGCGTGCACCTGCTGCCCCGGCGGGCGGTGCGGCGGGTCGGCACGGCCCGGGTCAGACCGGCCCTGAGCCATACGTACAGGGCAGGTTGACGGTCCGAGACCTCCGTCTCCGCTCCACGGGGACCTGTGCGGACCACGCCCCGCTGAACGCCCGCTTCGGCGCACATGACGGGCCTTGGGTCACCGCGACGCCCACGCCTTGCCGGCGGGCTGAACGGTGTCCTCGCGCGGGGTGGTCCTCCGGGTGCGGAATGACCACAGGACGTACAAGGCCAGGCAGTAGCCGAGGAGTTGGACGGAGAGATAGCTCCCCCTCCCGCCGCTCTCCACGACGGGAAGCAGCACCAAGGGCGCGACGAACATGCCGAGGCCGTGCGCGAGCGAGGTGGCGGCGGCATAGCCCTCCACCGCGCCCGGCGGAGCGGTCCGGGTGACGAGCGGCTGGACGCTGGGGGCGATGAGGCACTGCCCGATGGAGAACACGAGGCCGAACAGGACTCCCAGCAGCAGTCGTCCACGCGGCACGGGGACCAGCAGGGCGCCCGCCAGGAAGGCCAGCGCCGCCATCCAGGCCACGATCGCCACCGACAGGGCACTCGTGTAGCCGAGGCGTTCGACGACGCGCAGGGCGAGCCCCTGAAAGACGATGATTCCGGCGGTGTTGCACGCGATGACGACGCTGATCGCCACCACCGAGAGGTGCGCGTCGCGCAGTACGGCGGGCACCACGGACTCGAACTGGCCGAGTCCGAAGATCACGAGGGCCGACTGGAGCACCAGCAGACGCAGGAACACGGGATCGCGCAGGGCGGCGGAGCGCCTGCCCGGCGTGGCGGCGGCCTCGGTGTCGGTGGCGCTGGACACCGTGCCCCGTGGCTCCACGTGTGTCCGCCTGAGGCGGACCAGCATCACCCCGTACACCAGGTAGCTGATGGCGTTGGCCGCCAGGCACACGCTGTAGCCGTCGTCGCCGAGCCGCTGGACGGCCTGGCCGCCCAGCAGCGAACCAACCGTCATCATCAGTGCGGACGCGCGGTGTTGGCCGGACAGTACACGGCTGAACGCCGCGTCGCCGAACGCCCTGGTCAGTAACGGGGTCTGGACCGCATAGTAGATGCCCGTGCCCGCACCGGACAGGCAGGCGGCGGGCACCGTGGCCGCCATCGAGTCCGCCGTCGTGAGCCAGGTGGCGCCCGCGGCCTGGAGGACGGTGGCGGCGACCGCGGTCGGGCCGGGGCCCCGCACGCGGCCGATCCAGGCGGCGAACGGATTGACCACGAGCCCGGAGAGCGCGAACAGCGCGAAGTAGAGGGAGACGCCCGAGGTGGACACGCCGAGTGTCTCCCGCAGGTAGGCCACGATGAGGGGCAGCACCAGACCGCTGCCGAACGCGGTGGCGCTCCAGCCGGTCAGGAACCCCCCGTAGCCGGGCAATGACGTGCGTGTGGATGTGAGCCCATGGGCAGGGGGCATACGGAGATATCCAAACCGAGACAGAACAAGACAAGTGTGACCATATCCTGCCGGTCTGACGGTCCGTCGGGTCCCTGATGCTGATCGCCAAATGACGGCCAAGGACGTGGGGCGAGCGGATACGGACCTGGCGGGCAGGGTAACAAACCACCGTAACGACACAGCACGGCGGGAGAGTTATGAGTGATCAGCGACGTGCGCGTTCCGCCCAGGGCTTGAGGATGCGGGTCTTCGGGACGATGGTCGCCTTACACGGGACGCGGGAACTGTCGTTAGGCGCTCCGCGCCATCGGGCGCTGCTGGGACTCCTGATGGTGCGGCTGAACCAGGTCGTCCCCGTCCCTCAGCTCATCGAGGAGTTGTGGGGTGACCGCCCGCCCCGGCGCCCAACGGCCGCCCTGCACACCTACATCTGCCATCTGCGTCGTGCGCTCAGCTTCGGCGCGAGGCCGGGAGGCCCGTCGATGCTGGTGCGCCACCAGGCGCCCGGCTACGTCCTCGCCCTCGATCCGGACCAGGTCGACGCCCACCAGTTCGAGCGGTTGGTGATCCAGGCACGGCGCGACATGGCGGCCCAGGACCACCGGGTGGCGCAGGACCGGCTCAGCGCCGCCCTGGCATTGTGGCGGGGCACCCCCTACCTGGAGCTCGTCGACTACGCGCCGATGGCCGAGGAGAGCGCCCGGCTGGAGCAGGCGCGGTTGACCGCCGTGGAGTTGCACGCCGAGGCGTCTCTCGCGCTCGGGGAGAACGACGCCGTCGTGGCGCGGCTCCATCCGGAGGCCCAGCGGCACCCGACGCGCGAATGCCTGATCGCGTATCTGATGACCGGTCTGTACCGGCTGGGCCGGCAGGCCGACGCGCTGCGGCTGTTCGAGCGGACGCGTGCGCACCTGGCGGAGGAGCTGGGTGTGGACGCCGGCGTCGAACTCCAGCGGATCCACGCCGCCATACTGCGGCATGAGCTGCCGTTCGGCGACCGTGCCGCCACGCGCGTGGAGGTGACGGCGGGCGAGGACCGGGCTGACGCGGCGGCCCCACCGCAGGCCGAACACCCCACGGCTGGCGGCCACGAGGACGTGGTGACGTGCGACGCGCGGACGGCCCGGTCGGCTCTCTCCCATGAACGGGCGGAGCCGGGCGCCGGGGCTGCGGTTCCGCACAGTGCCGGCGTCCCGCACGGTGCCGGTGTCCCGCACACTGCCGGTGTCCCGCACGGTGCCGGGGTTCTGCACAGTGCCGGGGTTCCGCATGGTGCCGGGGTTCCCCACACCCTGACATCGTTGCCATTTGTCGGCCGCACCTATGAGCTGGCCGTGCTCGGCGCCTGGGCGGACGCGGCCCTCTCCGGCGAGGGCGGTCTGGCCGCGGTGACGGGTCAATCCGGGATCGGCAAGACCGAGTTGACGATGGAAGTCACGCGGGGGGCGCGGGAGGCCGGGCACGAAGTGATCGGCGTCTCCTGCCGCGGGAAGGACGGTCCGGCGTACGGGGTGTGGGCCCGGATACTGCGGCAGCTCTCCCACACACGCCCCGAGGCCTTCCGTACGGTCAGCGCACGGTACAGCCGTCTGCTCGGCGGCCTCCTGTCCGACGTGCCGTCAGACGCGGCGGAGGACGTCCAACCGCCGCTCCAGGCGCCCTTCCTCGTCGAGGACGCCGTGTGCGCCATCCTCGTACCGCTGGCCCGGCAGAAGCCGTTCCTGCTGGTACTGGACGATCTACAGTCGGCCGACTACTCCTCCCTGAACCTGCTGCACCTGCTCACGTGCCGGTTGCCCGAGGTGCCACTGGGCGTCCTGGTGGCCAGCGCCGACCCGCGCCCGGCGGCCGAGAGCACACCGCGGACGGCGCTGGACCATCTGCTGGGCAGCGCCCGGACGTTGACCCTGCGGCTGGGCGGCCTGTCCGAGCAGGCGGTCGCCGCCCTGGTGGCCACTCACGTCGACGCCGACGTCGACGCCGAGGCGACGCTGGCGCTGCACCAGCGCAGCGGGGGCAGCCCGTACGCTCTGCGTCGGCTGTTGTCGCTGGCATGAGGATGTCCGCACCCAGGGCGCTGAGGGCCGTCTGTGTGATCGCCCGCAGATCGAGGTGGAGATACCGCTGAGTGGTCATCGGCGAACCATGTCCGGCGATGACGCGTAGCACACGCAAGGGGATTCCGGCGTCGGCCATCCAGGTCAGCCCCGTATGCCGCAGGTCGTGGCGGCGCAGAAGCCGCCCGCTGCCCACACCCAGGCCCTCCTCCGCCTCGCCCGCCACCGCATCAGCGTGCTGTTCGCCATGCTCCGCGACGGCACCTTCTGCGAACCCTGCGGTCCTCGCCTCGCTTGACGAAGGACATAGTGGCACCCCCTCCCGAGCGCGCGGAGAGGGTCGCCGCGGGCAGCGCAGACGTTGAGATCCGTTTGATCTTGTTTGAACTGGCTGGAACAGTGCGGTGTATTGCTCCTGGCATTGACTGTTTATGTTGCTTTTGGTTCCCTCGCCTGCGCACCGCGTCAGATATCGGATTCGCCGCACCGACTACTCCACCGACCCAACCATCCGGACCGAGGTGGGCAGGTCACCCTGCTGCGCCCAGAGCCGAGGTCCGCAGCAGAGCGGTCCTCCAGACCGTGCTGCTCCCGTCGATCGAACGCACCCGGGTCCCCGGCTCGCCCGCCGGGATCCACCCACCCCCAACCCCCCCACTCCCTACCGGAGGCATCCATGCGTGTGCTCTCCCGTCTGCTGTTCGCCGTATCCCTCCTGCTGCCCCCGCTCGGCGTGCCCCTGCTCACCGCAGGCCCCGCCCAGGCCCTGGGCAACGGCCTGGCCCTCACCCCACCGATGGGCTGGAATAGCTGGAACACCTTCGGCTGCAACGCAACCGAGCAAATCGTCAAGGACACCGCCGACTTCATGGCATCCAGTGGCATGCGCGACGCCGGCTACCAGTACCTCACCATCGACGACTGCTGGATGGAACGGTCCCGCGACTCCGAAGGGCGCCTCGTCCCCGATGCGGCCAAGTACCCCCACGGCCTGGCCGACCTCGCCGCGTACGTACATGGCAAGGGCCTGAAGTTCGGCGTCTACGAGAGCCCGACGTACCACACGTGTCAGGGCTTCCCCGGAAGTCTTGGTTATGAGCAGAAGGACGCCGACACCTTCGCCTCGTGGGGCGTGGACTTCCTCAAATACGACAACTGCACCGCCAGCGACCCCAATCAGCGGCCCGGCGACGAAAAGCTGCCGCTGGAAACCCGGGACAGCACCATGCGCGACGCCCTCGGGCGAACCGGCCGTCCGATCGTCCTCAGCCTCTCGCTCCAGCCCGCGGCCCAAGGCGAGTCTCCCTGGGAATGGGGCAAGAGCGTGGCCAACATGTGGCGCATCGACGGGGACCGGGACGCCTCCTTCGACGGCCTCAAACGACTCATCCACACCGACCTGGACAAGGCGAAGTGGGCCGGTCCCGGCGGATGGAACGACATCGACATGCTGGGGACCGGAAACTACGCTTTTGCGTCGGGTTCCAACGACCCGAACAAGCGCCTGACCTATGACCAGGAGAAGTCCGAGCTCTCGGTCGCCGCCGTGCTCGCGGCCCCGCTGATCTCGGGTGCCGACCTGCGTACCCCCGCGGCCGCCGGCAGTTCCGGCTTCCCCATCAGCGACCAGGACCTGAGCGTCTACCTCAACAAGGATGTCATCGCCGTCAATCAGGACAGCCGTGGCGAACAGGGCACGGCGGTCACCACCGAGAACGGCCTGAACGTGCTGCGTCGCCCCCTGGCCAACGGCGATGTCGCCGTGGCCCTGTTCAACGAAACCTCCTCCCAGGCCGTCATCTCCACCACCGCGGCGGCCGCCGGCCTCCCGACGAGCAGCGCCGGCTACAACCTCAACGACCTGTGGGCGCACACCAGCCACGTCAGCACCGACGGCACCATCGGCGCCACCGTTCCGGCCGGCGGCACCGTGCTCTACCGGGTGAGCCCGCGGACCTCCGGCCACGGGCCCGACGAATGAGCCTCGATCCACCGGGTGAAATCCGCTCATCGGCTTCGGGGGATGGTCCTTCGTAAGCGTGAGTAGGAGCACAGCGTGTGCTCGCCGGTCACCATGAGTGAGTTCGGAGGTGGGCTGCCTGCGGGCGCTGACGCCGCAGGCAGCCCGGTGCCTGACCGGCCGGCCGGGGCCGACTTGCTGACTGTTGCGCATCCGGGCGCGGCTGTCACCGACAGTGAACGATGCCCCAGTGGAGACCTCTCTGGCCGTAGGGCGCGATGACGTACTGGCGGTGGAATAATTGTTCGGGACGAAGGGTCGAGGCATGGAATCACGAGTCTTCGGGCATTCGCGCCGCTCTGCTCCTGACGGCGGAGTCCACCTGGTTCCACCGGAAGCAACCGTGCCATCCGAATTCGAAGGCGCTGCCGCTGTTGCGCTGGATGCTGACGGCACGATCACCGGGTGGTCTGTGGAGGCCGAGCGTCTTCTGGGATATTCGGCAGGGGAGATGGTGGGCCGATCGGTGACGGCGTTGTTGGCCGATCCGGCGGCGGCGCCTGCCGGCCTCCCGGCTCCGGAGAACTGGACGGGTGTGGTCACGGTCTGCCGTGCTGACGACGAGCAGGTGCAACT
>NZ_JAHLEM010000889.1 GCF_018883605.1 Streptomyces niphimycinicus | reverse complement strand
CTCACTCCACCGGCGACACCCGCCTCACTCCACCGGCGACACCCGCCTCACTCCACCGGCGACACCCGCCTCACTCCACCGTCGTCGTCAGCCGCAGCGCCGCGTCCCGCACATCCGCGTGCGGATGTGCGCGCAGCGAGCGCAGCCGTTCCCGCCAGGGCTCCGCCCATTCCGTACGTGCCCCGCCCACCTCGGTGAGGGTCGCGGCGAACAGCCCGGAGGCGTGGCCTCCGTCCTCGTCGAGCTGGCCCGCGGCGCGCAGCAGACCGGCGTCGGAGCCCGGCCGCAGTGCGGTGTTCAGCCGTCGGCGCAGGGCGTCGGCGGTGTGGACGGCGAGCGCGGGGCGGGTGGTGTGCAGCCGGGCGAGGCGGGCGAGCCCGGCGGACAGCGGGCCGGGGCGGGCGTCCAGGTCGAGGGCGTTCACCAGCACATGGGCGGCCTCCGGGATGAACGTCTCGTATCCGGCGAGGAGTTCACCTGCGGCCCGCGCGGTGCGCCTGGTCACCCGGGGCCGCATCCGGGCCCGGGTGGCGAGCCGGTCGGCGAGGTGCTGGATGCGGCGGCGGGCGGGGCGGTCGCGGTCGGGTTCGGCGTCGGGTCCGCCGGGCCGGGCGTCGGCGG
>NZ_JAHLEM010000888.1 GCF_018883605.1 Streptomyces niphimycinicus | reverse complement strand
GGGACCGGCGGCCACGCCGCAGCCCGGCGGGGCGGCCAGGCCGCCCGGCGCGCCGCAGGCGCGCCCTTGAGTGAGTGAAGACAAGTTTCGACAGATCGCACCCGCGTTTGCGGTGAGTGTGGTCGGCCGTAGGCGGCGCACGGGGCGGTTTGGTGGTTCAAAGCCACCGCAAATGGGACTGCTGCCAGGAAGGGCTGGCAGCGACAGGCGTCCTGATCCGGGGCGCACCGGAAGACGAACGAGAGGGGCACGCATGATCGCCCGCTTTACATCATCGGTCTACACGCCCTGGAGGGTGCCCAATAACCGGCGAGAGAAGAGCAACCCGGACACCGCCGTTATCCCCCGGCCTGCCCACACCTTCGGCAGGGCCGGAACGGGATGGTCGGGCGGAACAGGCATCAGTCGAGATATCCGGCGCGTGCGTGCCCCCTGTGGCCGCGGCAGACGGCGATGCTGCTGACTGGGCATGGGCCAGAGAGCACGCGCGGAAGGCTCCACGGTGGTCCGATCACAAGTGGCGGCGCATGAACGCGATCTTGCGTATCGAGGTCGCGCCCCGCGCCCCCACTCCTGGTCACCGTTCACGTGCCTCGTAGCGGGGCGCGGGCTCTTGGGGACTGGTCCTGCTGTCACTCCTCCTGGGCGTCAGCGGGACCAGGCTCATGAGAGAAGAAACTGCATTCAGCATTCCGCTGCTTGCGTCAGATCAAGCATTTTTCGGATGGGGGTCCGGACCCCGCGGACCCGTGGACCGGAGTCCGGCCACCGAGCACGGAAGCCGCCACCGGCCCTGCCCCCACCGGCCCGGCGGCCGGCGGCGAGGCCCGCGCTCCCCGCCCCTGCCCCGCTGCTCAACGGCGCCGAAGGCGCGAAACGAAATCCGCACCCGACAACCGATCGGTGCCCTTGGGCGTCCCGACCGGCAGCGGCCGTGGTGGCTGATCGAGCGGGTCCGCCGGGCCGGGCCCGGGGCGGGGCGGCCCGGTAGGGGCCGCCGGACAGCGCTCCTACCGCCGCTGGGCCGTATGTGGTGCCGCCGTGAGTTGGTTGTCGAAGTCGACCACGCCCTCGATCGCTCGGATGAGGCGGGCCGCCGCCGGGATGAGGACGGCCTCCTTGACCCGGCCGGTCAGGGTGACCACGCCCTCGTTCACACTCACCCGGACGGTTTCCCCCGCGGCCGGGAACAGGTGGGCCACCACCTCGCGGCGTACCTCCTCCTCGATGTCGTCGTCCGGCCGCAGAAAGACCTTCAGCAGGTCGGCGCGGCTGACGATGCCCTCCAGACGGCCCTCCCCGTCCACCACCGGGAGCCGTTTGACCCGCTTATGGGTCATGATCCGCGCGGCCTCGGCCAGCGTCGCGTTCGCGTGGACGGTGATGGCGGGGGACGTCATCAGCTCATCCGCCGTCACCGCGCCCGCCTTGGCGATACCAGGGAGGTCGGGCAGTTGCGCCACCCGTGCCGGATCGCTGTCGCGGAACTCCTCCTTGGGCAGCAGATCCGCCTCGGAGACCACGCCGATGACCCGGCCCTCGCCCTCCAGCACCGGCAGGGCGCTCACCCGCCACTGCTCCAGCGTTCTGACGATCTCCTTGAACGGCGCTTCGCGGCCGACGGCGACGACGGTATGGGTCATCACATCGCTCACAATGTGCGCACTCCGGGGCACGGCATCCTCCTTGGGTCACGCTGCCTGTCTTCCGCCCGCCTCGCTGTCGGCCGCCAGCCGGTGCTCGATCCGGTGGCGTACCCGCCCCGCGAGCCGGGCCAGTCCGGCGGAGGTGGCCGGCCGGGGCGGGACCGGGTGGCGGATCCGCCGGGCGTGCGGTGGCAGCCCCGCGAGATCGGTGTCGAACCGCCGCCGCGCGCGGTCGAGGGTGTCGGGGGCTCCGGCGCGCCTGCCCTCCCGCATCACGGTCTCCAGCAGCGGCGCCCCGCCGTGCGGCGGAAGCTCGTCGCGCTCGCCGATCACATCGGCGTAGCCGGGGCGGCGCCACACCTGCTTGGTCCCGGGGGCCGTGGCCTTGGCCGAGGACAGTTTCATCACCGGGGTCCCGTCGTAGGCGACCAGCTTGTACGCGGTGTCGAGGGCGGCGGCGTCGGCCGACACCCCCATCCGGGTGCCCACGGCGAAGACATCGACCGGCGCGCCCGAGTGGACCAGCTCCTGCACGGCGTACTCGTCGAGCCCGCCGCTCACCACGATCCGCACCTCGGGCAGCCCCGCCGCGTCGAGGATCTCCCGCGCCCGCACCGCCTGCTCGCCCAGGTCGCCGCTGTCCAGCCGGATCGCGCCGCCGGGCCCGGATTCCAGCTCGCTCAGCACCCGCGCCGCGGTGGCCACTCCGCTCGCCGTGTCATAGGTGTCCACCAGGAAGGTGACCGGTCCGGGATGGGTACGGGCGAACGCGCGGAACGCGGTCTCCTCGTCCGGGAACGCCTCGATGTACGCATGCGCCATCGTCCCGCTCGCCTCGATCCCGTACGCGGCGGCCGCCGCCACATTGCTGGTCGCCGTGAACCCGGTCATCGCGCTCAGCCGCGCCGACTGCATCCCGGCCCAGGGGCCATGGGTGCGGCGCAGCGAGAAGTCCACCACCGGGCGCCCCTCCGCGGCCAGCACACACCGGGCCGCCTTGGAGGCGACGGTGGTCTGATGGCTCAGTTGCCCCATCAGATACGTCTCGACGAGCTGGGCCTGCGGCAGCGGCGCGGTCAGCTCCAGCAGCGGCTCCCCGGCCAGGACGATCCGCCCCTCGGGCACCGCCCGCACCTCGCCGTCGAAGCCCAGCCCCAGCAGGGGTTCGAGGTCCTCGTACGGACGGTGCGTCGCCGCGGCGAACGCCGCCACGTCCTCGTGCTCCACACGGAAGCCGGACAGGAAGTCCAGCGCCGGCTCCAGCCCCGCGGCGACCAGGAAGCCCCGCTCGGGCGGCAGGCCGCGGACGTAGAGGTCGAAGGTGGCCGGGCCGGTCATGCCCTCGCGCAGATACGACAGGGCCATCGTCGCCTCGTAGAGGTCGGTGGTCATCGCCTCCGACATGTCACTCTCGCCTCCCTTCGGACATCAGCCGCTCCCTTCGGACATCAGCCGCACGGGACGACCGCCACCGGACACGGTGCGTGGTGCACCGCCGCGTGGATCACCGAGCCCAGGCAGGGGACGGGGTCCGGCTCCGTCTCCTCGCGGCCCAGCACGAGCAGCCCGGAGCCCGGCGCGGTGTGCATCACCCCGAGGGCCGGGCGCTCGGCGGTGAGGGCCTCCGCCACCGGCACCCCGGGGTACTTCTCCCGCCAGGGGCGCAGCGCCGCGTCCAGCGCGTCCCCCGCTCTCGCCTCCCCCGACTCCTCGTTTCCCGGAACGCCCGCGCCCGCGCCCGCGTGCACGGCGCGCAGCGCACCGCCGCGCCGGGCGGCGGCGTCGAAGGCGAACCGCAGCGTCTCCTCGTTCGTCCCCCGCAGACACACCCCGACGGTCACATCGGCGGTCAGCGGCCGGTCGTCGGCGTGCACCATGATCACCGGCCGTTCCCCGTGCGCCAGCACATGGCGGCCGGTCGATCCGAGGAGGTAGCCGCCGGGGGTGCCGCGGCCGCGCGAGCCGAGCACCAGCATCTCGGCGTCCCGGGCCGCGTCCAGCAGAGCGGGCACCGTCTCGCGCGGCACCAGCTCGGCCGAGACCCGCAGCCCCGGATGGGTGTCCCGCAACTCGCCCACCAGGTCGGTCAGCAGACGCTGCGCCCAGTAGCGCAGGTCGTCCTCGTGGGGGAGGGTCGGGGCCTGGGGCGACGGCGGGTTCCAGGCATGGATCAGCCGCAGCCGCAGATCCCGCAGCAGCGCCTCACGGGCCGCCCAGTGTGCGGCCGGCGGGCTCTCGGCGAAACCGTCGACACCGACGACGATCGGCGCTCCCATACGCGTCACCGCCCTGCTCACGTCTCCCGGGCCACCAGCGGCCGGGCGGCCTCGCCGAGCGCGATCTTGATCGCGCCGGTGTCGGCCGCGCGGGCGAAGACGTCGTACGCCTCCTCCATCTGGTCCAGCTCGAACAGATGAGTGATCAGCGTGGACGCGGGCAGCCGCCCGGCGGCCAGCAGGGAGAGCAGAGTGGGGGTGGAGAAGGTGTCGACCAGCCCGGTGGTGATCGTCACGTTCTTGATCCACAGCTCTTCGAGATGCAGCGTGGCGGGCCGGGCGTGCACCCCGACATTGGCGATCCGGCCGCCGGGCCGCACCATCCGGGTGCAGGTCTCGAAGCTCCGCGGGCTCCCGACGGCCTCGATCACCACATCGGCGCCGAGCCCCTCGGTGAGATCGTCGACCAGCCGCTCCGGGTCCTCGCCGGAATCCGCCACCGCGTCGGCGCCGACCCGCTTGGCGGCGTCCAGCCGGGCCGGGTCCGGATCGACGGAGATGATCCGGCCGGGGGAGAAGAACTGCGCCGTGGCGACCGAGGCCAGCCCGACCGGCCCGGCGCCCACCACCACGACCGTATCGCCCGGCCCCACCCGGCCGTTGAGGACGCCCACCTCATAGGCGGTGGGGAAGATATCCGCCAGCAGCACGGCGTCATGGCCCTCGACCGGCCCCGTCAGCGGATGCGTGGACAGATCGGCGAAGGGCACCCGGACATACTCGGCCTGGGTGCCGTCGACCATGCGCCCGAGGATCCACCCCCCGCCGTCACGGCACTGCCCGTAGTTGCGCTCCCGGCAGAAGCGGCAGTGGCCGCAGGCCGAGATGCAGGAGAGCAGCACCCGGTCGCCGGGCCGGACCCCGCGGACGTCGGCACCGGTCTCGACGATCTCGCCGACCCCCTCGTGGCCGAGCACCCGGCCGGGGCTGACCTCCGGCAGCTCGCCGCGGAGAATGTGCAGATCGGTGCCGCAGATGGTCGCGGTGTCGATCCGGACGATCGCGTCGGTGGTGGCCTCGAGTTCGGGGTCGGGCACCTCCTGCCAGGAGCACTGCTCCGGCCCGTGGAAGACGAGTGCTTTCATGGCCGCTTCCCTCTCCTTCCGATTGTTCGCGTTCTCCTCCGGTTGTTCGCCTTGGGCTTCCGCCGCGGTTCTCGGCCGCCGCGTCGCATGGCATGTCATCCGGGCGGGCGCCTCGTGCGGCGAGGTGGCCGAGCGTCCCGAGGTCCCTGTCTCATCGCTGGGGCACGATCGCGACCGGGCAGGCGGCGTGGTGCGCCACGGCCTGGGTGACCGGCCCCAGTCGGGGGCCGAACCCCACCTGGCGCGGACCACGGCCCACGACCATCAGCGCCGTCCCCGCCGCCACGCCCACGAGCTGCCGGGCCGGGCTGTCCGACGCGATCTCCTCGAAGACCCGCACCTCGGAGAACTTGTCCCGCCACGGCGCCAGCACCTCGCCCAGGGCGTGCTCGGACTCCTTGCGCGCGTCGCTCAGCCCCACGTCCACCACCCAGGGGGCGTCGCCCCGGATGGCGGGGACCCGGCTGGCGTAGACGGCCCGCAGCACACCGTCGCGGCGGGCCGCGGCGTCGAAGGCGAACTCCAGGATGTCGTCGCCCGGCTCGCCCGGCTCCACCCCGACCACCACATCGCCCTGCCGGCCCTCGTGCGTGTCCGCCCGCACCAGGACCACGGGGGTCATGGCGCGTGCGGCGAGCTCCAGACCGACGGAGCCGAGGAAGAACCCGGCGACCGCGCCGATCGAGCGGGACCCCACCACCAGCAGTTGGGCCCGCTCCGCCTCGGCCAGCAGGACGGGCGCGGGCCGGCCGGGGATCTGATCGGTGAGGATCGCCATGTCGGGGTGGTCGGCGTCCAGCTCGGCGCTGGCCGAACCCAGGGCGCGCTCGGCCCAGTAGTGCCAGGCGGCCTCCCGGCCCGGTGTCAGATCCTTCTGATCGGGTCCCGGCCAGGCGTTCACCAGCCGCAGTGGCGCGTCGCGCGAACGGGCCTCATGGGCAGCCCATCCGGCGGCGGCCAGACTCTCGGGGGAACCGTCCAGCCCGACGGTTACGGGGCGCGCCATCGCTGCCTCCTTCCCGGCAGACCCACTCGGCACCTCGGCCCGCCTCGGGGACGTACGAGCCGCCGGCCGCCAGCCGCTGTCCGTCAGCCGACGGCTGACCATGGGCGGCCTCTCGCGACGCGGCGCCGCATGCCGACCGCGGCCCCGCACGCGTGCCCTCACGGCGGCGACGCACCCCTTGTCCATGGCCGCGGCCACCGCTGGGAGGCGCCCGGCCCGAGGCGTGGCGCCGGGGGCGCCCACTTCTCGCGGGCCCTGATTGCGCGGTGCACGGAACTCTGGCGTCCGCTTCTCCGCGTCTGCCGGATGCCCCCGGTGCCATCTCCAGCGGACCATGACCGGGCCCCCACCGACAGGGCCGACCGGTCCCGGCAGGGTCCCAGGGACCAGGTCATCCGGCCCTTTCCACCGCCCAGAACAACCCCCGGAACCCGGCCCGGCCAACCTGCCCACCGGCGCGGTGGCCCGGCGTATCCGCTCGCCGCGGGTCCCCTGGGGCGGTCGACTGGCCTCGTTGCCCGGCGCTGTCGCCCGGCCCGTCCGCCGCCCTGGTGGCCCGGTGTGGTTGCTCGGCCTCGTTGCCTGGCCGGGCCGCTCGGCGCCACTGCCCGACCCGGTCACCCGGCCCCGCCACCGG
>NZ_JAHLEM010000887.1 GCF_018883605.1 Streptomyces niphimycinicus | reverse complement strand
GCCGCGCGCCCGCAGCGCCCCGGTGAGGGCGTACCGCACCTGCTCGGCCACGGTCGTCCCGTAGGCGCGGCGGCTGAGCAGCCCGGCGGGCGCGTGCCGCAGCAGCGTCTGGAGCGTGGACTCGTCCTGGACGACGGGAGCGGTCAGCCAGCGGCGGTCGAACCCGGCCGCGGTGCGCGGTGCGCCGAAGCGGGGCGGGCAGCCGAACAGCGGCTCGTAGTCGTCGGCGTACGGCGGCGGGGGATACGCGAACTGGGCCCACAGCAGCGGGATTCGCCGCCCGATCAGCCAGCCCGCGAGCCGGTGCCAGATGAGCATCAGCCATTCGGCGACGATGTGGTGCTCGGCCGCCGTAAGGCCGTCGGCATGCGGGCCCAGCCCGCCGCGCAGGGCGAACACCGCCTCCCGGCCGCGGGCCGCACCGCGCTCCAGGGCCAGATTGGGCCCGCCGGGGAAGAGCCGGTAGAAGCGGGCCCCGCGCTCCACCGCCGTGCCGAGGTCGGGGCAGCCCAGCGAGGCGTAGCACATCATCGCGAAGGTGCCGGGGCGGCTGCGGATGGTCGCCAGCCCCAGGAACTCGTCCCCGGTGGCCCGGTGCAGGGCGCGCACCAGCCGGGCGAACTGCTCGGGGGAGACGCGGGCGCGGTCGTCGGTGAGCAACAGCGGGGGTATCCGGGCCCGTTGCAGCAGGGGGACGGTGTCGAGGCCGAGCCGCTGCGCACCGCGCAGCGCGGCCCGCACATGGTGCACCGTCACCGTCCGCCGCCCGCGCCCCATGGTCAAAACCGTAGCCCGATCGGGGCGTTGCGTCAGCGGTGCGTCGCTGGACCCCTACACGGCGTGAGCACCTTAAGGACGAGGACGGCGTGAGCACCTTAAGGAGGACGGCGTGAGCACCTTAAGGACGGCGTGAGCGCCTTACGGTTATCCTCGACGGCCCGGACGGACCTGTGAGAGCGGTGAGGGACATGACCACGACCCGGCGGCCCGCGACAGCCGAATGGCTCGGTCTCGAGCCCCATCCGGAGGGCGGCTGGTACCGGGAGACCTGGCGCAGCGATGTCACGGTGCGGCCACCGGGGTACGAGGGCGAGCGCGCGACGGCCACGGCGATCTACTTCCTGCTGACTCCCGGTGAGGAGTCCCGCTGGCATGTGGTGCGCTCGGCCGAACTGTGGCTGTGGCACAGCGGCGGCCCGCTGCGGCTCCGGCTGGGCGGCACGGGCGACGGCCCGGAGGCGGCCCCCACGGAGCTGGTCCTGGGCCCCGATATCGCCTCCGGCCAGCGCCCCCAGCTCGTCGTCCCGCCGGGCACCTGGCAGGCGGCCCGTCCGATGGCGGACGAGGAGGTCCTGGTGAGCTGTGTGGTCTCCCCGGGCTTCGACTTCGCCGACTTCCGGCTGTTGGAGGACTGACCGCCCCCCCCGCGAGCCTCCGGAACAGGCGGAACAGACGGAAAAGGCCAGGAAGGCGGAGAAGGCCGAGAAGAGGCGGAAAGGCAGGAGCCCCGCTTCCCGCCAGGCGGGGAGCAGGGCTCCTTAGGTGGTGCTGCTGGATCAGACGGCGCTGACGTTCTCCGCCTGGGGGCCCTTCGGACCCTGGGTGACGTCGAAGGTCACGGCCTGGTTCTCCTCAAGAGAACGGAAGCCGGTCGCGTTGATCGCGGAGTAGTGAACGAAGACATCGGGGCCGCCGCCGTCTTGGGCGATGAAGCCGAAGCCCTTCTCGGCGTTGAACCACTTGACGGTTCCGGTAGCCATAAGCCCTCCTTGGGCCAAAGGGTTGCCCTGCTCCAGAACCTGCAAGAAGTCTGAAAACTACAAAAGCCCGCGGTTACATGCTCCGCAGGCTCTGTACTGCAAGGAAACCAAACTGCAACTTGCGGCGAGCCTAGCACGCTCCGTGTGCACGAGGAAAGAGCCGAAGATCACGAAAACGAGGGGTTTCCCTGGCTTCCAGGATGGATAAGATCGCAGGTCGAGCGCTTGCCGATCGGTCAGCGCAAGGACGGCCGGCCACCCCGGCACCATTCCCGGGGCCGAGCGGGGCTAGCCTCCGATGCGTGGACAATTCACCGAGTTCCCCCTCGCGGAGTACCCAGGACGCCTCCGAAAGCATCAGGCCCCTTGTCGGTCATCGGCGCAGCCGGCCAAAAGTGGGGCACATCCAGTACCTCAATTGCATGCCGTTGTACTGGGGCCTCGCCAGGACCGGTTCGCTCCTGGATTTCGAGCTCACCAAGGCTTCTCCCGACGCCCTCAACGACCTGCTGGTCAGTGGTGATCTCGACATCGGCCCGATCAGCCTGGTGGAGTATCTGCGCAATGCGGACGATCTTGTCGCGCTCCCCGACATCGCGGTGGGCTGCGACGGGCCCGTGATGTCCTGCGTGATCGTCTCGCAGGTGCCGCTGGAGCAGCTCAACGGGGCGCGCGTCGCACTCGGTTCCGCCTCGCGCACCTCCGTACGCCTGGCTCAGCTCCTGCTCGCCGAGCGGTACGGGCTCACGCCCGACTACTACACCTGTCCGCCCGACCTCAGCCTGATGATGCAGGAGGCCGAGGCGGCGGTGCTGATCGGCGACGCCGCGCTGCGGGCCAATCTCCACGACGCACCCAGGCTGGGCCTCCAGGTCCACGACCTGGGGCAGATGTGGAAGGAGTGGACCGGGCTCCCCTTTGTCTTCGCGGTATGGGCCGCCCGGCGCGAGTACCTGGAGCGGGAGCCGGAGATCGTCCGGGGCGTGCACCAGGCGTTCCTGGAGTCGCGGAACCTCTCCCTGGAAGAGGTCGGCAAGGTCGCCGAGCAGGCGGCGCGCTGGGAGCAGCTCGACGCGTCGGTGCTGGAGCGCTACTTCACCACCCTCGACTTCAGCCTCGGCGCGGAGCAGTTGCAGGGCATCGCGGAGTTCGCCCGCCGTACGGGTCCGACGACCGGATACCCGGCGGACGTCCGGGTCGATCTGCTGACCTGACCTGACCTGAGCCGACCTGCCCCGACGCGACCTGGCCCGAGCCGAGAGCCGACCTGGCCTTCCGGACCGCACCGACCAGCGTGGATGGCGGGAACACCCCCTAAGCTGGACCGGCGCATGGAGGGGGAGGCAACGCGATGGATCCGCTGGGAGCGGACGATCCGCAGGTCATCGGCGCGTACCGGCTGCTCGGACGGCTCGGTTCGGGCGGGATGGGCCGGGTCTTTGTGGGCCGCAGCGCGGGTGGGCGCACGGTGGCGGTGAAGGTTGTGCACGCCCATTTCGCGCTGGACGAGGAGTTCCGCGCCCGTTTCCGGCGCGAGGTCGACGCCGCGCGCCGGGTCGGTGGCGCCTTTACCGCGCCGGTCCTGGACGCCGACCCGGAGGCGCACATTCCGTGGGTGGCCACCGGTTATGTGGCGGGCCCTCCGCTCAACCAGGCGGTATCCGACGAGGGGCCGCTGCCCGAGTCGGCGGTGCGGGCCCTGGGCGCGGGGCTCGCCGAGGCACTGGCCGCGGTGCACGCCCTCGGCCTGGTCCACCGCGATGTCAAGCCGTCCAATGTGCTGCTCGCGCTCGACGGTCCGCGTCTGATCGACTTCGGTATCGCCCGCGCCACCGAGGGCACGGTGTCGCTGACCTCGACCGGCGCCTCCATCGGCTCGCCCGGCTATATGGCGCCCGAGCAGATCCTGGGCGAGGGCGTCGAGGGCGCGGCCGATGTCTTCTCCCTCGGCGCGGTGCTGGCGTACGCGGCGACCGGCAAGCCGCCGTTCCCGGGCGACACTTCGGCCGCGCTGCTCTACAAGGTGGTGCACGACGAGCCCCGGCTCGGCCCCGAGCTGACGGGTGACCTGCGCGATCTGGTCGCCGCGTGCCTTGCCAAGAACCCGGCCGACCGCCCCACCCCCGAGCGGATCGTGCGGCGTCTCGCCCCTGAGGACGGAGCCTCGGGGCTCGCCCGGCCGGGCTGGCTGCCGGGGGCGCTGGTCGAGCGGGTGAGCCGGCAGGTGGTGGAGCTGCTCGACCTGGAGGCGGAGGCCGTGGCCCCGCCGCGCGTCGCCGAGCCGCCCGCCGTAGGGCCCTCTGCCGTAGGGCCCTCCGCCATAGGGTCGTCATCCATAGAGCCGTCATCCATGGGGCTGCCCACCGTAGGGCCGTCCTCGGCCGGGCCGTCGGCCACGGAGCCGCCCGCCGCCGAGCCTGCCACCCCCCGCCCACTCGCCGCGGACTCACCGACCCCGCCGCCCACCCCGGCTCCGGCCTCACCCCTGCTGGGCGCCTTCGGCCCGCCCGACCCGTCGTACGCCAACGGGCTGCCCCCGAAGGACCAGCCGGGACCTCCGATCCCCTCACCGCCGTCGTCGAAACCGGGCGGCCGCAGTGTCGCGCTCTCCGCCGCCGTCGGCGGTAAGAAGCGCCCCAAGGCGCTGAGCTGCACGCTGGTCCTGTCCGTCGCGGGCGCGCTGGCCGTGGCGACGACCGCCGCCGTGCTCTTCAAGGTGCTGCCCGGCGGCTCCAGCGACAACAACGACCAGAGCGCCGCGGACCCCCGCCCCTCCGCCACCGGACGGAACCCGGGAGACGGAGCGCACGACGACTCCGGGAAGGGTGCCGTACCCAAGGCGTTCCTCGGCACCTGGCAGGGCGATCTGACCTCCGACTCGGGCA
>NZ_JAHLEM010000886.1 GCF_018883605.1 Streptomyces niphimycinicus | reverse complement strand
CCCTCCGCCACCGGACGGAACCCGGGAGACGGAGCGCACGACGACTCCGGGAAGGGTGCCGTACCCAAGGCGTTCCTCGGCACCTGGCAGGGCGATCTGACCTCCGACTCGGGCATCCCGGTGGGCACCTTGACCATCACCTTCCGGCAGGGCCGCACCGGGCAGGACGTCGCCAGCGGCCGGGTCAAGCTGTCGGTGCTGCGCTGCGACAGCACCTGGAAGCTGGTCTCGGCGGCCCCGAAACAACTCCACCTGGACGCGCGCCTGAAGGGCTCCGAGCCCCAGCAGGGGTGTAGCGACGCCTCGACGGACGAGCAGTTCACCCTCACCCGCGACGGGACGCTCAGCTACCGGGCGAAGGACGACCAGGCGGGTGACCCCACGGGCACTCTGCGCAAGCTGCGATGAGCGGGGGCGGGCGGCGGCCGGTGTGCCCGACACGTACTCGTAGTGGCGTAAAGGTGCTGGCGTACGCTGGGTCGGTCCACCCGTAAACCTCCGAAAGGTACGCCCCGGTGACCGCAAACGCAGAGGTGCAGGTAGTCCTCGACCGCGCCGCCGACGGGGGTCGGATCACCCCACAAGAGGCGCTCGACCTTTACCGTTCGGCTCCGCTGCACGCGCTGGGGGCCGCCGCCGACGCGGTCCGGCGCCGTCGCTACGCGGGCACCGAGCACATCGCGACGTACATCATCGAGCGGAACATCAACTACACCAACGTCTGCGTCACGGCGTGCAAGTTCTGCGCCTTCTACGCCGCGCCGAAGGACACGGCGAAGGGCTGGAGCCGCGATCTCGACGACATCCTGCGGCGCTGCGCGGAGACCGTCGAGCTGGGCGGCACGCAGATCATGTTCCAGGGCGGCCACCACCCGGACTACGGCGTGGAGTACTACGAGAAGCACTTCTCGGCCATCAAGAAGGCGTTCCCGCAGTTGGTGATCCACTCGCTGGGGGCGTCCGAGGTCGAGCACATGGCGCGGATCTCGGGGGTCTCGGCCGAGGAGGCCATCCGCCGTATCCGCGCGGCCGGTCTCGACTCCTTCGCGGGCGCGGGCGCCGAGCTGCTGCCCGAGCGGCCGCGCAAGGCCATCGCACCGCTGAAAGAGTCGGGCGAGCGCTGGCTGGAGATCATGGAGATCGCCCATAACCTCGGCGTGGAGTCCACCTCCACCATGCTGATGGGCACCGGCGAGACCAACGCCGAGCGGATCGAGCACCTCCGCATGATCCGCGATGTACAGGACCGTACGGGCGGCTTCCGCGCCTTCATCCCGTACACCTACCAGCCCGAGAACAACCATCTGAAGGGCCAGACGCAGGCGACCGTATTCGAGTACCTGCGGATGATCGCCATCGCGCGGCTCTTCTTCGACAACGTCGCCCATATCCAGGGTTCCTGGCTGACCGTGGGCAAGGAGGCCGGCCAGCTCGCCCTGCACTACGGGGCGGACGACCTCGGCTCGGTGATGCTGGAGGAGAACGTGGTCTCCTCGGCGGGCGCCCGCCACCGCTCCAACCGGATGGAGCTGCTCCACCTCATCCGCGCCGCCGGCCGGGTCCCCGCGCAGCGCGCGACGACGTACGAGCACCTGGTGGTGCACGACGACCCGGCGAACGACCCGGTCGACGACCATGTCGTCTCGCATCTGTCCTCGACGGCGATCGAAGGTGGCACGGCCCACCCCGAGCTGACGGTGATCCAGGCGTCCTGATGCTCACGCTCCACGCGGCGCCCGTCGTCCGGCACACCCCCGACGACGCGGCGCCGCTGCACGAGGCCGCCGTCGCGGTCGACGGCGACCGCATCGCGGCCATCGGCCCCCTGGCGGAGCTGCGGCGGACCTATCCGCGGGCCCGGGTGCGGGAGTGGCCCGGGGAGCTCGGCCCGGCCCTCGTCCACGAGGGCCTGGTGCCGGACGCGCCCAGCCCGCGGGAGCGGATCCACGCCCTGCTGCGGCGGGGCGCGACCGCCGTCCTCGCGCACCACCTCGGCGACGCCGAGCTGCGCGCG
>NZ_JAHLEM010000885.1 GCF_018883605.1 Streptomyces niphimycinicus | reverse complement strand
TGAGGGTGGCCGCGTCGCGGGCGGTACGCGGTCTGAAGGCCGCGGGCCTCCGCTGCCCCAAGCGGGCCGCGGACGCGGACTGACCGCTGCGGGCCCGGGGCCCGCCTTGCCGACCGGCCGCCCCTCGGGCGGTATGGCGGGCCTCAAGCCCAGGACTTCGGCGCCAAGGTGTGGGCCCCGCGCGGGCGGCGTCGCCGCGTCCGGTCAGTGCGTTGTGCGTGACGGGTCGGGGGCCGCTTCCGTATCCGCCGGGGAGTGTGCCGCCGATGTGGCGATGACGCGCGAAGCACCGGCCGCCCGGTGCAGCCGCATCGCGGCGGCCGTCGTCACCACGCCCGTACCGGCGAGTGCCGCTCCCGTCCAGGCGACCGCCGGGTAGCCCCAGCCCAGGTCGATGACGAGGCCGCCGAGCCACGGGCCCACCGTGTTGCCGATGTTGAAGGCCGAGGTGTTCGTCGCGCCCGCGAGCGTGGGCGCGGCGCCCGCGAGGTTGAACATCCGGGCGTTGAGCGCGGGCGCGGTGAAGAAGGCGGTGAAGCCGAGCAGCAGCGCCAAGGTCACGGCCGCGACCGCGCTGTGCGCGGTCAGCGCCAGCGCGCTCAGCACGACCGTCGAGGCGCTGATGCCCCCGAGCATCGTGCCGAACAGATGCGCGTCCGCGATCCGCCCGCCGAGCACCGTACCCAGCAGCGCGCCGACCCCGAACAGGGCGAGCACGGTCGGCACCCAGCTCTCGTCCAGCCCCGCCACATCCGTCAGCAGCGGCCCGAGGTAGGAGAACAGGCAGAAGACCGCGCCACCGCTCAGCGCGGTGGCGGCCAGCGCCAGCCACACCTGCCGGTCGCGGTAGATGCGCAACTCGGCCCGCAGCCGCGGCCGGTCGTCCCCGGTCGGCACCTCCGTACGCGGTACGAGCGCGACAACTCCGACCAGCCCGAGCGCCGACAGCCCGGCCACTGCCCAGAAGGCGGCGCGCCACCCCGCGTGCTGCCCGAGCAGCGCCCCGGCGGGGACCCCGGCGATGTTCGCGATGCTCAGTCCGCCGACCATCACCGCCATCGCCTTCGCCCGCGCGTTCACCGGCACCAGCGATACGGCCACCGCGGCGCCCACCGCCCAGAACCCGGCGCACGCGAGCGCGCTGACGATCCGCGAGGCGAACAGCACCCCGTACGACGGCGCCAGCGCCCCCGCGATCTGTCCGAGCCCGAACGCCGCCAGCAGCGCCATCAGCGTCGTCCGCCGGGGCAGCCGCAACGTGGCCGCCGCCAGCACCGGCGCCCCGACCACCATCCCGATCGCGAAGGCCGATATCAGCAATCCGGCCGTGGGGATGGACACCCCCATGTCCCGCGCGACGGGTTGCAGCAACCCGGACAGCATGAACTCGGAGGTGCCGAGGGCGAAGACGGACAGCCCGAGGACATAGACCGCCAAGGGCATGCGGGAGCGAGCGGAATCCGCTGGGGAAGACGAGGGCATGCCAGGCTCAACACCATGGCCTGACCTCGGCATTCCTGCGCGGAACAGTGAGGTGCTCGACTTTCGAACATTCACTCGATTGGGTGGTCTGGTGACGGTGACCTGGTGTTGTCACGCTGAGTGAGGAAGGATCGAGATGTGAACCCGCTGGGGGAGGCGGGTTGAGGAGATCACTGGGGGGTGATCGACGTGACGGAGGAAACGACCAGCGAACTGAACGGCCCGGGCGCGCCGGACGAATGGGCCGCCCATCTGGCCACAGCGGCACCGGGGCCGGAGACCGCGGCCGTACTGCCGGTCCTGGACGCGGAGAAGCTGTCCCGCACCGGCCGGATCGATGCACTGAAAGCCCTGGAGCGTCATACGGGCTGGATCCAGGCGCATCAGGCCCAGATCCTGGCCGCGTTGGAAGCGGACGCCGAGGCGGAGCTTCCAGAGGCAGTACGGGACCGTGACGCCGAAGCCGCCTGGAACTTCACCTGCGAGGAAGTTGCCTGTGCGCTGAAGCTGTCCGGCACGACGGCAGCAAAGCGCCTGGAGGTCGCCCGCGAGCTTGACCGGCAGTACCCCACCACGCTGGGGATGCTGGAGCGCGGAGAGATCTGCTACATGCAGGCAGTAGCCGTCACCGAGGCATGCGCAGTCCTGGACCCGGAGGTGGCGGGGCAGGTCGAGGCCGTCTTGGTGGAGAAGATGCCGGCCATGGCCACGGGCCAGACCCGCCGCGCTCTGGCCCGCGAGATCCTACGAGCCGATCCGTACGGCGCCGAGCAGCGCCACCAGGCCCGTAGGCGTGAGCGGCAGATGGTCCACTACCCGAAGGACGACGGCATGGCGCTCTGGGGCGCCACCCTCCCGGCCGAGCAGGCCGCCGCCATGAACGCCGCGGTGGATGCCCACGCCGCCACCCTGCCCGATGAGGGCCGGACCCTGGAGCAGAAGCGGGTGGACGCCCTGGTCGACTTGGTACTCAACCGCACCCACCCGGGTGCGGCGACCTCAGGCATGCGGACATCGGGTGAACCGACCCCGGGCGGATCGGGCCTCGGTGAACCACTCTCGGGCGGGCCAGTCCCAGGCGGGCCGCCCGCAGGTGGCCGCTCGGCGGCGGTGGTTCAGGTCACTGTCCCCTTGGATGTCCTGATTGGCGACAGCGACGACCCGGCCCAGCTCAAGGGCTACGGTCCGATCGCCGCAGGGCAGGCGCGCAGGATCGCCTTTGCCAAGGGCACGGTCTGGCACCGCCTGATCATCGAACCGAAGACGGGGATGCTGATCAAAACCGACCCGACTACCTACAAACCCACCGCCGAAACCGAGCGCCATGTCATCGCCCGCGACGCCTACTGCACCTTCCCGACCTGCCGTATGCCCGCCCACCGTTGCGACCTGGACCATATCGAGCCGTTCAACCACCACGACCGGGCGGCGGGCGGCCAGACGGTCCCGGAAAACCTCGGGGCCTTGTGCAGACGTCACCACCGCATGAAGACCCACCACCCCGACTGGTCGGTGAGGCGCGACTCTCGAACGGGCGTCGCCACCTGGACCGCCCCCACCGGCCACAGGTACACCAACCGGCCCCATGACTACCGTCACTGATCGGCTTGGTTCCGCTCGTCAGCGCCCTGCTCGCCATGGACAAGGAGCCGTCCACCCCTGCTCTCGGCGACGCGCAACGCGTCTGCCAACGCTTCGGCCAGTCGCCAGGCCAGAAAGCGGAGTTCGCCGCTGCTCGCCTTGTCCTGCTCGAGCATGGCCCGGGCATGGGCGAGTAGTTGGGCGCCCATGGCGAGTTGGAGCGCCTCGATCTCGTCTGCTTTCCGGCTCAACCGGCTGTTGCTGTCGTCCGTCGCCAGGTAGCAGGGCTTTCCTTCCGGGCTGGACCAGGGCAGGAGGCGCAGACCGTTCATGTCATCAGCTCCACTCAGATGTTGGCAGCGACACCGAGATGGGCACCGCGTGTAGTCAATTCGTCACGCGAGTAACGCGGATGCCAATAGAATGAGACGCCTTGAACGGCAGTGTGCAAGTCTGTGACCTGCCGCGATGCTGGCCCTGATCACATAGCGAGAGGTCACAGCATTGGACGAGACCACCCCACCCGCTCACTTGAACCCGCTCCAGCGCTTTGGACGTGACGTCAAACAGGTCCGTCTTGCTCGCAAGCTCACGCAGAAGCGCTTGGGCCTGGCCGCTGGCTATTCGGAGGCGTACGTCAGCAGGGTGGAGGCCGGGAAGCTCCTGCCCAGGCCCAGCGACAAGTTCGCGGGGGGCTGTGACATCGCCTTCGGGACGGGCCACCTATTCGCGGACATGCTCCGGAGGATTGACGAGGGCGATCACCCTTCGTGGTTCACCCCGTACCTCAACCTGGAACGCAAGGCGTTACGGGTGCTGGACTACTCGGCGAACCTCGTGATCGGCATCCTTCAGACGAAGGACTACGCGCGGGCCATCTTCCGGTCATCCCATCCGCGGGAAGAAGCCGAGGTGATCGAGGGCAAGGTCGCAGCGCGTCTGAGTCGGCGCGAGGTTTTCGAGCTGGAGACCCCGCCGCTCCTCTGGGTGATCCTGCACGAAGCGTGCCTGCGAACGGTGGTTGGCGGCGCTGACGTCATGACCGGGCAGCTTGAACACCTTTTGACGGCAGCGGGGTCACCACACGTCAAGCTTCAGGTCATGCCGTTCTCGGCAGGCGCTCCCGCCGCACACGCGAAGCCCTTCACCTTGTTGCGCTTCACGGATGCTCCCACGGTGCTCTACACCGAGACCCGGGTAGGAGGGAGGATGCACGACTCTGCACAGACGGTTGCCTCGGCCCTGGATGACTATGATCTGCTCAGGGCGCATGCGCTGTCCCCGGATCGATCACTGAGCCTGATCAGGACCGTGTCGAAGGAGTACCGCGAATGAGCGCCGACTTGGATCTCACGGCTGCCCAATGGGCCAGGTCTTCCTACAGCGACGGCAGTGGCGGCCAATGCGTGGAGTTCTCCCGCACCTTCGCCCAGACCCACGGCGTCATCCCGGTCCGTGACTCCAAGGACCCCGACGGACCGGCCCTGACCGTCTCGGTAGCGGGCTGGTCGTCGTTCGTCTCGGCCCTCATACGCGGCGAGTTTCGCACAGCCTGATCCCTCGCGCCCTCACCCGAACCAGTTCTCCGCCTCGTGAGACATGCCCAGCCCTGTCGCGGCTTGGGCAGCCTCGCGGAAGAAGACGCGGTTTCTCATGGCGACGGAGGCGAGGGCGGGGAGAGATGCGCCTGACGGGGTTCGAGCGGTCCACGGGCGAAGTGGCTCTCGTGGGTGCGTCCGAGCCAAAGGTCGCGTGGAGCTCATCCTCTATGGCGATGTCGGCCGCGAGGTCTTCAGGGATTGGCTCCACGTTGAGACCGAGCCGGGTCAGACCAGCGGTGATTTGCGCTGTCGTAAGACCGGTCAGATGGGCGGTCGCGTACAGGTGGTCCGGGGGGATCGGGAGGGCTGAGTGCGCCCCCGCGAGAGTGTGGGTAGACCTGCTGCAGGGCGTCGACGGTCGCGGCGAGGTTCTTACGGAGCGGGCCCAGCGGGACCATCCGCAGCTCGGGGTTGCCTCCTCCGAGGATGCCCATCGAGTCGTCGTCGCCGTCCTCGGTCACCTCGACCCAGAAGGGGAGTGCCTGGTCATCGAGGTGTACTGCGTTGTCGTCCATGCTGCCCCCCCTGGCGTGCGCGGATGGTCCGTCAACTTCAGAGCCGCGAACGGCACATGTTACGCACCGAGCAGCTCCAGCTCAGTGGCCATGTTGCGGCGTGCGGCGGCCTCCCAGCGGTCGTGGGCCTCCGGGGTGCGGAAGAGGCGGGACAGGCCCAGCAGATGGCGGAGGACGTTGGCGCGGCCCTCGCGGAAGGCGTCGTCCGGGACGAAGCCGTACTCCTCGCGGACCGCCGCCGCGTAGGCGCCGTAGGCGGCGGGGGAGCCCGCCAGTACGGCGAGGTCGGCGTCGCAGAGGACTTCGCCGTTGGTGTCGCCCTCGGCGGGGTCGTGGTCGCGGGTGACGAGGACGAGGCGGACGGTTTCGGCCACGCGGGGCTCCGGGACGCCGGCTTCCGGGAGGGCGCGTTCGGCCAGGCGGGCGCTGCGTTCCTCGTTGGTGGAGCGGTCGGGGAGGTAGACGGCGTCGTGGAACCAGGCGGCCAGGCGGATCGCGGCGGGGTCGGGGGCCTGGACATGGGGGAGCAGCTCGTCCACCCGGTCCAGGACCGCGAGCAGGTGATCGGTGGTGTGGTAGCGGCGCTGGGGTTCGGCCCAGCGGGTCAGAAGGTCCTCGCCGTAGGGGAGGGGAGCGGGAGCCGTGGCTTCGCGGGCGCTGGTGAGGAGGTCCGCCCAGCGGGTGAGCAGGGCGTCATGGGCCGGATGGCGGGCGGGCGCGGGTGCGGGCATGGGCCAATTGTGGGGTAGCGGTTTGCCCTCTTGTGCGGTGTGGCAAGCTGTGGAGCATGTCTAGACCAATTCTCGAGGTGATCGCCCTGAACCCGGCGGACGCGATCGCCGCACAGGCCGGAGGGGCTGACCGCCTCGAACTGGTCACCGACATGGCCGCCGACGGGCTCACCCCCTCCCGTGAGATCTTCGCCGCCGTCCGTTCGGCCGTGGACCTGCCGGTACGGGTGATGCTCCGCGCCGCCGACGGCTTCGCGGCCGGGGACCCCGCCGCGTTCGACGCGCTGTGCCAGGCCGCCGCCGCACTGCATTCGGAGGGGGCGGACGAGTTCGTCCTGGGCTTCCTGACCGACGACGGCGGGGTCGATCTTGCCGCCGTGACCGCGCTGGCCGAGGTCGTGCGGGCGGGCGGCGGCGTGGACGAGAGCCGCTGGACCTTCCACCGGGCCGTCGACCGGGCCGCGGATCGCGACGGGCTGCGCAAGCGGCTCGCCGACATCCCCGGCCTCGACACGTATCTCACCGCCGGGTCCGCGCGCGGCGTCGACGACGGTCTGCCGATCTTGGCCGAGGAGGCGGCACGGACCGGTACGCCGGGCTATGAGCCGCGCATCATGGCCGGTGGCGGGCTGCGCCTCGACCATCTGTCCGCCCTGCGCGCCGCCGGGATCGACGCCTTCCACATCGGCGGCGCGGCCCGTCCGGCGGGATGGGCCGGGCCGGTGGACGCGGCCGCGGTCGGCCGGTGGCGTACGGCCCTGGACGCGCCCGTTCCG
>NZ_JAHLEM010000884.1 GCF_018883605.1 Streptomyces niphimycinicus | reverse complement strand
CTCACACCCACCAAACGCGGCACCCACACCCGACCCCCACGCACCGCAACCTCCGACTCACCCAACCCCACCACACCCGAAACCACACCCACATCCCCATCAACACCCACATCCACCAACATAAACCGACCCGGATGCTCCGACTGCGCCGAACGCACCAACCCCCACACCGCACCACCACCCACATCCACCACACCCTCACCACCCACAGACACCGCACCCCGCGTCACCACCACCAACCGCGAACCACCAAACCGCTCCTCCCCCACCCACAACCGCAAAACCTCCAACACACCCACCACATCAACCCCCGACAACACCACACACCCCGGCACCACACCACCCGAAACCACCTCACCCCACTCCACAAACGACCCCAACCCACACACACCCACATCCACCCACTCCACCCGATACAACGCATCGGTCCTGCTCCCCCGTCCGTCGTCGAGCTGCTGAGCGGAGACCGGCCGCAGAGCCAGTGAGCGTGCCGACAGGACG
>NZ_JAHLEM010000883.1 GCF_018883605.1 Streptomyces niphimycinicus | reverse complement strand
ACGACCCCAACCCACACACACCCACATCCACCCACTCCACCCGATACAACGCATCGGTCCTGCTCCCCCGTCCGTCGTCGAGCTGCTGAGCGGAGACCGGCCGCAGAGCCAGTGAGCGTGCCGACAGGACGGGCGCGCCGGTGACATCCGTGGCCCGGAGGGCGATCGCGTCGCGGCCGGCCGGGGTCAGGGTGACGCGCAGGACCGTCGCACCGACCGCGTGCAAGGTGACGCCGCTCCAGGAGAACGGCACATAAGCCTGGCCGTCGTCGGTTACGAAGTCGCCGAAGCGCACCCCATGGAGCGCGGCATCGAGCAGCGCGGGATGGATCGCGCACCGGGCCGCGTCCCCCCGGCTCTCCTGGGCAACCGCCACCTCGACGAAGACCTCGTCTCCGCGCCGCCAGGCGTCCCGTAGTCCTTGGAACACCGGCCCATACGTATACCCGCGCTCCGCCAACGCCGCATACACCCCCTCCACTCCAACCCGCTCCGCACCCACCGGCGGCCACACCTCCACAGCCGACGCCTC
>NZ_JAHLEM010000882.1 GCF_018883605.1 Streptomyces niphimycinicus | reverse complement strand
GACCTCGTCTCCGCGCCGCCAGGCGTCCCGTAGTCCTTGGAACACCGGCCCATACGTATACCCGCGCTCCGCCAACGCCGCATACACCCCCTCCACTCCAACCCGCTCCGCACCCACCGGCGGCCACACCTCCACAGCCGACGCCTCACCACCCGCCACCCCCACCACACCCACCGCATGCCGAACCCACTCACCCTCCCGACACGAAAACACCGACACCGACCGGCGACCCCCCTCACCCACACCACCCACCAAAACCTGAACCTCCACCTCACCCCGCTCCGGAAAGACCAACGGCCCCTCCAACGTCAACTCCTCAACCACCCCACACCCCAACCCCAACCCCGCCTGCAACACCAACTCCACAAACCCCGTCCCCGGCAGCAACACCACACCGGAGAGGGCGTGATCGGCCAGCCAGGAGTGGGTGGCCAGGGACAGCCGACCGGTGAGCAGGCAGCCGCCGGACTCGGGCAGCGCGACCGTGGCCCCGAGGAGGGGGTGGTCGAGCGCGCCCAGCCCCAGCGCGGAGGCGTCACCGTGGCCGGGCCTGGGCGTCAGCCAGTAACGCTCCCGCTGGAACGGGTAGGTCGGCAGTTCCACCCGCCGCGCCTCGCCGAAGGCCGCGGGCCAGTCCACCCGTATGCCGTGGACCTGAAGCCGCGCCATTGCCGAGAAGAACTGGGCGAGCCCGCCCTGGCCACGGCGCAGCGAGCCAGTGACCACCACGGATTCGCCGGAGGCGTCCGCCGTGTCCTGGATGCCCATGGTCAGGGCGGGGTGGGTGCTCGATTCCACGAAGACGCGGTGGCCGTCGGAGAACAGGGCCTGGAGCGCGCCCAGGAAGTCGATGGGCTTGCGGGCGTTCCAGAACCAGTAGTCCGCGTCGAGTTCGGTGGTGTCCAGAAGTCCGCCGGTCACCGTGGAGTAGAACGGCACGGTGGACTGGCGGGGCGCCACGTCGGCCAGCAGGGCGAGCAGCCGTTCGCGCAGCGGTTCCACCTGGGGACCGTGGGACGCCACGGTGGCGGGCACGACACGCGCGCGTACGCCGTCCGCCTGGCATGCGGCCACGAACTCCTGGAGACTCTGCGGGTCGCCGGCCACCGTGGCCGCCGCGGGCCCGTTCACCCCGGCCACCGCGAGGCGTTCGCCCCACGGCTCGATTCGGGTGGCCAGTTGTTCCGCCGGCAGGGCGACCGAGGCGATCGCACCGTTGCCCACCAGCGTTTCGGCGAACAGGCGGCTGCGCAATACCACTACCTTGGCCGCGTCCTCCAGCGACAGCGCCCCG
>NZ_JAHLEM010000881.1 GCF_018883605.1 Streptomyces niphimycinicus | reverse complement strand
TTGTTCCGCCGGCAGGGCGACCGAGGCGATCGCACCGTTGCCCACCAGCGTTTCGGCGAACAGGCGGCTGCGCAATACCACTACCTTGGCCGCGTCCTCCAGCGACAGCGCCCCGGCCACACAGGCGGCCGCGATCTCGCCCTGGGAGTGCCCGACCACGGCGGAGGGAGTGATCCCGTAGGAGGACCACAGCTCGGCGAGGGACACCATCATGGTGAACAGAACCGGCTGGACCACCTCGATGAGGTCGAGCGAGGGCGCACCGGGCGCGGAGCGCACCACGTCCTCGATGGACCAGTCGAGATGCGTCTCCAGTGCCCGGGCGCACTGGGCGAACCGGCGGGCGAAGGCCGGGGAGGAGTTCAGCAGTTCCACGGCCATACCGGCCCACTGCGAGCCCTGTCCGGGAAAGACGAACACCACGCCGGTGTCGGGACCGGCCACTCCCTCCACCACGTTCGGGGCCGGGTCTCCGGAGGCCACCGCGGCAAGGCCGTTCAGCAGGTCCGATGGGGTGGATCCGATCACCACCGCGCGGTGTGACAGCGCCGAGCGGGTGGCGGCAAGGGTCCATCCGAGGTCGCTGGGGTTCGCTTCGGTGGCCACGGTGGCGAGCCGGGCCGCGAACGCGCGCAGACCGGCCTCGCCCTGGCCCGAGAGCACCCAGGGCACCGCCACCGGTTCGGTGCGGGGCGGATCGGTGCGCTCGGCCTCCGGTGCCTGCTCCAGGATCGCGTGGGCGTTGGTGCCGCTCACGCCGAAGGCGGAAACTCCTGCCCTGCGCGGCCGGTCGTTCTCCGGCCAGGAAGTCCGCTCCGTGAGCAGCCGCACCGCGCCCGCGGACCAGTCCACATGCGGGGTCGGCTCGTCCACGTGCAGGGTGCGCGGCAGTACGCCGTGGCGCATGGCGAGCACCATCTTGATGACCCCGGCGACGCCCGCGGCGGCCTGGGTGTGGCCCAGGTTCGACTTGACCGATCCCAGCCACAGCGGCAGGTCCCGATCCTGACCGTAGGTGTCCAGCAGGGCCTGTGCCTCGATCGGGTCCCCGAGCCTGGTGCCGGTGCCGTGCGCCTCCACCACGTCGACATCGCCGGTGGAGAGCTGGGCGTCGGACAGTGCCGCGCGGATGACCCGGCGCTGGGCGGGCCCGTTGGGCGCGGTCAGCCCGTTCGACGCGCCGTCCTGGTTGGCGGCGGTACCACGCACCACCGCCAGCACCGGGTGGCCGTGCCGTTCGGCGTCGGACAGCCGCTCCACCAGCAGCATCCCGGCGCCCTCACCCCAGCCGGTGCCGTCCGCGCCCGCCGCGAACGCCTTGGACCGGCCGTCCGGCGCAAGCCCGCCCTGTTTGGACAGCTCGACGAAGGTGTTCGTCGTCGTCATCACCGTGACGCCGCCCGCCAGCGCCAGCTCGCACTCCCCGTTGCGCAGCGCCCGGACGGCCAGATGCAGGGCGATCAGAGAGGACGAACACGCGGTGTCCACGGTGACCGTCGGCCCCTCGAGACCGAAGGCGTAGGCCACTCGTCCCGAGAGGACGCTGGCCGCGCTGCCCGTGCCGAGGTGGCCTTGCACATCGTCCCGCGCCGCGCTGAGCAGCGTCGCGTAGTCCTGGCCGTTGGTGCCGATGAACACCCCGGTCAGGCTGCCCCGCACGGCGTCACGGTTGACACCGGCCCGCTCGAACGCTTCCCAGGAAGTCTCCAGCATCAGCCGCTGCTGCGGGTCCATCGCGATGGCCTCCCGGGGGGATATCCCGAAGAGCGCCGCGTCGAAATCGGCGATGCCGTGGAGGAATCCGCCGTAGCGGGTGACCGACTTCCCGGAACCGCCCTCCGGGTCGTAGAGACCTTCCGTGTCCCAGCCACGGTCGACCGGGAATTCCGACACCGCGTCGCCACCGTCGCGCACCAGGTCCCACAACGCTTCCGGCGTCGCGATGCCACCGGGGAAACGGCAGCTCATGCCGATGATCGCAATGGGCTCGTGGCTCTTCGCCTCGATGTCCTGCAAGCGCTGGCGGGTCTGCCGCAGATCCTTCGTGACCTCTTTGAGGTAATGACGAAGTTTCTCTTCATTCTCCACAGGACAGCCCTCTCAACGCGGTGCTGGACTCGCTCGGAGTCGAACTCGACGGCAGATTCACGAGATACCGAATTCCTTGCCGAGGAGGTCGAACATCTCCTCGTCCGTCGCGGAATCCAGTTCAATGTCACGGTTGGTGGCCGCGCCCCAGTGGGACAGCAGGCTCTTGATCTTCGCGGCGACCTCGGCACCGGCCAGGTCGCTCGGGGACAGGTCGGACAACACCGCTTCGAGCCTGTTCAGCTCGTCGAGCACGGACGTCGCATCGCCCTCGGTCTCGCCCGGGACGAGTTGGGCCCGGACGTGGTCGGCGAGGGCCGCGGTGGTCGGATAGTCGAAGATGACCGACGCCGGGAACGCTACGCCGGTGGCGGTGGCCAGCCGGTTCCGCAGCTCCACCGCGGTGAGCGAGTCGAAGCCGACCTCCTGGAAGGTCCGCGCGGGGTCGACGGAAGCGGGCTTCGCATGCCCCAGCACGGCCGCCACGTGGGTCCGGACCAGTCCCAGCACCGCCCGATCACGCTCGATCGGCGACATGCCGCGCAGTCGGGTGGCGAATTCCTCGACCGGTTCCATGGGCGGAGTGGCGACCGTCAGCAGCTCGCTCAACAGCGGGCTCGGCCGTACGGCGGTGAACCGGGAGCCAAAGCTCGACCACTTCACGTCCGCGATCATCATCGTGGTCTCGTCCGCCACCAGTGACTGCTGAAGTGCGGCGATCGCCAGTTCCGGGGGCATTCCGGGAAGCTGTCGCTGAGCCGCTCCCATGCCGCTGTCGGCCCAGGCACCCCAGGCAAGGGACGTGGCCACCAGTCCCTCGGCCCGGCGCCGCTGGGCCAGTCCGTCCAGAACGGCGTTGGCCGCCGCGTAGCTCGCCTGACCCGCGTTTCCCAGCGTCCCCGCGGCTGACGAGAACAACACGAAGGCATCCAGATCCCGACCCCGCGTCAGCTCATCCAGATTCCGCGCCCCCGCCACCTTGACCCGCATCACCTCCCGGATCCGCTCGGACGTCAACGACTCCAACACACCGTCATCCAGCACACCCGCCGTATGAACCACGGTGCGCAAATCCGCAATCCCCGCCACCAACGCGGCAACCTCGCCTCGATCAGCCACATCACACCCCACCACCGACACCACCACACCGAGCGTCTCCAATCCCGCCACCAACTCCGCGACACCGGGCGCCTCGGCCCCCCGACGACTCGCCAGCACAATCCGCTCCACACCAGCCCCCGCCAGCCAACGGGCCACATGACCGCCCAGCGCGCCCGTACCCCCGGTGACCAAAGCAGTCCCGCGACCACGCCACTCGGCGGACGTGTCCGCCGCCGGTGTCACCCGGGTCAGCCGGGCACCCCACGCCCCAGTGGCACGGACCGCAACCTGGTCCTCCCCTGTCCCCCCACTCAGAACCCGACACAGCCAAGCCCCGACACCCTCATCCACAGCCGGCGGCAGATCGATCAACCCACCCCAGCGATCCGGATGCTCCAAACCGATCACCCGACCAAGCCCCCACAGCCCCGCCTGATCCGGATCCACCACATCCCCGTCGACCACCGAGACCGCACCCCGAGTGACACACCACAACGGCGCAGTCGTACGAAGCGTCTGCAACAGGAGGACGGTCTCCTCGACGGGCAGCAGCGACACCACACCCGACATGGCTTGGACGGTCTCCGGCTCCGCGGCCTCTGCGAACTCCGCGGCCTCTGCCACCGTCACCATCCGCACCTCGGCCCCCGCCGTGCGCATCGCGCCCATCAGGTCATCGGCGCCGCCGCCCGGCTCGACCACCAGCAGCCATGTGCCGGTGAGGACGGCCTCCTCGGAGACGCCCGGAATCGGCGCCCACCCGAGCCGATATCGCCAGCCGTCGATGACCGATTGCTCCTGCCGCATCCGCCGCCACGCCGCCAGGGCGGGGAGAGCCGCGCTGAGCGGTTGCCCAGCGTCGATACCGAACGAACCGAAATCCTCACGCTCGACGGCCTCCCAGAACGCCGCGTCAACGGCACTGGTCGGGGGCTCAGCCACCGAGGGCTCCAGCCAGAACCGCTCACGCTGGAACGCATACGTCGGCAAATCAACACGCCGAGCACCCGGGAACACCGCCGCCCAATCGATCTCGATGCCTCGGACATACAGCCCGCCCAAAGCGGCCATCACGGTAAGGGGCTCAGAGCGATCCGGGCGCAGTGCAGGCAGTCCGTCGCCATCGGCCAGAGCGGTCA
>NZ_JAHLEM010000880.1 GCF_018883605.1 Streptomyces niphimycinicus | reverse complement strand
GTCGGGGCAGCCGAGCACCACACCGGGCAGCGGGGCGCCGGTCAGCCGGCGGTAGGCGGCCAGCAGCTCGGCCAGGCGGGCGGCGGGGGTGCGATGCGCCTGGCCGTCGCCGTCCTCGAAGACCAGCGTGTGCCCCTCGCGGCGACAGACCAGATGCAGTACGTCCGGGCGTACGGTGAGGATCCGCCGCAGATCGGTGGCGGCCGCGGCGGGGCACCGGTCCACCGTCAGCACGCCCCGCGCGGCCCGCTGGACCGCGGCTAACTCCTGGGACCCGGGGGCGGCGCCGGTCACCAGCACCCGCCGCAGACCGCCGCCGCCCGGCTCCCGTAAGGCGGCGCGGAAGACCGCGTTGTGCGGATAGGTGACACAGGCGGCGGCCAGGAGGCGCAGCCGGCCGTCCGCGATCCGGTCCGCGGCCACCGCGCGGGCCACCGCGGACCAGAACTCCCCGGCGGTGGTGCCGGTCGCCGCCGGGATGTGCCCGGCGGTCAGGCCCGCCCTGCGCAGCAGCGCCACGGCGGACGGGCCGGGCGGGAAGACCCGCGCCAACTCCCGGATCTCCTCGGTCGTCAGCGCCGGATGTCCGTCCCCGTCCTGGCCGTCCACCGTTCCGCCTCGCTCCTTGCCTGTGCTCGTACCGCTGGTGCCCCCGCCCCCGTATCTACTGATCCGCGGTGAGGTGCAGCGGTTCCTCGAGCTCCTCCCGGAAGCGGTGCAGGGTGTGCCCCTCCCGCACCGTCGCGCCCACCGCGACCGCCGCCCGGCTCACCGCGGCGCGCGGTGCCCGCACCACCATGGCCAGCCGGTAGGTCCCGCCGATGCGCGCCGCCGAGGTGTGCCGGATCTCCCAGCCCGGATCGGAGCGCAGCTCACGCCGCGCCTCCAGGAGGACCCGCTCGCCGTACGCGGTGTGCGGAACCTCCCGGAAGCCGAGCCGCGGGCCGAGATGGGCCGCGGGCGCCGGTGCGGTGGCCTTGGCCTCGGCGGTGAGCCGGCGCGGGGTCATGGACCAGGCCACCGGCTGGAAGACCGTGGTGCCCCGCCGCACCGGTTCGGCCGTGAGCGTGACATCGAGATTGACCGAGTGCAGGGCGGGGTCCGGCGCGTCCCGGGCGCAGGTCACCGACAGATGCACCAGGTGGTAGACGGCGTTGTCGGCCTCGGTCCGCAGGAAGTCCCGGAGCTCCGGATCCGGTTCGACGAGCTCCGTCGTCACCGGTAAGGCCACCGGCCCGCCCAGGATCACCCGCCCGGCCAGCCTCGGGTCGCTGGGCTGAGGTGTCTCCTCGGACAACAGGGACAGTTCACGTTCGGGAAGTTCGGGGAGAATGACATCGATCATTTCGTGCCCCCTTCGCGGCTCAGGAGTGGTATAGCGCCTCGACCTCGACGGCGTATGCCTGTTCGATGGCCTTTCGCTTCAGCTTCAGCGACGGCGTCAGGAGACCATGCTCCTCGGAGAACTGCGCGGCAAGTATCCGGAAGGTACGAATCGACTCCGCCTGGGAGACGGTGGTGTTCGCCGCCACCACCGCGCGCCGGATCTCGGTCTCCAGATCGGGGTCCCGGACCAGGTCGCCCGGCGGCAGCTCCGGCTTGCCGCGCATCGTCAGCCAGTGCGCGACCGCCTCCGAGTCCAGGGTGACCAGCGCCGCGATATACGGCCGGTCGTTGCCGACCACGATGCACTGGGCGACCAGCGGATGGGCCCGCACCCGCTCCTCCAGGCCGCCGGGGGAGACCGACTTGCCGCTGGAGGTCACCAGGATCTCCTTCTTCCGCCCGGTGATGGTGAGATAGCCGTCGTCGTCCAGCGTGCCCAGGTCGCCGGTGGCGAGCCAGCCGTCGCGCAGCACCGCGTCGGTCGCCTTGGGGTCGCCCAGATAGCCCTCGAAGACCTGGCCGCCGCGCACCCATACCTCGCCGTCGTCGGCGAGATGCACCGTGGTGCCGGGGATCGGCACGCCGACCGTGCCGAACCGGGTCTGCTCGGGCGGGTTGGCGGTGGCGGCGGCGGTGGACTCGGTGAGGCCGTAGCCCTCGTAGATGGTGACGCCCGCGCCCGCGAAGAACAGCCCCAGCCGCCGCTCCATGCCCGAGCCGCCCGACATCGCGTGCCGGACCCGGCCGCCCATCGCGGCGCGCACCTTGCCGTACACGGCCTTCTCGAAGAACTGATGCTGCATGCGCAGCGCGGCGCCCGGACCCGGCCCGGTGCCGAACGCCTTGGCCTCCAGCGCCTCCGCGTACCGCACCGCCACGTCCACGGCCTTCTCGAAGACCCCGGCCTTGCCCTCCGCCTCGGCCTTGCGGCGCGCCGCCGCGAACACCTTCTCGAAGATGTACGGCACCGCGAGGATGAAGGTCGGCCGGAAGGTCTTCAGATCGGGCAGCAGTGCGGCGGCCGAGAGCCTGGGCTGATGCCCGAGCTTGACCTTGCCGCGGATGGCGGCGACTTCGACCATCCGGCCGAAGACATGGGCGAGCGGCAGGAAGAGCAGGGTGGCGGCCTCGTCGCCGCGCTTGGAGTGGAAGGCTTCCTCGTACCGCTCGACGATGTTGTCGCACTCGGCCATCAGATTGGCGTGGGTGATCACGCAGCCCTTGGGGCGGCCGGTGGTGCCCGAGGTGTAGATGATGGTCGCGGGCTGCTCGGGGGTCACGGCCAGCCGGTGCCGCTCGACCAGATCGTCCTCGACCGACTCCCCGGCCGCCAGCAACTCCTCCAGCGCCCCCGCGTCCAACTGCCACAGCCGCTTCAGATGCGGCAGCCGGCCGACCACCGAGCCGACCGTCATGGCGTGGTCCTCATGCTCCACGACACAGGCGGAGACCCCCGCGTCATGCAGCATCCAGCAGACCTGCTCGGCGGAGGAGGTGGGGTAGAGGGGGACGCTCTGGGCGCCCAGGGTCCACAGCGCGAAGTCGAAGAGCGTCCATTCGTAGCGGGTGGGGCACATGATCGCGACGCGGTCGCCGAACCGGACGCCCTGGGTCAACAGCCCTTTGGCGAGCGCCGTCACCTCGTCCCGGAACTGGCCCGCGGTCACGTCCTGCCAGCGGCCATCCGCCGTCTTGCGTGCCAGCGCCACCCGGTGGGGATCG
Source organism: Streptomyces niphimycinicus (assembly GCF_018883605.1). Lineage (GTDB taxonomy): Bacteria > Actinomycetota > Actinomycetes > Streptomycetales > Streptomycetaceae > Streptomyces > Streptomyces niphimycinicus. The sequence goes on along the minus strand of NZ_JAHLEM010000880.1, from coordinate 3,654 downwards.
GCGTCCGCATGGTCGAAGACGGCATCCGCCAGTCCTCCGGCCTGGGGCGCCGTCGCCATCGGGGGGACGGTGAACTCGCGCAATACCTGCTCCTTGAAGCCGCTGGGCACAGCGCCGCGACCGTACCCGATCCGGCCCGGATGCGGGAGAGGTGTTTTGTGCCCGGAACGCACGGAATGCCGGGCGGCGTGTAAGGTGAAAGAGGGTCAATCAGGCGCCGACGAGGGCGGATTGCGTGGAGTCTGGTCCTATGCGCCGCGTGTGTGGCTCATATGTAACGGTCTTCTGCACGAAATCTCTCCGATCGTGGCACAGGCCCGGCCAGGATCGCGGCGGCGAGTCGCTCCGCGGCGGCGTGCGAGGCGCCGTCCTGCCGCCGCTTTCCGTACAACAGTACGAAATCCACCGGGCCGAGATCGGGCAGCCCGGCCCGTTCGGGGACCGGCGCCAGGCCCGGCGGAATCAGGCCATGGGTGTGTGCCATCACCCCGAGCCCGGCACGCGCCGCCGCGACCAGCCCGTTGAGACTGCCGCTGGTGCACACGATCCGCCATGACCTGCCGTGCCGCTCCAGCACATCCAGGGCGCGGGCCCGGGTCAGCCCGGGTGGCGGAAAGACGATCAGGGGGAGCGGACGGTCCGGATCAAGCCGCAGCCGCTCGGCGCCGATCCACACGAGCTGGTCCCGCCACACGAGCTGGCCGCCCGGCCTCTCCTCGGACCGCTTGGCCAGCACCAGATCCAGCTTGCCCGCCTCCAGCCGCTCATGCAGCGTGCCCGACAGCTCGACGGTGAGCTCCAGATCCACCTCGGGGTGATCGCGGCGGAACCCCTCCAGGATCTCCGGCAGCCGGGTCACCACGAAGTCCTCCGAGGCGCCGAAGCGCAGCCGGCCGCGCAGCCGGGTGCCCCGGAACCAGCTCGCCGCCCGTTCGTTCGCCTCCAGGATCGAGCGGGCGAACCCCAGCATCGCCTCGCCGTCCTCGGTCAGCTCCACCCCGTGGGTGTCCCGGGTGAAGAGCTGCCGCCCCACGGCCGCCTCCAGCTTGCGCACCTGCTGGCTCACGGTGGACTGGCGCACCCCGAGGCGGTCGGCGGCCTGGGTGAAGCTGAGGGTCTGGGACACCGCGAGAAACGTCCGGAGCTGGGCGGGGTCGTACATGGGGCCACTGTATGCCGAGGTCCGGGGCCCATCACGGAATGCGATGGCAGTCAGAGCGGTATGCAGGATTCCCGATGGCCTTGATCCGGAGCACTATGGACGGGGCCCCGTCCGTGTCCATGCCAGTCCATGCCAGTCCGCCAGTCCATGCCAGCCAGCGCCGGATGAGAAAGAGCGAGAAAGAGAACGAATGCCGCACCGCCCGCACCGCCCGCAACTCCTCCGCAAGATCGCCCTTCCCTCCTGGCTCCCGCTGGACGGCTTCATCCTCGGACTCATCGGCACCGTGGCGCTCGCCGCGCTGCTCCCGGTCAGCGGCCGGGCCGCCACCGTTACCGACGGGGCCACCACGGTCGCGGTCGCCTTCCTCTTCTTCCTCTATGGCGCCCGGCTCTCCACCCGTGAGGCGCTGGACGGAGTGCGCCACTGGCGGCTCCACCTGACCGTGCTGGTCTGCACCTTCGTCATCTTCCCGGCCCTCGGCCTCGCCGCGCGCGGCCTGGTGCCGTACGTGCTCACGCATCCCCTCTACACTGGGCTGCTCTTCCTGTGCCTGGTACCCTCCACGGTCCAGTCCTCCATCGCCTTCACCTCGATCGCCCGGGGCAATGTCGCCGCCGCGATCTGCGCGGGCTCCTTCTCCAGCCTGCTCGGCGTGGTCGTCACCCCGGTGCTTGCCGCACTGCTGCTGGGCGGCAGCGGCGGCGGCTTCTCGGCCGACTCGATGGTCAAGATCGCGCTCCAGTTGCTGGCCCCCTTCCTCGCCGGTCAGCTCCTGCGCCGCTGGATCGGCGGCTTCATCTCCCGCCACCGGGCCGTGCTGCGCCTGGTCGACCGCGGCTCGGTGCTGCTCGTGGTCTACGCGGCGTTCAGCGAGGGCATGACCCGGGGCATCTGGCACCAGGTCACCCCGGCCCGGCTGGCGATCCTCCTCGGCGTCGAGGCGGTCCTGCTCGCGGTGATGCTCACGCTCACCGCGTACGGCTCACGGAAGCTGGGCTTCGTCCGCGAGGACCGGATCACCATCGTCTTCGCGGGTTCGAAGAAGAGCCTGGCCGCCGGGCTGCCGATGGCCAGCGTGCTCTTCGGCGCCCAGGCGAGCCTGGCGGTGCTGCCGCTGATGCTCTTCCACCAGATGCAGCTCATGGTCTGCGCGGTCCTGGCCCGCCGCTACGCGGCGCGGGCGCCGGAGGCGGCGGTGACGGAGGCGGCGGTGACAGGCGCCAAGACGGGACCGGAGGCCGCTCGGGCTCGTACGGACAGCGCGGACAACACCGCACTGACCCGCGTCTGACGCCTGCCGTCAGCTTCCGGCGGTCTGGTCTCCGGCGGTCTGTTGTCAGACCCCTCTGGGAGGCTTCGGACATGACGACGCCGACGCTTCAGCTAACCATCGACTGTGCCGAGCCACGCCGGATGGTGGCCTTCTGGGCCGAGGCCCTGGGCTATGTGCCCGAGCCCCCGCCCGGCGGCCATGCCACCTGGCGGGAGTACTGGGCGGACATGGGGGTGCCCGCGGAGGAGCTGCCCCCGGGGGTCGGGGAGACCCCGGAGTCCATCGTGGATCCGGAGGGGCAGGGTCCGAGGGTGTGGTTCCAGCAGGTTCCGGAGTCGAAGGTCACCAAGAACCGGCTGCATCTGGATCTGAAGGTGGGCGGCGGGCGCGATGTGCCCCTGGCGGTCCGCACCGAGCGGGTCACCGCGACCGTGGACCGGCTGAAGGGCGCCGGGGCCACGGTGCAGCGGATCATGGACGAGCCGGGGATGGAGTACTACGCGGTGGTGCTCCAGGACCCGGAAGGCAATGAGTTCTGTGTGGTCTAGCCGTGGATGAACGCTAGTCGTGGTGTCACCGCACGCGGTCCAGGGGGAGGTGGACGAGGACGCCGGAGCGGTGGTCGTCGAGCGGGGCATTGAACTCGCGGACGCGCCGCAGTTCGGTGTCGGTCAGCGCGCGGCCGTACAGGCGGAACTCATCGAGATCGCCGGTCATATGGGAGCGGCCGTCCACGGCCTGGCCGAGGTGGAGGCCGAAGGGCGCGGTGCGGCTCACGGTGCCCGGGGCATCGGGGGCGGTGACGGCGGTGCCGCCGTCGACAGTGAGGGAGAGCCGTCCGCCGCTGCGGGTCAGGGCGAGGTGATGCCACTGCCCGTCGTTGTACGCGGCGTCGGTGGACACCGAGGCGCTGGTGAAGGTGGAGAAGCCGTTGACCGTCGTCATCAGCGCCCGGATCCGGTTGCTCCCGGGCTCACCGCGCAGCCAGACCTGCGGCTGTTTGGTGCCGATCCCGCCCATCCACAGGAACGGATGCTGCCCGGAGGCGGCCGAATAGCGGAACCACAGGCTCACCGTGAAGTCGCGGGTGCCCAGCGGCAGGGCGGTCCGGTACGGGACACGTACCGCGTCGTCCGTGCCGTCGAAGGACAGCCCGCCGCCGAAGCGGCCGTCGCCGCGCGCCGCCGCGCCGCCGAGCACGGTCGCGGACCGGGCG
>NZ_JAHLEM010000088.1 GCF_018883605.1 Streptomyces niphimycinicus | reverse complement strand
GGGCCGATCGGTGACGGCGTTGTTGGCCGATCCGGCGGCGGCGCCTGCCGGCCTCCCGGCTCCGGAGAACTGGACGGGTGTGGTCACGGTCTGCCGTGCTGACGACGAGCAGGTGCAACTCGGGGTTCGGCTCTGGACCGTACAGCGGCCCGGAGGAACCGGTCCGGGGGCGATTGCGGTCGGTTACGACCTGTCCGAGGTGCCTTGGTGGGAGGCGAACCGCCCGTTGCTGGAGCGTCTCCTGGCCCGTTCACCCATCGGCATGGGCGTTCTCGATACCGAGCTGCGGTACGTGTGGGCCAACGATGAACTCGAGCGGCTCGGCGGTGTTCCGCTGGCCGAGCGCCTGGGGCGTACTCCGCATGAGGTCCAGCCAATGCTGGATCCGGACTCCGCCGAGGCGGTCATGCGGCGGGTCCTTGAGACTGGCGAACCTGTCCTTGATTTCGAGTTCACCGGCCGTGTCCGGAAGGCCCCACATCAGCATCACGCCGCGGCGGCCTCCGTCTTCCGCATCCAGGACGCGGCCGACCGGGTGTTGGGCATCTGCTTCATGGTCATCGATGCCACCGACCGCTGGCGCTCCCGGGAACGCCTCGCCTTGCTGAGCGAGGCGGGAGAGCGCGTCGGTAACACCCTGGACATCTTGCACACGGCGCAGGAACTCGCCGATGTCGCCGTGCCCCGGCTCGCCGACTTTGTCACCGTCGACCTGTTCGAGCCGGTGATCCAGGGGCAGGAGCCCACCCCGCAGTCGCCACGTCGCGCCCGCACACTCCGTCGTGCGGCACAGCAGTCCGTCCGCCCCGGTGTCCCCGAATCGGTCGCCCGCATCGGCCAGGAGACCAGCTATGCCCCCGGCTCGCCTGTCGGACGCTGTCTTGCGGACGGCAAAGCCCACCTTGAAGCCACACTGGCGCCCGCTGACAGCCCATGGATCCCGGATGATCCCGAACGAGCCGCCAAAGTCGCGGAGTTCGGCCTCCACTCCTACCTGAGCGTGCCGATCCGTGCCCGGCAGACGACCCTGGGCGTAGTCGGCTTCCTGCGCTGGCAGCGTTCGGACCCGTTCGAGGAGGAGGACCTGGAACTGGCCAAAGAGGTCGTCGCCCGAGGTGCGTTGTGCATCGACAATGCCCGCCGCTACACCAGGGAGCACACCGGAGCACTCGCTCTCCAGCGCAGCCTGCTGCCCCGGGAGACTAGCGGATCTGCGGAACTGGATGTTGCCACCCGATACCTCCCCGCCGGTTCCAAGGAGGGTGTCGGCGGTGACTGGTTCGACGTGATTCCCCTCTCGGGGGCTCGGATCGGCCTGGTGGTCGGAGACGTGGTCGGCCACGGAGTGAACGCCGCGGCCACGATGGGCCGGCTGCGCACCGCCGTGCGGGCGCTCGCGGACATGGATCTGCCTCCGGACGAGTTGCTGGCCCACCTCGATGACCTGGTGACCCGCTTCATCGATGAGGACAGCTCGGGGGACCGCTCCGCGAGCAATGCCCTGCTGGGCTCTAGCTGTCTGGTCATGAACCTCGACCCGGTCGCCCAGCGGTGCACAATGGCCCGCGCAGGACACCCGCCGCCCGCGCTCGTCGGCCCGGACGGCACCGTACGATTCATGGAAATGCCCGCAGGACCGCCCCTCGGACTCGGCTACCTGCCATTTGAGACCACAGAGATCGACGTGCCACACGGCAGCCTGCTCGTCCTGTACACCGACGGACTCGTGGCGGGCCCTGAACAGGACATGGAAGCCGGCCAGCACAAGCTGAGCGGCATACTCGGCCGCGGCGGAGACGACCCCGAAGCCGTCTGCGACGATGTCGTCGCAGAGCTCGTCCCTGCCAAGCCCCGCGACGACATCGCCCTGATGGTGGCCCGTGCCTGCGCTGTCCCCCAGGACCGCGTGGCCGTCATAGAGCTGGACTCCGACCCTGCCGTCGTCGCCTCGACCCGCGCCGAAGTGGACCGGCAACTGGCCGATTGGGGGCTGGACGACTTGGCCTTCTCCACTGAGCTGATCGTCAGCGAACTGGTCACCAACGCTATCCGCTATGCGACCGGACCGCTCAGGCTGCGTCTGATCCGGCAGTCCGTGCTGATCTGCGAAGTCGTGGACGGCAGCAGCACGTCACCGCACCTGCGGCATGCTCGCACCACGGATGAGGGCGGTCGCGGCCTGTTCCTCGTGGCACAGCTCAGCAAGCGCTGGGGCACCCGGTACCTTCCGACCGGGAAGATCATCTGGTCGGAGCAGGAGCTTGCCGCCGCGTAGTCCTCGACGGGACCGTCCGCTTTACGCGACGCCACAGACTGCGGCAGGGACGACCGCGCTCACCATCGCCGGCCTTCACATCTACGCCGACGGCCTGATGAGTTATGGGCCGACCCGTGGTCCGGTCGACCCATCGGTCGGCGCACGGATCGAGCGCCTGCTGTATGACGGTGGTGGCCAAGGTCTCCGACCAGGACAAGGCCCGGGTGGTGGAGGAGTTCACCCGGGAAGAAGGTGCGGCGGTCACGGCGGTCACCGGTCTGCTGCGCCGGCCGGACATCGCGTTCAAGGCGATGAGCGACGACACCGCCCGTCACCAGGTCAATCACGCGCAGGTCGAGCGGGGTCGGCAGGCCCGCGATGTCTTCGACCGCACCAGTCCGGTCGCCCCGGCGGTCCGCCACATCGACCGGATGGTGGAGTTCTTGGACCTGGTCACCGCCTGCCACTCGTTCGTGGCCGCGGTCGGCCGGGTGGTCCCCGGCCTGCGGAGCCGGACCCTCGGTGAGGACGGCGCGCGATCGTGCACGAGAACGTAGCGAAGGTGCGGGCGACGCTCGACTGGATCGAGCGAGCGGTCGATACGGGCAAGGTCGATTTGGACAGCGAGCTGGCCCGCATATTGCGAGGTGAATAGCCGTGCCCCGCGCCTCGCGGTGCCGGGGCGAGGCCGCGCGGCGGCATGCCGACACCCTCCGGTTCGTGCTGTTCGAGGCCAGGCCCGCGGGGCTGCTGTTCCAGCAACTGGTACGCGCCAGCGGCCTGTCTCCCAGCCAGGTGCGGGCAGGGCTGGCCTGCCTGCGCGACATCATCGCGGAGAACGGCTGGCCGCCGCTGATCTGGACCAGGGGCGATGGCTACCAACTCGGCGCCGAACAGGCTATCTGTCCCGCTGGGCCCTGCTCTCCGACGCAGAGACCGGCGCAGCACTTGCCTCACTACGGGCCACGGGTATGGCCCTGTACGTCCTCAGCTACTTTCACGGCTGGCAGCTCCTGGATTCCTGGCTCACTGCTCCCGACCGCCAGGCCAGGGTCCGCCGGCTGCTCACCGAGCAACTCCTCCCGGCTGACCTGCAACCCACGAACTGACCCCGGCCGAAAGCGGCCGGGCGCCAACCACCTGCTGCCTTGCGCCGACACCGCCTCCCCGCCCGATGCTGTACCGACCCTCACATCAGCCTCCATGCTTGATCACGGTCAGAGACAGGGAGGACCTCGAATGGAAGCAACGACAGACAGCGGACGTGATCTGCCGCCCGGCGGGCTGAGGCCAGTGCTCACCACACCACGCCTCCGTCTGCGCCCGCTCTCCGAAGCCGACACCGACTGGTGGGTACGTCTCCACACCGATGATCAGGTGAACCAGTTCGTTGGCGCCTACACCCACCGGCAGGCCGCAGTGCGTCTCCGGGACATCCGTCAACAGTGGGTTCAGCGCGGCCACGGCCTGTGTGCCGTCGAACTGACCAGCACCGGCGAGGCGATCGGGCGCTCCGGCCTCAACTGGTGGGAGACGCTAGGCGAGACCGAGATCGGGTGGACCTTCGCCCGAGCGCACTGGGGCAACGGCTACGCCACGGAAGCAGCACGTGCCGTCCTCGCATGGGGCTTCGGCGCGCTCGGGATCGGGCAGATCACGGCCATGATCCACCACGGCAATACCGCCTCCACCACCGTGGCCCGCCGCTTGGGATTCACACCTCTGCGTGAAGACAGCGTCCTGGGCCGTTCCTGCACCGTTTACGCGCTGAGCAGCGACGACTTCGCCGCAAGCGAAGACCGAACACCCCAGTAACATCGGTCAGCCAATCCTTGCTCAGCACCACCACGAGTGCGGCGTCGAGGATGCCCACGAGAAGGTGGCGGCGCTGATCGAGCGGCTGTGTCTGCGGGCTGGAGTTTCTCGTCGCCGGTGGGTCTTTGTCCTACTCGGGGGAGGCCGTTTCTGGCGCGTCTGGGGACGGGCCGGTGGCCTCCCAGGCGGCTTCGATCATGTGGAAGGTCTCGTCCACGGCGGCCTGCGGGTCGGCGGCCTCGCGGGCCAGTGAGAAGGCGTCGATCGCGAACCGGGCGATGGCGCGGCAGGCGGTTGTGGTCCGCGTCAGGTCGGGGTCGGCGGCGATCGCTGTTGCCAGTGCCTCCGCGTGGCGCAGCCTCATCGATTCCTCGTATCTCCGCAGCGCGGGTGAGGTGTCGATCATGTGCCAGATCGGGGCGGCGCTGTCCGCGGTGCAGTGTCGTACCAGGGCCTGGATCTCGCGGTGCAGTGCGGGGATGAGGGGTTCGTGCGGGGCCCGGCCGGTGACGGCCTGTGTGAGGCGTTGCTCGAAGTTCTCGTCCTGCTCGAATACCAGGGCCTCTTTCGAGGCGAAGTGGGAGAAGAGTGTGGTGACGGCGACGTCGGCCTCGGCGGCCACGTCGCGGATGCCCACCGTGTCGTATCCGTGTTCCAGGAAGAGCCGCAGGGCGGCGTCGGCGATCTTCTGGCGGGTCGCGGCCTTCTTGCGCTCACGGCGTCCGGTCGGCACGGTCATGCCCTGACGCTATCAGATGCGAAGCCGTAACCGTTTTTAAACACTAACCGTTAGTGCTACGGTCGGCGGCATGAAGAGAGTGAGTTTCGCCGAGTTCGGCGGTCCGGATGTTCTGCAACTCGTCGACGCCGAGGAGCCCCACGCGGGTCCCGGCCAGGTGCGTATCGCTGTACGGGCGGCGGGTGTGAATCCCGTCGACTGGAGGATCCGTGAGGGCCAGATCCTGGGGGCCCACCCGGTCGAGTTGCCCTCCGGGGTCGGGCTGGACGCGGCCGGAGTGGTGGACGAGGTCGGTGAGGGGGTCGAAGGAGTCGAGGTCGGCGACCACGTATTCGGCGAAGGGGCGAGCACCTATGCCGAGTTCGCGGTGCTGTCGGCGTGGGCCCGGATGCCCGGGGGGCTGTCGTTCGAGGAGGCGGCCGGGTATCCGTCCGTGGTGGAGACCGCGCTGCGCATCATCCGCGAGGTCGGTGTACAGCCCGGGCAGACACTGCTGGTCAGCGGTGCGTCCGGGGGAGTCGGGTCGGCGGTGCTTCAGATCGCCCGCGAACGCGGCATCGCGGTGATCGGCACGGCCGGGGCGGCGAACCAGGACTATCTGCGGAGCCTGGGGGCCGTTGCCACGACGTACGGCGAGGGCTGGGTCGAGCGGGTGCGCCGGCTCGGCCATGTCGACGCGGCGCTCGATCTGGCCGGTTCGGGGGTGATCCGCGAGCTCGTCGAGCTGACCGGGGATCCGGCGAAGGTGGTCTCCATCGCGGATCTCGGTGCGCCGGAGTTGGGTGTCCGGTTCTCCGGTGTGGCCGGGAGCGTGCCGGAGGCGCTGGTGGAGGCGGCCGGTCTCATCTCGCGGGGGAAGCTCCACATCCCGGTCGAGAAGTCGTACACGCTCGCCGAGGCGGCTGCGGCGCACATCGACAGCCAGGCCGGTCACACGCGCGGGCGCCGGGTCGTGCTCGTCTGACCCCTTTCCCGCGCAGTGGCAGTGCCCGGCAGGCTGAACTCCTGGGAGGTGGAGTACGCCGGCGGTCGGCTCGCGCCGGAACCACCATGGCCACCGGCCCGGCCCTACAGACCGCCACGCGGTCACCAGGCCGGGACCCGGTCAACCCCACCGGACCCCGGTGGGGTTGACCGGCGAGGGAGAGCTTCCGCTGCTTTCCTTGTCGCTCCAGCCGCCTGTCGTAGTGCCGACGGCGTCGGCCACGCCCAGGCAGGTGCTGTCGCGGAAGACACCGAGTTCGTAGTGCAGGGACTCGGTGTCGATGGAGCGGACCGTGAGCCCGATCGGTCAACACGGCGGGCCTGCCCCTTCATGACCTTGCCGCGAGCGATGAGTTCCGTGGGACAGCGCGGTCCATCCCGGTGAAAGGCCACAGATGAAGGAGACCTGCTTCTGTGCCTGAGCGCGGAGAGCCGCGCGAAGGTCGACGAGCTGGTGGACAAGGCACTGGCCGCGGGCGGCGCGCCCGCAGGAGAACCCCAGGACCACGGCTTCATGTACGGCCGGTCCTTCCAGGACCCCGATGGTCACACCTGGGAAGTGGTGTGGATGGACCCGTCGGCTGTCCAGAGCTGAGCCGTCCCCCGGACGCGCATACGAAGGCGCTCCGGCCACCACGGCGCGGCGGGGGCGGCCGGAGCGTCTGCCGGCCGGACGCGCGCCGACGCCTGG
>NZ_JAHLEM010000879.1 GCF_018883605.1 Streptomyces niphimycinicus | reverse complement strand
GGCGCCCCGCGGGGCGGGGCCGCCGGGGCCGAGGATCTGTCCCGTTTCGGCTCCGCCCCGCCGCCCCGAGGGCGCGTCCCGCGGGGCTTGAGAGGATCTTGGGCGGGCCTCGTGCCGGTCATCGCGTGGTGTTCCCGTGGGGCCTCCCTGTGGACAATGTGGGGATGAGCCAGCAGGGCGACCGACGCCGTCATGAGGACGACTGGTGGGGCGAGTTGTACGACCCACGGCGTGCCGACGCGGGGCCCGCCGCGGCCTCGGACTCCGTGGACGACCGGTTCGATTCGGCCTCCCGCACGCTCGCCGGTGCCGAGGACGCAGGCAACCAGAGACCGGCCGCGGGCGCCCCGTGGGGCCCGCGGACGGGGGAACCGGGCGACGCCGCCCCGGGCTCCGCCGCCGACACGGGAGGTGGCCCGCAGGGGTGGCGATCTCCCACCGACGAGGAGCCCGGTGCCGCATCGCCTTACCGGGGAGGGGCGGGGCCAGACGCCGCGATGCCTTCCCAGGGGGGTGAGGGTTCCGGCGCGACCTCGCCCTCCCAGGGCGGCACGGGTTCCGGCGCCGCGATGCCTTCCCAGGGCGGCACGGGTTCCGGCGCCGCAACGGAGGGTGGCAGCGTGGGTTCCGGTGCCGCGTCGGGACGTACGGGTCCGGGTGCTGCTTGGGGCGGCGGGGGTTCGGGTGCGGCATGGGGCGGTGCGGGTTCGGAGTCCGCGCAGGGCAACGAGGGCCCCGGCGCTGTATCGCCTTCCGAGGGTGGTGCGGAGTCCGGTGCAGCCGTGGGCCGCGCGGGAGCCGGTGACCCACAGGGTGACGCGGGTTCAGGGAGCGCACCGGGACGTTCCGGTTCGGGGGACGAACCCGACCGCGCGGGCCCGGGGGAGGCACCCGACCGCGCGGGCCCGGGCAAGCCACCTGGACGGTCCGGCCCCGGATGCGCACCCGGACGCTCCGGTTCAGGAGACGCGCCCGGACGCTCCGGTCCGGGGAGCGCGTCCGGGCGTCCTGGGGCTCCGGTCCCTCCATCGCCTCCACGTGGCGCCCGGGCGTCCGTCCCGTCCCGGCCCGGCCTTCGCCCCGACCCCTCCCGGCCCTGGCGGGCCGCGGCGGCGTCGTATGTCGGGGACGAGCCGCCCACGTACGAGGCCGAGCCGACCACGCTTCCCGTCGTCGATCCCGAGGAGCTTCGGGATCTGGTCCCCGACACCGTGCTGGAGGGCGCCCGCTACGGCACGCTGACGCTCCGGGCCGCCTCGTCGCGCGGCGACTCGGCCCGTTACCGGGGCGAGCCGCGGGGGGACGCGCTGCTCGCGGTGCGGTTCGGGATCGGGGACAGCGCGCTCGTCCTGGTGGCCGTGGCGAGCGGGCAGCCCGCGGCGCCGGGGGTGCATCGGGTGGCACGCGAGCTGTGCGAGTGGATCGCCGAGGCGGTCGGCCGCAATCGGGCCCGGCTGACGGAGGACATCCACACCGCCAACCGCGGCGCGCTCAGTTCCGGGCTGCACCGGCTCACCGACCGTGCCTATGGGCGGCTGCGCGCCGATGCGACCGTACGCGGCCTCACTCCCGCCGACCACACCGCGTCGGTGCGCTGTCTGCTGCTCCCGGCGCATCCGGCCTGCCGTACCCGGGTGTTCTTCGGCGTCGGCGACGGCGGGCTGTTCCGGCTGCGGGACGGCGTCTGGCAGGACCTGGAACCGGACGGGGGCGAGCGGGACACCGTGGGCGGTCCTGTGCTCGGCTACGGCGGCGGCCGTCCCCCCGCCCAGCAACCGCCCCACCCGCCCAACCCGCCTTATGCGCAGGCCGACCCCTCATCCGCCGCACCTATCGACCCTGACACCGACACCGACACCGCCCTCGACACCGACACCGCCCCCGCCCACGGCCCCTTCCGTTTCCGTGCCTCCGTCGCCCGACCGGGCGACACCCTTCTGCTGTGCAGCGCGGGCCTCGCCGAACCCCTGCGCGGCGAAGCCGCCCTCGCCGATCGCCTGGCCGAACGCTGGGACACCGCGGAGGCGCCGGGCCTCGCCGCGTTCCTCGCCGACGCCCAGACCGGGGTGAAGGGATACGCCGACGACCGTACGGCGGCCGCCGTCTGGGAGGCGTAAGCGCGCCGTCCATGGGTTGATGGACGAAAGGTGACCGGACGAGCGTCACCGATCCCGCCGACCCGGGACGAAAGGGATGAGGGCGCGCGATGGCCAAGCAGACCGTGGCGGAGCAATACGTGGACATCCTGGTGCGCGCCGGAGTGCGGCGGATGTACGGGGTGGTCGGCGACAGCCTCAACCCCGTGGTGGACGCGATCCGCCGCCATGCCGCGATCGACTGGATCCAGGTGCGGCACGAGGAGACCGCCGCCTTCGCCGCCGGTGCCGAGGCGCAGCTCACCGGATCGCTCGCCGCCTGCGCGGGCTCCTGCGGCCCCGGCCATGTCCATCTGCTCAACGGGCTCTACGACGCCCACCGCTCCATGGCCCCGGTCATCGCCCTCGCCTCGCACATCCCCAGCAGCGAGATCGGCACCAGCTACTTCCAGGAGACCCACCCGGAGCGGCTGTTCCAGGAGTGCAGCCATTACTGCGAGCTGATCTCCAACCCCCAGCAGATGCCGCGTGTGCTCCAGACCGCCGTTCAGCACGCGATCGGCCGCAGCGGGGTCAGCGTGGTGGCCCTCCCCGGCGACATCGCCGCCCGCCCGGCGCCCGAGCGCGCCGAGGAGCACGCCCTGGTGACCTCACGGCCCACCGTGCGCCCGGGCGACGCGGAGATCGACCGGCTCGCCCGTATGGTCAACGAGGCCCAGCGGGTGACGCTCTTCTGCGGCCGGGGCTGCGCCGGGGCGCATGACGAGGTGATGGCCTTCGCCGAACTGGTGAAGGCGCCGGTGGGGCACGCCCTGCGCGGCAAGGAGTGGATCCAGTACGACAACCCGTACGACGTCGGCATGAGCGGTCTGCTCGGCTACGGCGCGGCGTACGAGGCCACCCACGAATGCGATCTGCTGATCCTGCTGGGCACCGACTTCCCGTACGGCGCCTTCCTGCCCGACGATGTGCGGACCGTGCAGGTGGACGTCCGCGCCGAACATCTGGGCCGCCGCTCCAAGCTGGACCTGGCCGTCTGGGGCGATGTCCGCGAGACGCTGAGCTGTCTGACGCCGAAGGTGCGCCCGAAGACCGACCGCCGCTTCCTCGACCGCATGCTGAAGAAGCACGCCGACGCGCTGGAGGGCGTGGTCAAGGCGTACACCCGCAGGGTGGACAGGCACATCCCCATCCATCCGGAGTACGTGGCCTCGGTGCTGGACGAGGAGGCCGCCGACGACACGATCTTCACCGTCGACACCGGGATGTGCAATGTATGGGCCGCGCGCTATCTGTCCCCCAACGGCCGCCGCCGGGTGATCGGCTCCTTCACCCATGGCTCGATGGCCAACGCGCTGCCGCAGGCGATCGGCGCCCAGTTCCTGGACCGCCGCCGCCAGGTGGTCTCGATGTCCGGCGACGGCGGATTCACCATGCTGCTGGGCGACTTCCTCACCCTCGTCCAGTACGACCTGCCGGTGAAGGTGATCCTCTTCAACAACTCCGCGCTGGGCATGGTCGAGTTGGAGATGCTGGTCTCGGGCCTGCCCGCGCACGGCACCGGCTACCACAACCCCGACTTCGCCCAGATCGCCCGCGCCGCCGGGGCGTACGGCGAGCGGGTGGAGAAGCCCAAGCATCTGCGGTCCGCGCTGCGGGCCGCACTGCGCCACAAGGGGCCCGCGCTCCTGGACATCGTCACCGACCCCAACGCGCTGTCCATCCCGCCCAAGATCAAGGCGGAGATGGTGACCGGCTTCGCGCTCTCGGCCGGCAAGATGGTGCTGGAAGGGGGCGTCGGCAGGATGGTCCAGATGGCCCGCTCGAACCTCCGCAATGTGCCGCGCCCCTGAGCGGCTCAGTGGCCTCAGCCGCTCACCGGCCGCGGCCGCAGTGCGTTGAGGGCGAGCCCCTCGCCCTGGCGCCGCGACGGTGGCCTGCCCGGAGCCGCGTTGGATCTAGAACACGTCGCGGAGGGTCTCCAGGAGGCGGGCGATGTTCGCCTCGTCGCGGCGGTAGTAGGTCCACTTGCCCCGCCGGGTGGCGACCACCAGCCCTGCCTGCCGCAGCATCGCGAGGTACTGCGAGGTCGTCGACTGCCCCAGACCTGCCCGCCGCTGGATGTCGGTCACGCAGACGCCGATCTCGACGTCGTCGGGCTCCTGGCCGGGGAAGCTCATCGGCTCCTTGAGCCACACCAGCATCTGGCGGCGGGCCGGGTTGGACAGGGCCCGGAACACAGTCAGCAACTCCGCCTCCGAGAACACGCGGTGATCGTAACCCAGGAGACATATTGACGATTCGCGATATGACGATCTAAGGTCATCGCATGTCGACTTCGATGCGTGTGGTGGAACTCGTCCGCTTCGGTGCCGCGGACGCCGCGTTCGTCACCCGAGAGCTGCCAAGACCCACTCCCGGGCCCGGCCAGGTGCTGGTGCGCGTGCTGGCCACGTCCGTGAACCCTCTCGACCTCCAGACCCGGCGCGGCGACTACCGCGACCAGGTGGCGCTGCCCGCGGTGATCGGCAACGACGTGTCCGGCGTGGTGGTCGAGACCGGCCCCGGGGCAGGCGACTTCCAGCCGGGCGACGAGGTCTGGTACCTGGCGCCGGTGTTCGCCGGGCAGGGAACGTACGCCGAGTTCCACGTGGTCGACCAGGCCCTGGTCGACCACAAGCCCGCACGGCTGTCGCACGTCGAGGCCGCAGGTCTCGCGCTCGTGGGCGTGACGGCGTGGGAGGCGCTGGTCGAACGCGCCGGAGTGCGGGCCGGGGAACGGGTCCTGGTGCACGGCGGAGCGGGCGGGGTCGGCTCGGCCGCCGTCCAGGTCGCCGGCGCGCTGGGAGCCGAGGTGCTGACCACCGCGCGGGAGAGGGATCACGAGTTCGTCACCGGACTGGGAGCCGACGTCGCGATCGACTTCTCGGCCGGTGACTACGTGCCGCAGGTCCGCGAGCTGGGCGGGGTGGACGTCGTGCTGGACACGGTGGGTGGGGACACCCTCGCCCGCAGCCCGGAGGTCCTCGCCGACCGAGGACGCGTGGTGTCCATCGTGGACACCCCCGAACCGCAGAACATGCTCGCCGCGTGGGGCGTGAACGCGACCTACCACTTCCTCTTCGTCAGCCCCGGCCGGGCGAAGCTCCAGGCCCTCGGCCGACTGGTCGACCAGGGCAGACTCCGGCCGGTGATCGGCGCCGTGCTCCCGCTGGCCGACATCGCGCAGGCGCACACACTCTTGGAAGGCGGTTCTGCCGGCGAGGGCCGCGGACGCCCACGCGGCAAGATCGCCGTCGCCGTGCACCCCCTCGACGAGCCACCGCACCGGACGACGCCTTAGAGCGACTCAGCCGTCCGGGGCGGGACGGCTGCCGGCCTTTGCAGCGTTGCGATGTGGCCCGCTCGAACCTCCGCGATGTGCCGCGCCCCTGAGTGGCTCAGTGGCCTTCGGCCGGGCGGCGGTCAGCCTCTCACCGCCGCCCGGCCCCCGCCTCAGCCGCTCACCGGCCGCAGCCGCAGTGTGAGGATCTGGTGCGGGCGCAGGGCCAGCGTCAGCCCGCCCGGGCCCGTGGCCGCCTCGTGCAGCGGACGCTCCAGCAGGTCCGTCACATCCGCCCCGAGCACCGGGAAGCCGGTGACCAGCGTGCCCGCCGCCCGGCCGCCGTGGGATTCGTACAGCCGCACCACGACATCGCCGCTGCGGTCCTCGGCGAGCTTGACCGACTCGACCGTGATCGCGGGGTTGTCCACCGACACCAGCGGCGCCCGCTCGGCCGGTCCGGCGGGCAGGGCGCGCAGCGGCAGGTTGAGGGCGAGCCCCTCGGCGACCGCCTCGGCGACGCCCGCGCCCGGCAGCAGGGCGTAGCGGAAGCGGTGGACGCCCAGGTCGGTCTCCGGGTCGGGGCTGTGCGGGGCGCGCAGCAGGGTGAGCCGCACGGTGGTGCCCAGCACCTCGCCGACCTCGCCGTTGTCGGTGTGGTGTGCCGTACGGGTCACATCGTGGCCGTACGTCGAGTCGTTGAGCACCGCCGCCCCGTAGCCGGGCTCGGCGACCCGCAGCCAGCGGTGCGCGCAGATCTCGAACCGGGCCGCGTCCCAACTGGTGTTGGTGTGGGTGGCGCGGTCCACATGGCCGAACTGGATCTCCGCGGTGGACACCTGGGCGTGGATGTCCAGCGGGAACGCCGCCTTGAGGACCTTCTCCGACTCCTGCCAGTCCACCTCCGTGGCGATGTCCAGGCGCCGGTCGCCCGCGGCCAGCGTCAGCTCCTGGCTGATGCGGGAGGCGCCGAAGGACCGTATGACCCGCACCGTGGCGCGCAGCGGACCGGATTCGATCAGCTCGACGGACTCGGCGCCGGTCAGATCGGTGTGGCTGCGGCGGTAGTGCCGGTCGATGTCCCAGGCGTCCCAGTGGTTGGGGTGGTCGGGGTGGAGCTGGAGGAGGTTGCCGCGGGCGCCCGGGGCCAGCACCTCACGGCTCGCGTCCAGGTCCAGCACCGAGGTGAGCAGCCCCTCGGCGTCGATGGTCACCCGCAGCCGGTCGTTGTCGAGGACGATGGACTGGCCGTCGCTCAGCGCGGTGACCGGAGGCGCCCCATGGGGTGCGCCGCTCGCGGCAGGCGTCTGCGGGGCTGCGCCCAAGGGCGCCGCGTCCAGCCCGGCGACCCGCACCGCGACCGCCGTACGGCCGTCGCCCAGCGGCTGGACCGGG
>NZ_JAHLEM010000878.1 GCF_018883605.1 Streptomyces niphimycinicus | reverse complement strand
GCGCTCCAGACGGCGCCAGCGGGCGGCGCTGCGGCCCGGGCGGGTGGAGTCGGTGGTGCGGTGGGTGCCGGCGGCCGCGCGGGCGAGGAGCACCGCGGTGACCGCGGCGAGTTCCTCGGCGTCGGCGTGGCCCTTCTCCACCCGGACCAGGGTGGCCGCCGCCGCGGCGGCGGGATCGGCGATATCGCTCGGTGTGCTCACGGTTTTGTCTCTTCTCCCTTGTCGCGCGGGTTTCGCGCGAGGACACGAACTAAGAGGCTACTGCGGCGGGTTGCCGTGCTTGCGGGACGGCAGGTCGGCGTGCTTGTCGCGCAGCATCGCCAGCGACCGGATCAGGACCTCACGGGTTTCGGACGGGTCGATGACGTCGTCCACCAGGCCCCGCTCGGCCGCGTAGTACGGGTGCATCAGCTCGGACTTGTACTCCTTGACCATGCGGGCGCGCATGGCCTCGGGGTCGTCGGCATCGGCGATCTGACGGCGGAAGATCACATTGGCCGCGCCCTCGGCGCCCATCACCGCGATCTCGTTGGTGGGCCAGGCGTAGGTCAGGTCGGCACCGATGGACTGGGAGTCCATGACGATGTACGCACCGCCGTACGCCTTGCGCAGGATGACGGAGATCCGGGGCACGGTGGCGTTGCAGTACGCGTACAGCATCTTGGCGCCGTGCCGGATGATCCCGCCGTGCTCCTGGTCCACACCGGGCAGGAAGCCGGGCACGTCGAGGAAGGTGACCAGCGGGATGTTGAAGGCGTCGCACATCTGGATGAAGCGCGCGGACTTCTCCGACGCCTCGATGTCCAGCACCCCGGCCAGCGACTGCGGCTGGTTGGCGATGATGCCGACCACCTGGCCGTCGAGCCGGGTCAGCGCGCAGATGATGTTGGTCGCCCAGCGCTCGTGGACCTCGAGGTACTCGCCGTCGTCGACGATCTCCTCGATGACCTTGCGCATGTCGTACGGCCGGTTGCCGTCGGCCGGGACGAGGTCCAGCAGCGAGTCGCCGCGCCGGGCGGCCGGGTCGTCGGACTCGACGGTCGGCGGGTTCTCCCGGTTGTTCTGCGGCAGCAGCGACAGGAGGTAGCGCACCTCCTCCAGGCACGTCTCCTCGTCGTCGTAGGCGAAGTGGCACACGCCCGAGGTCTCGGCGTGCACATCCGCGCCGCCCAGTCCGTTCTGGCTGACCTTCTCGCCGGTCACCGCCTGGACCACATCGGGTCCGGTGATGAACATCTGAGAGGTCTCCCGGACCATGAAGACGAAGTCCGTCAGCGCCGGGGAGTACGCCGCCCCGCCCGCGCACGGGCCGAGCATCACGCTGATCTGGGGGATGACGCCGGACGCCTTGGTGTTCCGCTGGAAGATGCCGCCGTATCCGGCGAGCGCCGAGACGCCCTCCTGGATACGGGCACCGGCGCCGTCGTTGAGGGACACCAGCGGCGCCCCGGCCGAGATGGCCATGTCCATAATCTTGTGGATCTTGGTCGCGTGGGCCTCCCCCAGCGCCCCGCCGAAGATCCGGAAGTCGTGTGCGTAGACGAACACCGTCCGTCCGTGGACGGTCCCCCAGCCGGTGACGACCCCGTCGGTGTAAGGCTTCTTCGCCTCCAGGCCGAACCCGGTCGCACGATGCCGCCGCAGCGGCTCCACTTCGTTGAAGGACCCCTCGTCAAGCAGCAGATCGATCCGCTCGCGAGCCGTCAGCTTCCCCTTGGCCTTCTGGGCCTCGGTCGCCCGCTCGCTCGGGCCGCGCCGAGCCTGCTCGCGAATCGCGTGCAGCTCGGCGACGCGCCCGCGAACGTCACTCGCCTCAGCAGGCGCACCTTCGAGATTGGTCATGCATTGACGGTACGTTCCCGGGCCCCCGGAAACGCATGTCAATTCCCTACAACGTCAGGGGCGTTTTGGTGGGCAGGCGGAACAGAACTGGACAGCGGCTTTCCCACTACCTGGTGTCCTAAAGGACTATCGACCCTGTCGGCATCCGACAAACCTCCAGGCGGCGACCGTGCGAGGGGCGGGCCCGACCACCCGGATGGGCGGCGTCCGCCGGAGCGGCGCTGCGGCCGGATCGGGGAACGGAGCACGTCGGCCGCCCTCCGCTCCCCGCACCCTACTCCGGCGGCGGCCCGCGCCCCGCGCACCGGGCCCATACGGCCATGAGGCCCGGCTCACTCCTGCGGGTCCACCCCGGCCCGCAGCAGCCCGTAGGCGTAGGCGTCGTCCAGGGCCTGCCAGGACGCGGCGATCACGTTCTCCCCGACGCCGACCGTCGACCACTCCCCCTGGCCGTCGGCGGTGGAGACCAGGACCCGGGTCGTGGACTCGGTGCCGTGCTTGCCTTCCAGGATGCGGACCTTGTAGTCCACCAGCTCCATCGTCGCGAGCTGCGGGTAGATCCGCTCCAGCCCCACCCGCAGCGCCCGGTCCAGGGCGTTGACCGGACCGTTGCCCTCCGCCGTGGCGACGATGCGCTCGCCCTTGGCCCACAGCTTCACGGTGGCCTCGTTGGCGTGGGTGCCGTCCGGGCGGTCCTCGACGATCGCCCGCCAGGACTCGACCCGGAAGTAGCGGCGGGGGCGGCCGTCGACCTCCTGGCGCAGCAGCAGCTCGAAGGAGGCGTCGGCGGCCTCGTAGGTGTAGCCCGCCAGCTCGCGCTCCTTGACCCGCTCGACGATCCGGCCCACCAGGGCGCGGTCGTCGCCGAGGTCGATGCCCAGCTCCTTGCCCTTGAGCTCGATGGACGCCCGGCCGGCCATGTCGGAGACGAGCATCCGCATGGTGTTGCCGACCCGCTCGGGGTCGATGTGCTGGTAGAGATCCGGGTCGACCTTGATCGCGGAGGCGTGCAGTCCGGCCTTGTGGGCGAAGGCGGATACGCCCACATAGGGCTGGTGAGTGGACGGCGTCAGATTGACGACCTCGGCGATCGCGTGCGAGATCCGGGTCATCTCCTCCAGCGCGCCCTCCGGCAGCACCCGGCGGCCGTACTTGAGCTCCAGGGCCGCGACGACCGGGAAGAGGTTGGCGTTGCCGACCCGCTCGCCGTAGCCGTTGGCCGTGCACTGGACGTGGGTGGCGCCCGCGTCCACGGCGGCGAGGGTGTTGGCGACCGCGCAGCCGGTGTCGTCCTGGGTGTGGATGCCCAGCCGGGCGCCGGTGTCGGCCAGTACGGTGCGGACCACCGCGTCGATCTGGCCCGGCAGCATGCCGCCGTTGGTGTCGCAGAGGATCACCACCTCGGCGCCCGCCTGGTGGGCGGCGGAGACGACCTGCTTGGCGTACTCCGCGTTGGCGCGGTAGCCGTCGAAGAAGTGCTCACAGTCGAGGAAGACCCGGCGGCCCTGGGACCGCAGGTAGGCGACGGTCTCGCGGACCATCGCGAGGTTCTCCTCGAGCGTGGTGCGCAGGGCCAGCTCCACATGGCGGTCGTGGGACTTCGCCACCAGGGTGATCACCGGCGCCCCGGAGTCCAGCAGCGCCTTGACCTGGCGGTCGTCCTCGGCGCGTACCCCCGCCTTGCGGGTGGCGCCGAACGCCACGAGCTGGGCGTGCCGGAAGTCGATCTCGGCGCGGGCCCGGGCGAAGAACTCCGTGTCGCGCGGGTTGGCGCCGGGCCAGCCGCCCTCGATGAAGCCCACGCCGAAGTCGTCCAGGTGACGGGCGATGGTCAGCTTGTCCGCGACCGTCAGGTTGATGCCCTCGCGCTGCGCTCCGTCGCGCAGGGTGGTGTCGAAGACATGGAAGCCGTCGTCGGGCAGATCCTTCATGGTTGGTCTGGCTCCTGTCGGATGGATCTCGGTCTACCGGAATATCCGGTTCCGCGCCCTCCTATGGTCCCTCACGCTTCGCCTCCGGCGGGATGGTCCGGAAAACGAAAAGACCCCTCGCGGGTGCGAGAGGTCTGCGCGCGGGTCTGGGGCACGGTGGCCGCGCCGTACCGGGTCGTACGGGCGGTCACTGCGGACCGGCGCGCCTGCTGTCAATAATCATGACGAACGAGAGCACGGAGGCAGTCTGGCACATTCCGCCCCCGCGCTCTCATCCGTCTCATCATGCGAACCATGGGTGTCAACGGGATGACACCTGCGATCAGCCCACAGGTGACACCGGGATCAGCCCAGGGGGTGCATCCAGCCGTGCGGGTCCGGGGCGAGGCCGGTCTGGATGTCCAGCAGCGCCTTGCGCAGCCGCATCGTCACCTCGCCCGGCTCACCGTCGGCCACCGTCCAGTTCGCCCGGGCGGACTTGACCGAGCCGACCGGGGTGATCACGGCCGCCGTACCGCAGGCGAAGACCTCGGTGAGGGTCCCGTCGGCGTTGCCCTGGCGCCAGTCGTCGACCGAGATCCGGCCCTCGGAGACCTCGTAGCCGAGGTCGGCGGCGATCCGCAGCAGCGAGGCGCGGGTGATCCCCGGCAGCAGCGAACCGGACAGCTCGGGGGTCACGATGCGGTCCCCGTACACGAAGTACAGGTTCATCCCGCCCATCTCCTCGATCCAGCGGCGCTCGATCGCGTCCAGCCAGACCACCTGGTCACAGCCCTGCTCGGCGGCCTGGGCCTGGGCGACCAGGGACGCCGCGTAGTTGCCGCCCGCCTTGGCCGCGCCGGTGCCGCCGGGCGCGGCGCGGACGTACTCCTCCGAGAGCCAGACCGAGACCGGCCGCACCCCGCCGGGGAAGTAGGCCCCGGCCGGGGAGGCGATCACCACGAAGAGGTACTCGTTCGAGGGCCGGACACCCAGCCCGACCTCGGTGGCGAACATGAAGGGCCGCAGGTAGAGCGACTGCTCTCCGTGGCCGGGCACCCACTCCTTGTCCTGGGTGACCAGCGCGTCACACGCCTCGATGAAGGTCTGGACGGGCAGTTCGGGCATGGCGATGCGGCGCGCGGACGCCTGGAACCGCTCGGCGTTCTGCTCGGGGCGGAACGTGGCCACGGACCCGTCGGGGCGGCGGTACGCCTTGAGCCCCTCGAAGATGGTCTGGGCGTAGTGCAGCGTCATGTTCGCCGGATCGATCGAGAGCGGGGCGTACGGCACGAGCTGGGCCTCGTGCCAGCCGCGGCCCTCGGTCCACTTGATGGTCACCATGTGATCGGTGAAGTGGCGGCCGAATCCGGGGTTGGCAAGGATCTTCTCCCGCTCGGCGGCGGGGAGCGGGTGGGATGAGGGCTTGAGCTCGATCGTGGGCGTCGTCATGGCAGGTAAGTCCTTCACCTTCGGTTGTGGCGGACCGCGCTCGCACCATCCTGCCCGTGATCGGTACTAGGACGTCCAAGCTCTTCTTCACACAACGGCCCCACCGGGGATTATCTCCTAGGTGAGGCCGTGGAAGGGAGCGTTGTGCAGCGCGCGGCCCAGGTCGATGGTCGCACCCAGCCGCGCGGTGGCACAGGCTGGGGTCAGCCGGATACTCGGGCGGCGAGCGCGTCGCCGATCTCGTCGGTGGTGCGCGGCGCGGCCGCATCCCGCCCGGCGAGGTCGTCCGCGACGGCGGCCTCGATACGGGCCGCCTCGTCCGCGTAGCCGAGGTGCGACAGGAGCAGGGCCACCGACAGGACGGTCGCCGTCGGGTCGGCCTTGCCGGTGCCCGCGATGTCC
>NZ_JAHLEM010000877.1 GCF_018883605.1 Streptomyces niphimycinicus | reverse complement strand
GCCTCGATACGGGCCGCCTCGTCCGCGTAGCCGAGGTGCGACAGGAGCAGGGCCACCGACAGGACGGTCGCCGTCGGGTCGGCCTTGCCGGTGCCCGCGATGTCCGGCGCGGAGCCGTGGACCGGCTCGAACATCGACGGGAAGGCGCCGGAGGGGTTGATGTTGCCGCTCGCGGCGAGTCCGATGCCGCCGGTGACGGCGGCGGCGAGGTCGGTGAGGATGTCACCGAAAAGGTTGTCGGTGACGATCACGTCGAACCGCTCCGGCTGGGTGACGAAGAAGATCGTCGCGGCGTCGACGTGCAGATAGTCGGTGCTGACCTCGGGGTACTCCTGGCCGACCCGGTCGAAGATGTTCTTCCACAGGTGGCCGGCGTGCACCAGGACGTTGTTCTTGTGCACGAGGGTCAGCTTCTTGCGCGGCCGGGCGTTGGCGCGCTCGTACGCGTCCCGGACCACGCGCTCGACACCGTAGGCGGTGTTGAGGCTGACCTCGGTGGCGACCTCGGCCGGGGTGCCGGTGCGCAGCGTGCCGCCGTTGCCCACGTACGGACCCTCGGTGCCCTCGCGGACGACCACGAAGTCGATGTCGGGGCGGCCGGCCAGCGGGGTCGGGGTGTTCGGGAAGAGCTTCGACGGACGCAGGTTGACGTAGTGGTCGAAGGCGAAGCGCAGCTTGAGCAGCAGCCCGCGCTCCAGCACGCCCGAGGGCACCGACGGGTCGCCGATGGCGCCGAGCAGGATCGCGTCGTGGTTCTTCAGCGACTCCAGGTCCGCGTCCGGCAGGGTCTCGCCGGTGGCGTGCCAGCGGCGGGCGCCGAGGTCGTAGTTCCGGGTCTCCAGCTTCACGTCCTGAGGAAGGGCGGCGGAAAGGACCTTCAGGCCCTGGGCCACGACTTCCTGGCCGATACCGTCACCGGGGATCACTGCGAGGCGAATGCTGCGAGACATACCCGGACCCTACCGCTCGTCCCATGGATTGACATAGCTGTCCGCCATTCGGACATCCGCCCAGTGGCAATCGCCCGTTCACCCCCTGCATGGCGCGCCGTTGACCGCCCGGGGGACATTCCGGTCCATGGATACACCACGGTTCGGCGTACCGGAGCGGCTCGCCCAGCGGATGACCATGGCGGAGCAGCATGAGTATCTGCGGGCCCGGCTCTCCCGGCGCCGGGTGCTGCGCCGGGGTGCCGCCGCGGCGGGGACGGTCGCGGGTGCGGG
>NZ_JAHLEM010000876.1 GCF_018883605.1 Streptomyces niphimycinicus | reverse complement strand
CCGCCGCCCGGAACGCCCGCTACGCCGCGCTGGACGGCGCCGCCGAGCGCCACGGCGCCACCGCGGTGCTGCTCGGCCACACCCGCGACGACCAGGCCGAGACGGTTCTGCTGGGCCTCGCCCGCGGCTCCGGCACCCGCTCGCTGTCCGGCATGGCCTGGGTCTCCGGGGCCGACGGCCGCTACCGCCGGCCCTTCCTCCAACTGGACCGGCACACGGTCCGCGAGGCATGCCTGGCCCAGTCGCTGCCCGTCTGGGACGACCCGCACAACGTGGACCCCTCCTACACCCGCTCCCGGGTCCGCCACGAGGCGCTGCCCATCCTGGAGAAGGCGCTGGGCAAGGGCGTCGTCGAGGCGCTCGCCCGCACCGCCCAGCTCTCCCGTGACGACGCCGACGCCCTCGACGCCTGGGCCGCCCGGGCCGAGGCCGATGTGATGACCACCGCACCGGCGGCGGCCGGTGGTGCGCAGGCCGTGCATCTCGACACCGTCGGCCTGCACGGACTGCCCACCGCCGTCCGCCGCCGGGTGCTGCGCCGCGCCGCCATCGCCGCGGGCGCGCCGGCCGGTTCGCTCTTCGCCCGCCACATCGAAGAGGTGGACCGGCTGATCACCGGCTGGCGGGGGCAGCGGGCCATCAATCTCCCCGGCCGCGTCGAGGTCCGCCGTGAGGGTGGCAGACTGGTCATCCGGCAGGGCTGATCCGCCCGAGCCAGATGAGCCGGTACGTCGAACGAAAGTGGCGCGGGTGGACGACAAGGACATGGGCACCGACCTCAAGTCGGTCCTCATCACCGAGGAAGAGATCAACGCGAAGCTGGCGGAGCTGGCGGCCACCATCGACGAGGAGTACGCGGGCAAGGATCTGCTGATCGTCGGCGTGCTCAAGGGCGCGGTCATGGTGATGGCGGATCTGGCACGTGCCCTGTCCACGCCCGTCACCATGGACTGGATGGCCGTGTCGTCCTACGGCGCGGGCACCCAGTCCTCCGGGGTGGTGCGTATCCTCAAGGACTTGGACACCGACATCAAGGGCAAACACGTCCTGATCGTCGAGGACATCATCGACTCCGGACTGACGCTGTCGTGGCTGCTGTCGAACCTGGGCTCGCGCGAGCCGGCCTCGCTGAACGTCTGCACCCTGCTGCGCAAGCCGGAGGCGGCCAAGGTCGCCATCAAGGTGAAGTGGGTCGGCTTCGACATCCCCAACGAGTTCGTCGTCGGCTACGGCCTGGACTACGCCGAGAAGTACCGGAACCTGCGGTTCGTCGGCACCCTGGCCCCCCACGTCTACGGCGGCTGACGGCGCCGCGGACCCCTGGGAACCTGGCGGGGTTTTCCGCCGTTG
This sequence comes from Streptomyces niphimycinicus, assembly GCF_018883605.1. Taxonomy (GTDB): domain Bacteria; phylum Actinomycetota; class Actinomycetes; order Streptomycetales; family Streptomycetaceae; genus Streptomyces; species Streptomyces niphimycinicus. Next base: position 5,488 of record NZ_JAHLEM010000876.1, on the reverse strand, counting down.
GAGCAGGGGAAGGCGGTTTTGTTAACAGTCCACGGCGGCGTCGGGTGACAATGCTGGGGTACCGTCCGAAGGTCAGTCTTTTTCGAGACTGAGGATTACACAGCTCATACACCGCAAATACACCGCACGCACGGGCGGCCCCTCCAGGGCTGCCGTGCCTCACTGTGGCAGGAGGGACGGGGCGGCTTCGCCCCGTATGGATGGACGTGAAGCGCTACTTCCGTGGGCCGGTCATGTGGATCGTGCTGGCCGTCCTCGCCGTGGTCGTGTTGATGCAGGTCGTCGGCTCGTCCGGCGGCTACAAGTCGGTGGACACCAGTCAGGTCGTCAAGGCGATCAACCAGAACCAGGTCCAGTCCGCCGAACTGACGACCGGCGACGAGCACAAGGTAAAGATCAACCTCAAGGACAATGTCGCCAAGATCTCGGGCAGCGACAAGCTCCAGGCCACCTACATCGGTGACCAGGGTGTCGATCTGGCCAAGACTCTTCAGGCCAATGCCCAGAAGCCCAACGGGATCCCCGACGGGTACAACGTCTCGACGTCGAAGCAGAACCCCTTCGTCGGGATTCTGCTCTCGCTGCTCCCGTTCGTGCTGATCGTCGTGGTCTTCCTGTTCCTGATGAATCAGATGCAGGGCGGCGGCTCCCGGGTGATGAACTTCGGGAAGTCGAAGGCCAAGCTGATCACCAAGGACACGCCGAAGACGACGTTCACCGATGTGGCGGGCGCCGACGAGGCGGTCGAGGAGCTCCAGGAGATCAAGGAGTTCCTTCAGGAGCCGGCGAAGTTCCAGGCCGTGGGCGCCAAGATCCCCAAGGGTGTGCTGCTCTACGGCCCGCCCGGTACGGGTAAGACGCTGCTCGCGCGTGCCGTCGCGGGCGAGGCGGGTGTCCCCTTCTACTCGATCTCCGGCTCCGACTTCGTCGAGATGTTCGTGGGTGTGGGTGCCTCCCGTGTCCGCGACCTGTTCGAGCAGGCCAAGACCAACGCCCCGGCCATCGTCTTCGTCGACGAGATCGACGCCGTCGGCCGGCACCGCGGTGCGGGCATGGGCGGCGGCCATGACGAGCGTGAGCAGACGCTGAACCAGCTCCTCGTCGAGATGGACGGCTTCGATGTGAAGGGCGGGGTCATCCTGATCGCCGCCACCAACCGGCCCGACATCCTCGACCCGGCGCTGCTGCGCCCGGGCCGCTTCGACCGGCAGATCGCGGTCGACCGCCCGGACATGCAGGGCCGGCTGGAGATCCTCAAGGTCCACCAGAAGGGCAAGCCGGTCGCCCCGGACGTCGACCTGTCGGCCGTCGCCCGGCGCACCCCCGGCTTCACCGGTGCCGATCTGTCGAATGTGCTGAACGAGGCCGCCCTGCTGACGGCCCGCAGCGACAAGAAGCTGATCGACAACCACTTCCTGGACGAGGCGATCGACCGAGTCGTGGCCGGTCCGCAGAAGCGGACCCGGATCATGAGCGACAAGGAGAAGAAGATCACCGCGTACCACGAGGGCGGTCACGCCCTGGTCGCGGCGGCTTCTCCGAACAGCGACCCGGTGCACAAGGTCACCATCCTCTCCCGAGGCCGGGCCCTGGGCTACACCATGGTCCTGCCGGACGAGGACAAGTACTCGACCACGCGCAACGAGATGCTGGACCAGCTCGCCTACATGATGGGCGGCCGGGCGGCCGAGGAGCTCGTCTTCCACGACCCGACCACGGGCGCGTCCAACGACATCGAGAAGGCGACCACCACCGCCCGCGCGATGGTCACGCAGTACGGCATGACCGAGCGGCTCGGCGCGATCAAGTTCGGCTCCGACAACTCCGAGCCGTTCCTCGGCCGTGAGATGGCTCACCAGCGCGACTACTCGGAAGAGGTCGCCGCGCTGGTGGACGAGGAGGTCAAGAAGCTCATCGAGGCCGCGCACAACGAGGCGTGGGAGATCCTCGTCGAGAACCGGGACGTCCTGGACAACCTGGTGCTGGCGCTGCTGGAGAAGGAGACGCTCAACAAGGAGGAGATCGCCGAGATCTTCGCCCCGATCGTCAAGCGCCCGGCCCGCCCGGCGTGGACCGGCTCCTCGCGGCGTACGCCCTCGACCCGTCCGCCGGTGCTCTCCCCCAAGGAGCTGGCCCCGGCCAACGGTGCCCAGCCCACCTCGGCGGCTTCGCTGACCAAGAGCACCACTCCGGAGGACGCCGTCGAGCGCCCTGAGGGCTCGGGCTCCGGTTCGGAGAGCTGACCCCCACCACCGGGGGCGGCTTCCGTCCCCGGTGGCCCCGGAATGAATGCCGCGTCCACCAGGTTCTAGCCTGGTGAACGCGGCATTTACGCGTTCGTTGTGTGTATGTGAGGAACGAGGCAGCTCCATGACCGACCCGGTGACCCTGGACGGCGAGAGCCCCATTGGCGTGTTCGACGAGAAGCGCGCCGAGAACGCGATCCGCGAGCTGCTGATCGCGGTGGGCGAGGACCCCGACCGGGAGGGGCTGCGCGAGACGCCGGGCCGGGTGGCCCGTGCGTACAAGGAGATCTTCGCGGGGCTGCGCCAGGAGCCCGAGGACGTCCTGACCACCACCTTCGACCTGGGCCATGACGAGATGGTGCTGGTCAAGGACATCGAGGTGATGTCCTCCTGCGAGCACCATCTGGTGCCCTTCGTGGGCGTCGCCCATGTGGGCTATATCCCGTCCCACGACGGCAAGATCACCGGGCTGTCCAAGCTGGCCCGGCTGGTCGATGTCTTCGCCCGCCGCCCTCAGGTCCAGGAGCGGCTGACCACCCAGATCGCCGAGTCCCTGATGCGGATACTGGAGCCGCGCGGGGTGATCGTGGTGGTCGAGTGCGAGCACATGTGCATGACCATGCGCGGGGTGCGCAAGCCCGGCGCCAAGACGCTCACCTCGGCCGTCCGCGGCCAGTTGCGCGATCCGGCCACCCGAGCCGAGGCCATGAGCCTCATCATGGCCCGCTGAGCGGCTCCGTACGCCGCAGCCGGGCTGGAGCCCCAGCGGCGCGGGGCGAGTCCCGTACGGGGTCGGCTCGTGGCTTTGGGCGTCCGGCGCGGCTCAGGCGCGGGCCCCCAGCGGCGCGGGGCGAGTCCCGTACGGGGTCGGCTCGTGGCTTTGGGCGTCCGGCGCGGCTCAGGCGCGGGCCGCGGCGCTCGGGCCGTTGCCATCGTTGTCGTCGTCCTCCGGGAGCTTGAGGACCCGCTCCAGGAAGAACGCGGCCGCCACCACCCCCGCGGCCGCCAGCACCGACGCCCCGGCATAGATGGCCTGATCCCGGCGGGCGGGCACATCGAGCTGCTCCATGGCCAGGAAGGCGCCCGCCCCGCCGTACATCCCCGCGACCAGCGCCGCCACCAGCGCGCTGGCCTGCCCGAAGACCACCGCACGGGCGGCCACCATCGGGTCCACGCCCTTGGCGCCCGGCTGCCGCTCCCGCTGGGCGCGCAGCCGGGACCGCAGCGACAGCGCGGTGGCGGCCAGCACGACCGCGATCAGGGCCAACACGATCGGCGCGGCCACCGGGATGCTCGGCAGCGACCCCAATGTGTCCCACAGCCGGGCGCCCGCCCACGACACCACACCGGCCACGGCGAACAGCCCGACCAGCACCCCGATCCGAAGTTGCTTCACCGAGCGGTCGCCCCTCAATTCAGTACGTGCCAACGTGTCCGGAACCTATCCGGATCAACGTCTACTCGGGCAGTCGCAGTTCCAGATCGGTGCGGACCCGGACACCTTCCTGGCCCATCGCGGCCAGCAGCCCCGCCACCGCCCCCCGCCCGGGGACCTCGGCCTGCGGATCCAGGTCGTTCCACGGCACCAGCACGAAGGCGCGCTCATGGGCGCGCGGATGCGGCAGGGTGAGCTGGGGGTCGTCGGACACCACGTCCTGATACGCCACGATGTCCACGTCGATGGTGCGCGGGCCCCAGCGCTCGTCCCGCACCCGCTCGAACGCCTCCTCGATGGCGTGGCCGCGCTCCAGCAGCGAGGACGGCGGCAGCGTCGTCTTGATCAGCACCACCGCGTTGAAGTACGTGGCCTGGGTGCCGGGCTCCACGCCCCACGGGTCCGTCTCGTACACCGGCGATACGGCCTTGACCCGCAGGCCCGGGGTGTCCTCCAGCGCGTCGATGGCGCCCTGGAGGGTCTCCAGGCGGTTGCCCAGATTGCTGCCGAGCGAGATCACCGCTCGTTTGGGGTTGCTCAACGTCACATCGGCGGCGTCCACCTGCTCCACCACGGAGATGGGAACGGGCTGCACGGTCGGGTCGCTGCTGCTCATACTCGGCTCCGGGTGATGGTGATGGTCACGTCGTCGAAGGGCACGGTGATCGGGGCCTGCGGCTTGTGCACCACGACCTCGACCTCCCGCACCACGTCGTGCTCGAGGCACCGGTCCGCGATCCGTTCGGCCAGCGTCTCTATCAGATCGACCGGCTCACCCCGCACCACGGCCGCGACCTCTTCCGCCACCACGCCGTAGTGGACGGTCTTGCCGAGGTCGTCGTCGGCCGCGGCCGGCCGGGTGTCCAGGCCGAGCACGAGGTCCACGACGAAGTCCTGGCCCTCCTCGCGCTCATGGGGTAGCACGCCGTGGTGCCCGCGAGCCTTCAGGCCGCGCAGCGCGACACGATCCACCTGAATCACTCCTGCTGGTCGTCGGTACGCGGGCACGCCCTCCTGGCCGGAGCGCACCACCCGTCCCCTGCCGTCTGCGGGGGTACCTGCCTCGCAATCTACCTGCGGGCCCCGGCGGCATTCGCCCATGGGGTGGGCGGTGCCCGCTGCCGACGCTCCGCGCCACAGCCTTCTACCCCCACCTCGCGGGGCTCGAACGGGGTCGGGTCAGCCCGGCAACAACCCGTCGTCGGCGGGGCCTTCGGTACCGCCCGGCTCCTCGTCGTCACTCTCCGCGAGGACCGGGGAGCCGTGATGCGACCAGACCTTCCAGCCGTCCTCCGTGCGGCGGAACACATTCGTGGCCACGACGAGCTGGCCCACCAGCGGGCCGAGCTGGCCCTCCTCCTCGGCGGGGGCGCCGCTGAGAATGTTCTCGGTGCAGGTCAGCAGGGCGGTGTCGGCCATCACCGACACCTCGACATCCGTCAGGAAGAACTGGATGTAGTCCGTGTTGGCCATGATCAGCGCATAGGAGCGGAGCACTTCGCCCCGGCCGCGCAGCACCGGCCAGCCCGGGTGGACGCAGGACACCTCGGTGTCGGGGGAGTCCAGCCACAGCCGCTGGAGCGTGGTGTGGTCACCCTGCTCCATGGCGTCGTACAGCGCCGTGTTCACCTGCGCCACACGTTCGTTGTCCGTAAGGGAAGTCACAGCGCTCCAGCCGTGTTCTCGGCCCGCTCGATGGCCCGCGCCACGCGCACCGCGTCCGCGCTGGCCCGTACCTCGTGCACCCGGACGGCCCAGGCGCCCTCGCGTGCCGCGAGCGCGGTGACCGCCGCCGTGGCGGCGTCCC
>NZ_JAHLEM010000875.1 GCF_018883605.1 Streptomyces niphimycinicus | reverse complement strand
CGCGACCGGGCCGGTCAGCGCGGCGTCGCCGCTGCGCAGCGCGTTGTCCAGCGCGGCGCCCAGGAGGGGGCCGAGCATCCGGTCGGGGGCCTCGACCCCGGACGCGCGCAGCAGCTCAAGGGACTGGGCGACCAGCGTGGTGAGGTGGTTGGCGCCGATGGCGAGGGCGGCGTGGTAGAGCGGACGGGATTCCTCCGCGATCCACTCGGGCTCCCCGCCCATCTCGATGACCAGCGCCTCGGCGGCCAGCCGCAGCTCCTCGGGGGCGGTGACGCCGAAGGAGCAGCCGGCCAGCCGCTGAACGTCCACCGAGGTGCCGGTGAAGGTCATGACGGGGTGCAGTGCGAGCGGCAGCGCACCGGCCCGCAGCGCGGGCTCCAGCACGCTGACGCCATAGCGGCCGGAGGTGTGCACCAGCAACTGGCCGGGGCGCACCGCACCGGTTTCGGTGAGGCCCGCGATCAGCTCGGGCAGCGCGTCGTCGGGGACGGTGAGCAGCACCAGCTCGGCCCGCGCCAGCACCTCGGAGGGCGGGACGATCGGGACCTCGGGGAGCAGGGCGGCGGCCCGGCGCACGGAGGCGTCGGAGACACCGGAGGCGGCGACCGGGCGGTGTCCGGCCAGCCGCAGTGAGGCGGCGAGGGCCGGGCCGACGCGGCCCGCGCCGACGACCCCGACGGTGAGCCGGGCCGGCCGGTCCTGCGGCTCGGGAAGTGGTTGTGCGTTCACGCGACAGGGGCCTTCCGTTCCAGTCCTCAGGGGGTACCGGACGATTCCCCGCCATGCTACGCGAGTGTTTCCGGGGGAGTTCGGCCGCAGCCCGGGCCTGTGGACAACTCTGTGGTCCGATGGACACCCGTGCGACATGATCACCCCATGACGGACAGGACGGACGAGGCAGACGAGACGGCAGCCGGTGCGGACAAGGCAGCCGGAGCCGACGCGGCGGACGCAGCGGACGACGCCACCGGCGACCCGGAGCGGGCCGCGCGGGTGCGCCGCCTCGCGGCCTGGCACGGCTCCGAGCGGACGCTCACCCGCGGCCCCGCGGAGGGGCGGATCGCCGAGCGGCTGGCCGCCCTCACCGCCGCCCTTACGGCCGACCCCCCGCCGTACGGCGGGGACGGCTGGGTGGACATGTACGGGGACGGCATCGTCGAGGAGCTGGAGCGGCGGGTCGCCGCGCTGCTCGGCATGGAGGCCGCGGCGTTCTTCCCCACCGGCACCATGGCGCAGCAGGTGGCGCTGCGCTGCTGGGCGGGGCGCAGCGGCAATCCGGTGGTGGCGGTGCATCCGCTGTCGCATCTGGAGGTGCATGAGCGGGACGCGTATCTGACGGTGAGCGGGCTGCGCGCGGTGCGTCCCACGAGCGAGCCTCGGCCGCCCACCGCAGAGGACGTCCTCGGTCTCGACGAGCCGTTCGGCACGCTCGCCCTCGAACTCCCGCTGCGCGACGCCGGATTCGTGCTGCCCACATGGGACGAGCTGGTCGCGGTCGTGGAGGCGGCCCGGGAGCGGGACGCGGTGGTGCACTTCGACGGGGCACGGCTGTGGGAGTGCACGGCCCACTTCGGCCGCGAGCTGCCGGAGATCGCCGCCCTTGCCGACTCCGTCTATGTGTCCTTCTACAAGTCGGTGGACGGCATCTCGGGAGCGGCGCTGGCCGGGCCCGAGACCCTGGTGGCGGAGGCCAGGGCATGGCGCCACCGGTACGGCGGCCAGCTCTTCCAGCAGTGGCCGGCGGCGCTGGCCGCGCTGGACGGCCTGGACCGCGAGCTGCCGAGGCTTCCGTCGTATGTGGCGCACGCCCGGGTGGTGGCACAGGCGCTGCGGACGGCGTTCACGGCCGAGGGGGTGAGCTGGTCCCGGGTGCATCCCGAGGTGCCGCACACCCACCAGTTCCAGGTGTGGCTGCCGTATCCGGCGGCGGTGCTGGACGAGGCGGGGGTGCGGCTGGCGGAGGAGACGGGGACGACGCTGTTCCGCCGCTGGCGGGAGCCGGGGCCGCCCGGTCTGGCCGCGACGGAGCTGACGGTCGCCTCACCCGCACTCGACTGGACGGCCGAGGACGTCACGGCCGCGGCCGGTGCCTTCCTCGCCCGGGTCCGGGAGCTCATGGAGGGGGACGGCTGACCGGCGCCGCAGGGCGGCCAGCGCCTCCCTGACCGCCCTTACGGCGCGCGGCATCGCCCCTACGTGGCCCGGCGTCGCCCTTACGGCGCCCGGCGCGTCCGTAAGGCGGTCATCGCGGCCGCGGCGGCGGGCCACACGCCCCGCCATCGCGGCCTGGGCGTCGCGGTACTGCCGCAGCTCCCGGACGGTGCGCCAGTCGTGGCGGCCCGGTGCGGGCGGGGCGGGCTCGCCGCGCCGGGCGGCCCGGTACAGGTCGAGTGCGTACTGCTCGGTGAGGGACATGGTTCGACGGTGCGCTCGGCCCCGGACATGCGTCACGCCGATTGACGGCGGCCGTCAAACGAGGGCGGCGCCGGGCGCGGGCTCCCGCACCATGGGCTCATGGCCAATGTCATCGACATCGCCGGGCTGCCGCCCGAGCGCATCGTCTTCAGCCCGTCCCCGCTCGCCGAGCTGGGCGCCGCGCTCCATGTGCTGTCCGAGCCCGGCCACCACCCCGGGCTGCACGGCTGGGCCACCGCCACCTCCTCCGCGCTCAAGCCGGACCTCGCCGACCGGCTCTGCGAGGCGGACTTCCTGTGGCGCACCACCCGCTCCGACCTGCTGCTCCCGGCCGCCCCCGGGGCGACGCTCGCGGAGGAGCTGGACGCACTGGACCGGATCGACGACGAGACGTTCGTGTCGGCCGCCTTCGAGATCGCCTGCTCCCCCGCGTACGACCGGCGCACCCCCTCGCCGCTGGTCGACGCGGACGAACGGGCCCGGATCCGCGAGCTGGCGGCCGCCCGGGGGCCGCGGCAGGCGGCCTTCACCCACCGGATGCTGGAGGACCCGGACGGGCTGCGGGTCTGGTTGCGGCGGCTGCTGGAGGACTGCGACGAGGCGTTCTTCGCCGACACCTGGCGGCGGACGCGGATCCAGTTGGCCGCCGACGCCCGCCACAAGGCGGAACTGCTCCAGCGCAAGGGGCTCGGAGAGGCGCTGACGGCGGCCTCCGCCGCGCTGTCGCTCTCGGAGGACGGGAACAGCATCCTGGTCGACAAGCTGGCGGGCGGCCGGACGACGGCGTACGGGGAGGGCATCACCTTCATCCCGACCGCCTTCGGCTGGCCGCATCTGATCGTCCTGTACGCCCCCGGCTGGCGCCCGGTGATCCAGTACCCGGTCACCGCCCCCGAACTGCCCCCGCCCGCCGCCCTGGAGCTCGTCCAGCGCCGTCTCGAGGCCCTGGCCCACCCGATGCGGATGCGGCTATGCCGCAGCCTGGCCCGCGGCCCGCACACCACCGGTGAGCTCTCCGAGTCGTACGGCATCACGCCCCCGGAGGTCTCCCGCCATATCGCCGTGCTGAAGAAGGCCGGTCTCCTCACCACCCGCCGCCGCGGCCGCTATGTGCTGCACCAGCTCGACCTGGCGTCGGTGGCCCGCCTGGGCAGCGACTTCCTGGAGAGCGTGCTGCGGTAGGGCGCTGTCTGTAGCGTGCGGCCCCAGGGGCCCCGCCTAAAATGTTCACCCCAGAGTGAACACAGAGCGGGCCATCAGCGGCAGAGGAGCAGAGCAGCGATGAGCAACCGAAGCCACCGGGCCGCGCCCGAGCACACCCACCCCGACGACGTCCCGGTGCAGACCGCCCTCGCGGCGCTCGCCGACCCCGTACGGCTTCAGCTCGTCCGCGAACTGGCCACCACGGCCGACTGGGAGCACACCTGCGGCACCTTCGACGTGCCCGTGGGCAAGGCGGCGCTCAGCCACCACTTCTCGGTGCTGCGCGCGGCCGGGCTGATCGAGCAGCGCGACATGGGCCCCAAGCGGGTCAACCGGCTGCGCCGCCCGGAGTTCGACCAGCGCTTCCCCGGACTGCTCGACCTGGTCCTGCGCGACCGGCGGGACAGCGGCGAGCACGAACGGTAGGACGGCCGTCTCGACCGTAAGGACGCCGCGGCCACCGTAAGGACGCGGCGGCCGCCGTAAGGACGCCGCCGCGAGAAGGTCCGCCGTAAGGACGCCGCCGCAAGAAAGGCCGCCGTAAGGACGCCGCCGCGAGAAGGGCCGCCGCAAGAGCGCCGCCGTGGAAACTCCGTCCCGCCTCAGCGGGCCGGGCCCGCCGAGCCACCGGCCCGCACCAGCCCCGTCTCGTAGGCCATCACCACCACCTGCACCCGGTCCCGCAGCTCCAACTTGGTGAGGATGCGCCCCACATGGGTCTTCACGGTCGCCTCCGACAGCACCAGCCGCGCCGCGATCTCGCCGTTCGACAGCCCCTGCGCGACCAGCAGCACCACCTCGCGCTCCCGGTCGGTGAGCCGCTCCAGCCCCGGACGGCCCCGGCCGCCGCTTCCCCCACCGCCCGGCAGCATCGGCGCGAACCGGTCCAGCAGCCGGCGCGTGGTGGTGGGCGCGACCACCGCGTCACCGCTGTGCACCGCGCGGATCGCCGCGAGCAGCTCCGCGGGCGGCACATCCTTGAGCATGAAGCCGCCCGCCCCGGCCTTGAGCGCGGAGAAGGCGTACTCGTCCAGATCGAACGTGGTCAGGATGATGACCTTCGGCGCCCCCTCCCGCTCGCATATCAGCCGGGTGGCCTCCACGCCGTCCAGCTTGGGCATGCGGACGTCCATGAGGACGACGTCCACCTCCGTGGAGCGCACCGCCTGAAGCGCCTCCACTCCATCGCCCGCCTCGGCGACGACCTCCATATCGGGCTGGGCCGCGAGCACCATCCGGAAGCCGGTACGCAGCAGCACTTGGTCATCGACGAGCATGACGCGAATCGACATTCCGGACGGTCCCTTCCTCTGGCTGACAGCTCCTCTGGCTGACAGCCGCCTTACAGCGGCCATGGCGCGACGTTACGAGTGCGCATGCGCATACGGGTCATGATGCGCCCATCGCTCAACGGGCCGGCTTCAGCGGCAGCAGTGCGCTGATCCGGAAGCCGCCGCCAGGACGCGGCCCCGCGTCGAGCGTGCCGCCCACCATGCCGACGCGCTCGCGCATCCCGATCAGCCCATGGCCGCTGCCGTCGGCGCCGCCGTCCTGGTACATCTCCCGCTGCGCGCCCCGTCCGTCGTCCTCGACCAGCAGCCCGAGCCCGTCGTCGAAGTAGGTGAGGCGGACGCTCGCGCCCACATCCGGGCCGCCGTGCTTACGGGTGTTGGTGAGCGCCTCCTGCACGATGCGGTACGCGGTCAGCTCGACCCCGCTGGGAAGCTGGCGCGGGCTGCCCACCACCTTGAAGTCCACCGGGAGCCCGGCGCCACGCACCTGCTCCACCAGCTCGTCGATCTGCTCGACGTCCGGCTGGGGGACGTAGTCGTTCTCCTCGCCCGGTTCCCCGGTGCGCAGCACGCCCAGCAGCCGCCGCATCTCGGCGAGCGCCTGGCGGCCGGTGCCGGAGATGGTCTCCAGCGCCTGCCGGGCCTGTTCTGGCGAGGCCTCCATGACGTACGCGGCGCCGTCCGCCTGCACCACCATCACCGACACGTTGTGTGCCACCACATCGTGCAGCTCCCGCGCGATCCGGGCACGCTCGGCGGCCACCGCGACCTTCGACTGCGCCTCGCGCTCCCTCTCCAGCCGGGCGGCCCGCTCCTCCAACTGGGCGTAGTAGGCGCGGCGGGTGCGGATCGAGTCGCCGAGCACCCAGGCCAGTACGAACGGGATGGAGACGAAGACCGCCGAGACGACGTCCTCCCACCAGCCCTGCTCGGAATGCGGCCAGCGGAGGGCGGCGAGCGGGGCCGCGCTGATCGCCACGCCCAGCGCGAAGCGGGAGGCCCGGCGCGAGGAGGCGACCGCCACCGTGTAGACGATCACCAGCATGGCGAAGTCGGTCAGATTGGGCTTGACGCCGGTGGCCATCTGGGCGACCCCGCACGCGATGGCCAGCAGCAGCATCTTCTCCGGGACACGGCGGCGCAGCGCGACCGTCGTCCCCAGCGCCAGGACGATCGGCACGGCCGCGAACCGGGAACCCCGGCTCATCCCCGCCTCCATGACCCACAGGGAACCGAAGCCGACGAGGAGGACGGCCCAGAAGGAGTCCACCCCTGTCGGATGCCTGCGGAGAAATTCGTAGAGGCGCTGCACGTCACCCAGCGTAGGCACCGCCGAACCCTCCCGGGTCAGCCCGAGGGGCGATCCGTATCGCCCGGCCCTACTCCCCAAGGTGGAGACGATTCCACATAGCGTGGCGGTGTGGCGACCGAGAAGCATGAGTGGAGCGGATGGCGTACGGCGGCCGAACAGGCGCTGTACGGAACGGGCGGATTCTTCCGCCGCCCCGAGGGCCCCGCCGGGCACTTCCGCACGTCGGTGCATGCCTCACCGCTGTTCGCCCGGGCGGTCGCGGAGCTGCTGCGCCGGGTGGACGAGGCGCTGGGGCACCCCGCCGAACTGGCCCTGGTGGACCTGGGCGCCGGCCGCGGCGAGCTGCTCACCCAGGTGCTCGCGCCGGCCCCCGGCCTGCCCCACGGCCTGGACCGGCGGCTGCGACCCTACGCGGTGGAGCGGGCGGAGCGCCCGGCGGGCCTGGATCAGCGGATCGCCTGGCTCGACGCCCCGCCGGAGGGCTGCACGGGGCTGCTGTTCGCCAACGAGTGGCTCGACAACGTGCCCGTGGACATCGCCGAGGCCGACGCGGACGGCGTGCCGCGCCGGGTCGAGGTGGACCTCGCGGCCGGGGACGGCACCGAGCGGCTGGGCGACCCGGTGGACGGCGAGGACGCCGCGTGGCTGGCCCGCTGGTGGCCCCTGGCGGGCGCCGAACCGGGGCTGCGCGCCGAGATCG
>NZ_JAHLEM010000874.1 GCF_018883605.1 Streptomyces niphimycinicus | reverse complement strand
GTGCCGGTCCGCGCCGTGCCGGTCCGCGCCGTGCCGGACCTCGCGCTGTCAGACCTTGCGGTAGTCGTACGCCTCCGAGGCCGCCTGGAGCACCCCGTCCACGTCCGCCCCGGTGGAGGCGGTGACGAGCGCCGCGACCGCCCCCTCCACGAGCGGCGCGTCCACCAATCGGGTGCCCTCCGGCAGTTCATCGCCCTCGGCCAGCAGCGCCTTGACGGCCAGGACCGCGCTGCCCAGGTCCACCAGGACCGCCACTCCGGCGCCCCGGTCGACCTCGTGGGCCGCCTCCGCTATGAGCTCCGGGCTGGTGCCGAACCCGCCGTCCGCGGTGCCGCCCGCCGCGCGGACCGGCGCCGCGCCACCGCCGGACAGCCCCTTCGCCATCTCGGCCACCGAGTCCGCCACCGCCGCGCTGTGCGACACCAGCACTATGCCGACCAGCTTCTTCTCGCCCTCGTCGGTCATCGGGCCGCCTCCGCCAGTGCCGCGATGAGCAGCGCCGACGAGGTGGCGCCCGGGTCCTGGTGGCCCACGCTGCGCTCACCCAGATAGCTGGCCCTGCCCTTGCGCGCCAGCATGGGCACGGTGGCCAGGGCGCCCTTCTCGGCGGCCTCGCCCGCGGCCGCGAACGACCCGGTGGCCCCGCCCAGCGCCTCGACGGCGGGGAGCAGCGCGTCCAGCATCGTCTTGTCGCCGGGCGCGGCGCCGCCGAGCTGCGCCACCGCGTCCACCCCGGCCCGCAGCGCGTCCGCCAGTTGCTGCGGGGTGATCTGCTCGGCGTCGCCGAGCGCCTTGCCGGCCCGCCGCAGCAGCGTCCCGTACAGCGGTCCGGAGGCCCCGCCCACCTTGGAGATGAGCTGGCGCCCGGCCAGGATGAGGGTGGCCCCGGGCGAGCCCGGCGGCTCCTTCTCCAGTGCCTCGGCCACGGCGGCGAAGCCGCGCTGCATATTGGTGCCGTGGTCGGCGTCGCCGATCGCGGAGTCCAGGTCGGTGAGACGGGCCGCCTCATGGCTCACGGACGTGGCCGCGGCGGTGAGCCATCGGAGGAAGAAAGGGGTGTCGAGCGTGTCATCGACGGCGGGTTCACTGCTGGACACAGGCGCCTCCTCGGTCGTAGCCAACGGCGACAGCGTACGTATCGGGGGCCGGCCGGCCTCAGGCACCCCAGCGCAGCCCGGCGGTCCGCACGGGCGCGTCCCACAGCCGCAGGAGGTCCTCGTCGACCTGGCACAGCGTGATCGAGGCGCCCGCCATGTCGAGTGACGTGACGTAGTTGCCGACGAGCGTACGCGCCACCGCCACCTGCCGCTCGCCGAGCGCCCGGTGCACCTCGGCGGCGAAGCCGTACAGCTCCAGTTGCGGGGTCGCCCCCATGCCGTTGACCAGGAGCAGCACCGGGTTCTCCGGGCGCAGGTCCTCGACCACCACCTGCACGGCGTAGTCGGCGATCTCATGGGAGGTCATCATCGCCCGCCGCTCACGCCCCGGCTCGCCGTGGATGCCAACCCCCAACTCCAGCTCCCCAGCGGGCAGTTCGAAGGTGGGGCCGCCCTTGGAGGGGGTGGAACAGGGGCTGAGCGCGACGCCGAAGCTCCGCGAGAGCTCGTTCACCCGCCGGGCGATCGACTCCACTCGCTCCAGCGGCGCGCCCTCCGCGGCCGCCGCGCCCGCGATCTTCTCCACGAACAGGGTGGCCCCGGTGCCGCGCCGGCCCGCCGTGTAGAGGCTGTCGGTCACCGCCACATCGTCGTTGACCAGGACCTTCGCGACCTGGATGCCCTCGTCCTCGGCGAGTTCGGCGGCCATGTCGAAGTTGAGCACATCGCCCGTGTAGTTCTTGATGATGAACAGCACGCCCTGGCCGCTGTCCACCGCCGCCGCGGCGCGCACCATCTGATCCGGCACGGGGGAGGTGAACACCTCGCCGGGGCAGGCGGCGTCGAGCATGCCGCTCCCCACGAAACCGCCGTGCAGCGGCTCGTGTCCCGATCCACCTCCGGAGACCAGCCCCACCTTGCCCTCGACCGGCGCGTCCCGCCGGACGATCACCCGGTTCTCGACGTCGACGATCAGTTCGGGGTGGCAGGCGGCCATTCCGCGCAGCGCGTCGGCGACCACCGTCTCGGGGACGTTGATGAGCATCTTCATGGGTGTGTCCGTCCTCCGCCGGATGGGGGCTGTGCACCGCTGCCACAGCCTACGGATCCGTCGCGTCCATGGCACCCCTTGGACACTGGGCCGGATGGCCTAATAGGACGAAAAAGGTACATAGATATCATATGGTGCGCGCATGGAGAATACTGCCGCACCGGCGGCCGCCGTCCTGCCCCCGCGCCCCCAGCCACGCCAGCCGCGGCGGTACCGTCGCCCGGCCCCCTGGCTCGGGCTGGTGGCCATCGGATACGCCGTGGTCCAGCTCGCCATGGTGATCCCGCACACCGGCCACGCGCTGGGCTGGGACGAGTCCGTGTACGTCTCCCAGGTCGATCCGCGCACCCCGCCCGCGTACTTCAGCGCACCCCGCTCGCGCGGCGTCAGTCTCCTGGTCGCGCCCCTCGTCGCCGCGACCGACTCCATTCCGGCGCTGCGGATCCTGCTCATGCTGGCGTCCGCGGGCGCGCTCTACGGCGCCTTCCGGGTCTGGACCCGGCTGCTGCCCCCCGCTCAGGTCGCCCTGGCCGCGCTGCTGTTCTCCGGACTGTGGATCACCCAGATCAGCGGGCCCGCGGTGATGCCCAACCTCTGGGTGGCGATCGGCGCCGTCGCCGCCGTCGGCTGGTTCCTCCGCGCGCCGCACGAGACCAAGGCCCGCTGGTGGCTGGCCGCCGTCCTCGCGGGCGTCACCCTGGTGCGCACCCCCGACGGAGGATGGCTCGCCCTGCCGCTCCTGGCCGGCGCGATCGGGGTGCGCACCTGGCGGCCCGCCCTGCCCGCGCTGATCGGCGGACCGCTGCTCGGCGCCGCCCAGTGGATCGGCGAGGCGTACGACCGCTTCGGCGGCATCGGCGAGCGGCTGAACGCCTCCAGCGAGGTCGAGGGGGGCATGGGCCTCCACTTCAGCGTGGGGGCCGCGCTGCGCAGCCTCAACGGACCTCAGCTCTGCCGCCCCTGCGAGGTGCCGTTGCGTCACCCGGAGCTGACCGTATGGTGGCTGGCGCTGCCCGTGCTGACCCTCCTGTGCGTCCATGCCGCGCTGCGCGACCGCCAGGAGCTGCGCCGGGTGCGGGTGGGGCTGGGCAGACCGGCCGTCCGGCTCCCCGCCGTACCGCTGACCGTGCTGCCCATCGTCTGCGCGGCCACCCTCGCCCTGCCGTATCTGCTGCTCATCGGCTACTCCGCACCGCGCTTCCTGATGCCCTCCTACGCGCTGCTGGCGCTGCCGATCGCCGGGCTGGTGTTCCACGCGGTGCGGGCCGCGCGCTCGCCGCAGCATCTGGCCGTCGCCCTCGGGGTGGTCATCACCCTCCATCTGGCCAGCCAGTTCGTCATCCTCCACCACGCCGCCGAGCAGTCCGACCGCACCACCGGGCGCTATCGCACCGCCGCGCGGGGGCTGGAGCGGCTGGGGCTGCGGCCGCCCTGTCTGGTGACCGGCGACCGCGCCCTGCCCGTCGCGTACCACGCGGGCTGCTCCTCCGCGCAGACCAGCGGCAACAACCGGTCCACCACCCTGCCCACGCTGCTGCGCCGCGCCGCCCGTGAACCCACCGCGCTGCTGCTGCCGCGCGGCCGGACCCGGCCGCCGTCCTACGCCCGGACCTGGGTCGGCTATCCGCTGCCGGGCACCGAGTGGAACGCGTATCTGCCACCGGATCAGGCGCGGGAGTCGGAAGCCGGGAAATCCCGACAGGAGATGTCCGGAAACGGCCCGAGCATGGGCGCCATGACGATGACCTACCCGACCACGAGCTGGGCCGGCTTCGCGGCGGCCGAGCCCGCCTTCGCCGACTACGCCCAGGACCGCTTCGGCCACTACCGCCACCATGTGCTGGCCACCCTGCGCCAGGACGGCTCCCCGCGGGTGACACCGCTCGAAGTCGACTTCCTCTCCGGCGAGTTGTGGCTGGGCATGATGCCCGACTCGCGCAAGGCGCTGGACCTGCGCCGCGATCCGCGGTTCTCGGTGCAGGCCAACCCCGGCCCCGGCGACGGGCTGACCGAGGGCGATGTGCGGGTGAGCGGCCGGGCGGTCGAGGTGACCGACCCCGAGACGGTCGCCCGCTTCGCCCAGGAGGTCCGGCCGCCCGAGCCCTTCCACCTCTACCGCGCCGAGCTGACCGAAGTGGTGCACACCGCCAAGGAGAACGGGGAGATGGTGCTGCGCACCTGGCGTCCGGGCCAGCCGGTTCAGGTCGTACGGCGCGGCACCGACGACAGTCCGCCCCGGGTGGAGGGCTGAGGCCCGGGCCGTGGACCGGGTCGACGGGCCCGGTCCACGGCCCTTCCGTATTGTTGGAACACGTTCTACCGTGCCCCTCGATCCCAGGACGCTCCCAGACCGCCGACACGGCGCACGCGAGACTCCAGGAGGGGCCGTGGACCTCGAATACACCCCTGATCAGCGGCGGTTGCGCGATGAGCTGCGCGCGTACTTCGCCGAGCTGGTCCCCGATGACGCCTACGCCCGCTACGCCGACTCCACCGGGCAGAAGCGGTTCTACCGCGAGACCATCCGCCGGCTCGGCACCGACGGCTGGCTGGGGGTCGGCTGGCCCCAGGAGTACGGCGGGCGCGGGCTCGGCCCGGTCGAGCAGTTCATCTTCTTCGACGAGGCGGCCCAGGCCGGCGTGCCGCTGCCGCTGATGGCGCTCAATACGGTCGGGCCCACGATCATGCGGTTCGGCACCGAGGAGCAGAAGGCGTACTTCCTGCCCAAGGTCCTCTCCGGCGAGATCGACTTCGCGATCGGCTACAGCGAGCCCGACGCCGGTACCGACCTCGCCTCCCTCAAGACCCGCGCGGTGCGCGAGGGCGACGAGTACATCGTGAACGGCCAGAAGACCTGGACGACCAACGGCGACACCGCCGACTGGGTCTGGCTCGCGGTCCGCACCGACCCCGACGCCAAACCCCACAAGGGCATCAGCATCCTGCTGGTCCCGACCGCCGACCCCGGCTACTCCGCCACCCTCATCAAGACCCTCGCCTCCCACGACACCACCGCCAGCTACTACGAGAACATCCGCGTCCCGGCCACCCGCCGGGTCGGCCCCGAGAACGAGGGCTGGCGCATGATCACCACCCAGCTCAACTACGAGCGGGTCACCCTCGCCGCCCACGGCACCATGGCCATCCGCGCCCTGCGCGGCGTCCGCCAGTGGGCCGCCGACACCAAGCTCCCCGACGGCCGCCGGGTGATCGACCTGGCCTGGGTACGCGGCCGGCTGGCCCGTACGCACGCCCGGCTGGACGCCATGAAGGTGCTCAACTGGCAGATGGTGGACGCCCTCCAGCGCGACACGCTCACCCCGCAGGACGCCTCCGCCGTCAAGGTGTACGGCTCCGAGGCGCGCCGCGACGCCTACGCCTGGCTGATGGAGATCGTCGGCGCCGCGGGACCGCTCAAGGAGGGCTCGGCGGGCGAGGTTCTCCATGGAGAGCTGGAGCGCGGCTACCGCAGCAGCGTCGTCTTCACCTTCGGCGGCGGCAACAACGAGATCCAGCGGGAGATCATCTCCTGGATCGGCCTGGGGATGCCACGGGTGCGCCGCTGAGCCGCCGCGGGGGCCTCGCCCCACGAACGGCACGGTCTCCGGGTGGCCGGAGGACAGCGGCGGGCCGGACACGGG
>NZ_JAHLEM010000873.1 GCF_018883605.1 Streptomyces niphimycinicus | reverse complement strand
CAACGAGATCCAGCGGGAGATCATCTCCTGGATCGGCCTGGGGATGCCACGGGTGCGCCGCTGAGCCGCCGCGGGGGCCTCGCCCCACGAACGGCACGGTCTCCGGGTGGCCGGAGGACAGCGGCGGGCCGGACACGGGGGTGTCGTGGACGTGGAATGCCACTTCCGGGGCGTCGGGCCGGACGAGGCGGAGCGCACGGCCTGAGGGCGATTCCTCCGGGACGCGCGGCCGGTACTACGGCTCAATGTCCAGCACGTCCTGGACCGGCCGCCGAGGGGTCTGCGTACCCGAAGGGCCGTATCCCAGCCGCAGCACCATCTGCACATAGGCCATGCCCGCCATCGGGTCGCGCAGTGGCCAGCGCAGGTCGTGCCATTCGAGGGCCTGGGTGACGAACGAGGCGGCCAGTCCCTCCAGCGTGGCCCGCAGCAGCACCCGCTCCACCGCCTGGCCGGTGCGCAGCCAGTCCACGGGGCGGTCGCGTGAGGTGC
>NZ_JAHLEM010000872.1 GCF_018883605.1 Streptomyces niphimycinicus | reverse complement strand
AGCCGCAGCACCATCTGCACATAGGCCATGCCCGCCATCGGGTCGCGCAGCGGCCAGCGCAGGTCGTGCCATTCGAGGGCCTGGGTGACGAACGAGGCGGCCAGTCCCTCCAGCGTGGCCCGCAGCAGCACCCGCTCCACCGCCTGGCCGGTGCGCAGCCAGTCCACGGGGCGGTCGCGTGAGGTGCTCAGCAACGCCAGGTGAGGGGAGGTCTCGAAATCGGCGGTCGGGCGGCCGGGGATCGACTTGCCGCCCGCGAAGTCGCGCATGGGGGCCTTGCCGATCCGGCGGCGGGGCCCGAAGGCGTACTCCGGAACCCCTTCGGTGGCCGGCCGCGTATCGTCCGCCCTGCGGGTGAAGCGGTCCAGGTCCGCGGCGGCGCCGGCGTCGGTGAGGTTGCGGGCCTCACCCTCTCGCACCAGGTCCAGGACGGACTGCAGATGCCAGCCGGAGGCGAAGGACAGCGAAACGTGCTCCTGGTCCGCCGCGTCGACCAGGGCGGTCCGCACGGACACGGGGATCTCTGTCTCGGCGAAGGGATACCGGCTGGTGTGCCGGGTGCGCACAGCGGGGTACAAAGCGGCCGGATCGTCTTCATCGCCGAGCGGGCCGGTCAGCGTCACGGAGGCCAGCAGCATCGGGTCGCTGGGGTCGGGCAGCA
>NZ_JAHLEM010000871.1 GCF_018883605.1 Streptomyces niphimycinicus | reverse complement strand
GTCCGGGGCGTCCGGGCGCTCCCGGCGGCGCGCGGGCTCTCCCGCGCGCTGCGGCCGCTGCGGCGGAGCGTGCCGTCCCGTACGTCCTTCTGCGTCGATGAGACCGCCACCGCCGAGTGGATCGCCGAAACCGGGCTGCCGGACGTGGTGCTGCGCCCCCGCCCCGAGCGCTGGCTGAGCGTCGCGCTCATCGTGGACGACGGCCCGTCGATGGTGCTGTGGCAGCAGCTCGCCGCCGAGGTGCGCGGACTGCTGGAGCGGCAGGGCGCCTTCCGCTCCGTACGGACCTACGGCCTGGACAGCGCCCACGGCCTGGACAGCGCCCAGGATGCCGCACCGGTGCTCAGGGCGCGCCCGTACGCCCCCGGTGCCCCGCGCCGCACCGCCCGTCAGCTCACCGACACCTCCGGCCGCACCGTGATGCTGGTCCTCTCGGACGGGGTGGGCCCGGGCTGGCGCGGTGGCGCGATTCCCCGGCTGCTGCGCCGCTGGGCCCGCCATTCGCCGGTGGCGGTCCTCCAGCCGCTGCCCGCGCGGATGTGGCCGGAGCGTGGCATGCCCACGCAGCGGCTGCTGGTCGACGCCGGCGGCCGGGAGGGCAGCCCGGGCCGCGCGCTGTCCGTGCGCCATCCGGTGCTGCCGCGCGGCATGGTGTCGTACGACGGCAAGACGCCGGTGCCCGTGCTGGAGCTGGCCGAGGGCGAGCTGGGCGCATGGGCGGCGCTCACCGGTACGGGCGGCGGCGGCGCGCCGCTGCCGGTCATGCTGCTCGACGGCGCGGAGAAGCCGGTGGCCGCGCGGGCCACGGCCCATGTCCCCGAGCCGACGGCCGAGGAGCGGCTGCGCCGCTTCCGGGGCGCCGCCTCGCCCGAGGCGCAGCGCCTGGCCGGGGCGCTGGCCACGGTCCATCCGCTGACACTGCCGGTGATGCGGCTGATCCACCAGGCGGGCGCGGGCCGTGGGGAGCGGTTCCACCCGGCGCAGTTGGCCGAGGTGTTCCTGGGCGGGCTGCTGCGGAGGCGGGCGGGCGGCGCGGAGGAGTACGAGTTCCACGCCGGGGTCGCGGATCTGCTGCTGGACGCGGTCCGGACGGCGGACGCGCTGGAGACGGCGGCGCAGGTCACCGCGTTTCTGCTGCACCGGCAGGGCAGCGGCCCCGAGTTCCGCGCCCGGCTCTCCGGCGACCATGGGGACTCCCGCGTCGCCGAGGAGGCCCGCCCGTTCGCGGCGGCGTCCCCGGAGCTGCTGTCGCGGCTGGGGCTGCTGGAGGAGGGCCCGGAGGATCCGGCGCCGCCGCCGCAGGCGCCCGAACGGCGGCCGGTGGCACCGGCCGTCGTCTTCCCGCCTCGCTCCTACACCTCCGAGCAGGTCCAGCCGCCGGTGATGGCGGTGGTGCGGCGGATCGCGGCGGACGAAGGGCTGCCGAAGTCGGTGCGTGACTACGTCGACAAGATGCTGGCCGAAGCCGACCAGCGCAACGAGGAAACCGGCTGGTGGGGAGTGCGGAGCCTGCCCGATGTGGCCGAGCAGCTCGTCGACGCCGGGTGGGCGGAGCACATGGCCGAGCTGCGGGAGGTGGCGCGGGAGCAGATCGAGGGGCTCAGCTCCCGGGACGACCTCGAATCCCGCAACCTCCGCGGGCATCTGGCGATCACCCTGAACAAGCTCGGGGAGCACGAGGATGCGGAGCGCGAGCTGCGCGCGGTGGTCGCGATCTCGGGAAGGGTGCACGGCGCGGAGGACGACTACACGCTGTTCGCCCGCGGCTATCTCGTGGACCTGCTGAGCGACGCCGGGCGGGCGGACGCGGCGGAGGAGGAGTGCCGCACGCTGATCGAGGCGTGGGAGCGGCGGGGCGAGGACTCCCGGGAGCATGCCGAGGCCAAGCACTTCAGGCGCGGGCGTCTGCTGCTGGACCTCGGGCGGGTGGCGGAGGCCGAGGAGGAACTCCGGGTCTCGCTGGCCATGGCGCGGGAACTGCACGGGCCCACGAACCACGAGACCGTCAACGCACGTGCCTGGCTGACCACCGCGCTGCGGCGGCAGAACCGGCTCGACGAGGCGGAGGCCGAGATGCGGGCGGCGGCCGAGGAATGCGCCGCGTCGGCGGAGTCGGAGGTGGACTCGGCGCTGATGACGGCGCTCTTCACGCTCGGCGACATCCTGAACCTCGGGCAGCGCCACGAGGAGGCGGAGTCGCTGTGGCACGACCTGGTCGACCGGACGTCGGCGGCCCTGAGCCCCACCCACTGGCGGGTGCGCCGGGCGCGCCGCAACCGCATCGACCGGCTGCGCAGCCTGCGGCGGTACACCGAGGCGGAGTCCGAGGCCGACGCGCTGGTGGCGGAGACGTTCGCCGCCGTCGGGGAGCGGCACGACGAGGCGTTGACCGCCCTGCGGGTGCGAGCGCTGATTCTGGACGATCAGGGGCGGCACGACGAGGCGCAGGCGGCCCATCGCGACCTTCTGGAACGGCAGACCGCCGTGCTCGGAAGCGACCATCCCAACGCCCTCACCACCCGGCACCATCTGGCGGTCAGCATGGGGATGGCCGGGCGGAACGAGGAGGCGCTGGAGGCGTACACCCAGGTGCTCCAGGACCGGATCCGCGTCGCGGGACCGGACGCGCAGGCGACGCTGGTGGAGCGCTACAGCCGCGCCGGGGTCCTGTCGCGCCTCGGGCGCGTGGACGAGGCCGAGCGGGAGTACCGCCTGACCATGGAGGGGGAGGCCCGGGTGCTGGGGCCGGACGACCCGAGCGCCCTGCTCACCGTCGCCCAACTGGCGGCCCTGCTGCGTGATCAGGAGCGCTACGAGGAGTCCGAAGCCCTGTACCGCCAGGTGGTCGAGGGGCGCACGCGGTCCATGGGAGCCGAGGCCGGGAACACCCTGGCCGCCCGGCACAGCCTGGGCAATGTGCTCAACAAGCTGGGCCGGTTCGCGGAGGCCGAGACGGAGATCCGGGAGACGCTCACCGCCCGGCTGCGCGTCCTGGGACCGGAGCAGGTGAGCACCCTGTGGACCCGGCACATCCTCGGCACCACGCTCAAGGGCCTCGGCCGCCCCGATGAGGCCGAGGCCGAGTGGCGGGCCGTGCTGGAGATCGCCGAGCGCGTCCTGGGCGAGGAGCACAACTGCACGGTCAGGACCCGCGAGGCCCTGGCCGGGCTGCGGGGGCCGGAGGACGACCGGGCGTCCTGAAATATGGCGCGATTCGTTCGCGGGGAACGCCGGGCCTTGGCCCTCTGAAACGGAGCGGGGCCGGGAGAGGGGGCGGCAGCGAAGCTGGTCCGCTGCCCCTCGGCGTCCTCAGAGGTGGTCGGCCACCCTTCCGGCGTGTCGCTCGTTTGAGCAGCACCCCTCTCGTTGTATCCAAAAGGCGAGACAATGGGCTCTGACAAGGCGTGATTCTCGCCACTCTGATCGAGGCGTCGCTCATATGAGCGGTGATCGAGGGGTGATCCGGCGGTCCCCCGCTGTGCTCACCTCTCCAATGCGTGGCACTCAGTGCCACCCACTTGATGTTCGACATCTCGAACCAACGGTTACGTATAGTGAAATTCCAAGCGTCCGCCGCGGGCGGAGGGTGGGTGTGTGTTCGAGGCTTGAAGGCACTCCAAGTGAGCCTCGATCGGGCACCGTACTTTCGAACACGTGGCAGGCGGGTGGTTACGGCCGTATGACGGTGGAGTGGACCTGCTCAGGAGCCTTTGATCTGGGTACGCTCCCCGCCGTCAGGGCAGCCGAGCCGAGGAGATCGAGTCCCGTGCCGGAAACACAAGATCAGCAGAAGTTCGTTTACGACTTCACCGAGGGCAACAAGGATCTCAAAGACCTGCTCGGCGGTAAGGGAGCCAATCTCGCCGAGATGACCAATCTCGGTCTCCCCGTGCCACCGGGCTTCACCATCACCACCGAGGCATGCAAGGTCTACCTCGACAGCGGTGAGGAACCCGCGGCCCTGCGCGACGAGGTGAGTGCGCACCTCGACGCCCTCGAAGCCAAGATGGGCAAGAAACTCGGCCAGGCGGACGACCCCCTCCTCGTATCCGTACGCTCCGGCGCCAAGTTCTCGATGCCCGGCATGATGGACACCGTCCTCAACATCGGCCTCTCGGACCAGTCCGTGGCCGGGCTCGCCGCGCAGGCGGGTGACGACCGGTTCGCCTGGGACTCCTACCGGCGCCTCATCCAGATGTTCGGCAAGACCGTGCTCGGCGTGGACGGCGACCTCTTCGAGGAGGCCATCGACGACGCCAAGCGGGCCAAGGGCGTCACCGTGGACGTCGACCTCGACGCCGCGGACCTGAAGAAGCTGGTCGGCGACTTCAAGAACATCGTCGCCAAGGAGACCGGCCGGGGCTTCCCGCAGGAGCCGCGCGAGCAGATGGACCTCGCCGTACGGGCCGTGTTCGACTCCTGGAACGGCGACCGCGCCAAGCTCTACCGCCGCCAGGAGCGCATCCCCCACGACCTCGGCACCGCGGTCAACATCTGCTCCATGGTCTTCGGCAACCTCGGCCCCGACTCGGGCACCGGCGTCGCCTTCACCCGCGACCCGGCCAGCGGCCACCAGGGCGTCTACGGCGACTACCTCCAGAACGCCCAGGGCGAGGACGTGGTCGCGGGCATCCGCAACACGGTCCCGCTGGCCGACCTCGAACAGATCGACCAGCGGTCCTACGACCAGCTCATGCAGATCATGGAAACCCTCGAGACGCACTACAAGGACCTGTGCGACATCGAGTTCACCATCGAGCGCGGCAAGCTGTGGATGCTTCAGACCCGGGTCGGCAAGCGCACCGCCGGTGCCGCCTTCCGCATCGCCACCCAGCTCGTCGACCAGGGGCTCATCGACGAGGCCGAGGCGCTGCGCCGGGTCACCGGGGCGCAGCTCGCCCAGTTGATGTTCCCGCGCTTCGACGACGAGGTGGCCTCCGGCGACACCGTCCAGAAGATCGGGCGGGGCATCGCCGCCTCCCCGGGCGCCGCCGTCGGCAAGGCCGTCTTCGACTCGTACACCGCCGTCAAATGGTCGCGCTCGGGCGAGAAGGTCATCCTCATCCGCCGCGAGACCAACCCCGACGACCTCGACGGCATGATCGCCGCGGAGGGCATTCTGACCTCGCGCGGCGGCAAGACCTCACACGCCGCCGTCGTCGCCCGCGGCATGGGCAAGACCTGCGTGTGCGGCGCCGAGGAACTCGAAGTCGACACCAAGCGGCGCCGGATGACGGTCCCCGGCCGGGACGGCAAGGACGGCGTCGTCATCGAGGAGGGCGACGTCGTCTCGATCGACGGCTCCTCCGGCAAGGTCTACCTCGGCGAGGTCCCGGTCGTGCCCTCGCCGGTCGTGGAGTACTTCGAGGGCCGCATGCACGCGGGCGCCGACGACGCGGACGAGCTGGTCGCCGCGGTGCACCGGATCATGGCGTACGCGGACCGGGTGCGCAGGCTGCGCGTACGGGCCAACGCGGACAACGCCGAGGACGCCGCCCGCGCCCGGCGGTTCGGCGCCCAGGGCATCGGGCTGTGCCGCACCGAGCACATGTTCCTCGGCGAGCGGCGCGAGATGGTCGAGCGGCTGATCCTCGCCCACACCGACGAGGAGCGGGAAACGGCGCTCGCCGGGCTGCTGCCCCTCCAGCGGGACGACTTCGTCGAGCTCTTCGAGGCGATGGACGGGCTGCCCGTCACCGTCCGGCTGCTCGACCCGCCGCTGCACGAGTTCCTGCCCGACATCACCGAGCTGTCGGTGCGCGTCGCACTCGCCGAGTCCCGCAAGGACCACAACGAGAACGACCTGCGGCTGCTCCAGGCCGTGCACCGGCTCCATGAGCAGAACCCGATGCTGGGCCTGCGCGGTGTTCGGCTCGGCCTGGTCATCCCCGGCCTGTTCGCCATGCAGGTACGGGCCATCGCCGAGGCCGCCGCCGAGCGCTGCAACGCCAAGGCCGACCCCCGGGCCGAGATCATGATCCCGCTCGTCGGCACGGTCCAGGAGCTGGAGATCGTCCGCGAGGAGGCCGAGCGGGTCATCGCCGAGGTCGAGCAGGTCCACGGCGTGGACCTCAAGCTCACCCTCGGCACCATGATCGAGCTGCCGCGCGCCGCGCTGACCGCCGCCCAGATCGCCGAATCCGCCGACTTCTTCTCCTTCGGCACCAACGACCTCACCCAGACCGTCTGGGGCTTCTCCCGCGACGATGTCGAGGCCAGCTTCTTCACCGCCTACCTGGAAAAGGGCATCTTCGGCGTCAGCCCGTTCGAGACCATCGACAAGGACGGCGTCGGCGCCCTCGTCCGCGACGCCGCCCAGGCAGGCCGCGCCACCCGCCCCGACCTCAAGCTGGGCATCTGCGGTGAGCACGGCGGCGACCCGGAGTCCGTCCACTTCTTCCACGAAGTGGGCCTGGACTACGTGTCCTGCTCTCCGTTCCGCATCCCCGTGGCCCGCCTGGAGGCGGGCCGAGCGGCGGCGAACGGGCGGTAGGCCACGAGCCGTTGAGGCCATGAGCCGATAAGGCCACCGGAGCCGGCGCCGGGAAACACCCACCCTCACCCCCCGGCGGCGGCTCCGGAT
>NZ_JAHLEM010000870.1 GCF_018883605.1 Streptomyces niphimycinicus | reverse complement strand
GTGGCCCGCCTGGAGGCGGGCCGAGCGGCGGCGAACGGGCGGTAGGCCACGAGCCGTTGAGGCCATGAGCCGATAAGGCCACCGGAGCCGGCGCCGGGAAACACCCACCCTCACCCCCCGGCGGCGGCTCCGGATCTCAAAGGGGGCGGCACCTTGTGCGGAGGTGCCGCCCCCTTCAATCGTTCCTCAGCCGAGTTGTCTGTCAGCCGAGGGGTGCGTCGGGTGAGCGGAGCCAGAGCCGCTGTCCGCCGGGGGACACGGTCAGCCCGAAGTCGCCGGGGTCGGGGCTGCCGTCGTTCACGTATGCGGTGTGCACGGCGGTGGCCTCGTCCCACAACTGGCGTGGGCCGTACTGCCACACCTCCTCGTGGGTGACCGTGGCCGCCGACCCGTTCCGATCGTGGAGCCAGATCTGATATCTGCCGTCGGGTGCTCCGTCGGCCATGACCACGCCCGGCAGTTTCGCGCCCGCGTAGAGCGCGAAGCCGAGG
>NZ_JAHLEM010000087.1 GCF_018883605.1 Streptomyces niphimycinicus | reverse complement strand
ATGGTTCACCGCGAAGGTGGCCGCGGCCCCCGGTCGACGCCGTTCAGCGCCGGCCAGGCGGCGACACCTCCCACGTCGGCGCCCAGCGCAGCAACCCCCTCGACCAGGCCACCCGCGACGCCGTCCGCGACGCCGCCCGCGTCCAGGCCCAGCGCGTCGTGCGCCTCACCACCGCCCTCAGGGCCGGCCTCGCCACCGCCTGAGCCCGCCACCCGGCAGAAACCACCCTGGGCCGGTCGGCCGTCCGTCCGTACGACGTCGTACGGACGGACGGCCGACCGGCCCAGGGTGGTTTCTGCCGGGTGGCGGGCTCAGGCGGTGGCGAGGCCGGCCCTGAGGGCGGTGGTGAG
Organism: Streptomyces niphimycinicus; assembly: GCF_018883605.1. GTDB lineage: Bacteria > Actinomycetota > Actinomycetes > Streptomycetales > Streptomycetaceae > Streptomyces > Streptomyces niphimycinicus. The sequence continues at coordinate 26,578 of NZ_JAHLEM010000087.1, read as the reverse complement.
GCGCACGACGCGCTGGGCCTGGACGCGGGCGGCGTCGCGGACGGCGTCGCGGGTGGCCTGGTCGAGGGGGTTGCTGCGCTGGGCGCCGACGTGGGAGGTGTCGCCGCCTGGCCGGCGCTGAACGGCGTCGACCGGGGGCCGCGGCCACCTTCGCGGTGAACCATTTCTGGTTCGACACCTGCCGGTAAATCCATGCAGCACGCGGCTCGGGGCGGCGTGGCATCGGATGCGAGCGTTCCATCGCAGGTCAAGGCCGTGACGGTTGCGGCCTTCCCTGGCGCCGCCGGAAAAGCTTCGTGTTAACTCCGGGACCACCCCTTGCCAAGCGGAGATAGTACGTGTTCGGATTATCTCCGTCGGCCGGACGACACAACCGGTCCGAGTCCACTGTTCGCCATGGGCGGCGAGGGGCCCTGTGCCCTGTCCGCTCTTCGCCATTCCCCTCGACCGCCGCCTTCAGAGCCTGGCCGCGGCATGCCCGCCGTCACCACAAGGCCGCGGTCGGTACCGCAAGCGACCTGGGAGGAAAACGTGTTCGATCTCTCTTCCGCCGATCTGCTCGACGCCTTCACCCGCGAGTTGCGACTGTGCAAGGTCCGCGAGGGCGAGCACGTGGTCGTACTGTCGGAGCCCGGCAGCCGGGGCGACTACGTGGCGGCGGCCTTCGGCGCGGCCAAGGCGTGTGGCGCACACGTCATCGCGGCAACCGTTCCCGGGGGCAGCCCCGCGCCGATGCCGAGCACACACACCGGCGCCGGCCCCGGGCTGCTCTCCGTCCTCAACGACAGCGCCGCCCAGGACCTGCTGAAATCCGCGGACCTGGTCGTCGACCTGACCCGCGAGGGCTTCATCCACGCGCCGGTACAGCAGGAGATCCGGCGGGCCGGCACCCGCATCATCTTCATCTGCGACGCGCCCGACGTGCTCATTCGCAATCTGCCCAAGGCAACCGACAAGGCGGAGGTGCAGGAGGGCGTCGACCTGCTGAACAGGTCGTCCGTCATGCGGGTCACCTCGGACGCGGGCACCGACCTGACCGTGCAGCTCGCGGGCTCCAAGCCGGAGTTCCAGTGCGGCTTCGCCGACGATCCGGGCCGCTGGGACCACTGGCCGAGCACCATGGTGCTGTGCTGGCCGGAGATCTCCGACGGACAGATCGTGCTGGATGAGGGCGACATCCTGCTGCCCTTCAAGGAGTACGTCAGCAGCCCCGTCACGCTTCAGGTATCCGACGGCCACATCGAGAAGGTCTCCGGCGGAGCCCAGGCCCGGATGCTGTCGACGTTCTTCGACGACGCGCAGGACCGTTGGGCACGCAGCCTGTCCCATATGGGCTGGGGGCTGATGCGTACGGCCGACTGGTTCGCCACGGCGATGTACGGCAAGGACGAGCTGATGGGCATGGACGCCCGAGCGTTCGCGGGGAATTTCCTGTGGTCGACCGGTCCCCACCCGGTCCTGGGCCGCGAGTCGTACGCCCACCTCGACATCGCCATGCGGGGCTGCACCGTCTCGGTGGACGGCACCGAGGTCGTCACCGCCGGGACACTCACCGACCGCTGAGCGCCGCCGGGGGCGAGCCGCCGTACCGCCGCGCACAAGACCATGACGCGCCCGCACATTGGAGGAAGAGTGGCGTCCAGTCAGTCGTTCGAAGTCACCGTCGTCGGGGGAGGACTCGGCGGTCTGACCGCCGCCCTGGCGCTGCGCCACCGCGGCCTGCGGGTCACCGTCCTGGAACAGGCCGCAGAACTCGGCGAGGTCGGCGCGGGCATCCAGACCGCGCCCAACGCCAGCCGCGTCCTGATGGGTCTCGGGCTGCGCCGGCAGATGGAGTCCATCCGCACGGAGCCGCTCGACCAGGTGCGGCGCCGGTGGACGGACGGCCGGATCGTCGGCCTGACCTCGCTCGGGCAGCGCTGCAAGGACGAGTTCAACGCTCCGTACTGGCACTACCACCGGGCCGATCTGCACCGCATGCTGCTGGACGCCTGTGTGGACCCGGCGGGCCCCGGGCCCGTCGTGGCGGTCCACACCTCCAGCAAGGTCGTCGAAATGGACCGCACCGACCCCCTGCGGCCCGTGGCGGTCACCGAGGACGGACGGCGCCACGGCGCCGATGTGATCATCGGCGCCGACGGCGTCCGATCCCAGGTGCGGGACCTCATGGGCGCCCCCGACACGCTGCTGTTCTCCGGCGAGATGGCCTACCGGGCGCTGATCCCCGGTGAGCTCATCGCGGCCGACCCGGCCACCCGCTGGCTCGTGGACCGCTATCAGAGCACCATCTGGTACGGGCCCGACCGGCACCTCGTCCACTACATGATCCGCGGCGGCGACTACCTGAACGTCGTGGCGTGCGTCCCCTGCACGGACGCGGTCCGGGAGAACTGGACCCTTCCCGCCACCGTGCAGGACCTCGTGGACGCGTTCCCCGGCTGGGACGACCGTGTCCCGGCGATGCTGTCCAAGGCGAAGGACGACGTCATGGCCTTCGCCCTCTACTACCGGCGCCGCGACCCCGTATGGCTCGACGGCCGCGTCGCCCTCCTGGGCGACGCCTGCCACGCGATGCTCCCGTATCAGGCGCAGGGCGCATCGCAGGCCATGGAGGACGCGGCCGTACTCGCCGAGGAATTGGGCGCTGTCACCACCTCCGGCATAGAAGGGGCGCTGCGCCGCTACGTCGACCGGCGCGCCAAGCACGCCGGGATGGTCCAGGACGCGTCGCTCGCGAACAAGACCTTCTACCACCTGGCCGACGGCCCGGAGCAGCGGGCCAGGGACGAGAAGCTCAAGAACTTCGACGGCGAGTCGGACGTGTCGTACGACTGGCTGTGGAGCGGAACGCCGCTCAACGACCCGGATCTGGGGGCGTTCTCCTACCAGTTCGCCCGCTGAGCCCACCGCCCGTGGCGGGAGCCCCCCACACCGAAACCCGCACGCCCGAGATGCGCGTACCACACCCGCAACGGCGCGGCATGCACCCGATACGCGACCACCGTGGAGCGAACATGAAAACCGGTGATCAGATCGTTCAAGAACTTCCCTGGAGATGGGGCGTCCAGGGACGCATTTTCATCATCGGAGGTCTCGGCTACCTCTTCGACGCCTATGACATAGCCCTGAACGGTTTCCTCATGCCGCTCCTGGGCTCCCACTTCGGCCTCTCACTCGGCGGGCGCGGGCTCGTGGCGACCGCCAACCTCGTCGGCATGGCCGTGGGGGCCATCGCCTGGGGCGCGGTCGCGGACCGCATCGGACGCACGAAGGCGTTCAGCGTCACGCTGCTGATCTTCGCCCTGTTCTCGGTGCTGGGCGCCCTCGCGCCCACCTACCCGCTCTTCCTGGCCCTGCGCTTCCTCGCGGGGGTGGGGCTCGGCGGCTGCATCCCCGTCGACTACGCCCTGGTCGGTGAGTTCTCGCCGCGGGCGTACCGCGGCCGGGTGCTCACCGCGCTCGACCTGTGGTGGCCGGTGGGTGTGACGCTGTGCGGCCTCGTCTCGACGGTGATGCTCCCCCTCGACGGCAACTGGCGCTGGATGCTGGCGACCATGGTGCTGCCCGCGCTCCTGCTGTTCTGGGTGCGCCGGGGCATCCCCGAGTCACCGGTCTACCTGACGAAGAAGGGACGCGAGGCCGAGGCCAGGGCCGTCATCGACGACCTCGTCGCCCGTACCGGCGCTCCCGCCGAGCCGTACGTCATCCCGGAGCCCGTCGCCGGGACCGGCCGACGCGGTGTGGCCGCCGCCGTGGAGCAGTTGCGCGACATATGGGCGCACAGCCCGCGCATCACCTCCGTGGCCTGGTCGCTGTTCGCCACCGTGATGCTCGTGTACTACGCGGCTCTCAGTTGGATGCCCTCCATCCTCAAGGAGGAGGGCCTGGGGGACACCGCCACCTTCATGAACACCACCGTGATGAGCGGCGTCGGCATCCTCGGCGTCCTCGTCTCCACCGCCCTGGTGGACGTGGTCGGCCGCAAGTGGCTCATCGGGGTCTCGGCTCCGGTCGCCACCCTCGCGCTGGTGGTGTTCGCGCTGGTGATGAGGGCACCGACCGGGTCCGTCGTGGCGATCGCCGTGTTCGGCTTCGTCATGCAGCTCACCATCCCCGCCATGTACGCCTACGTCTCCGAGCTGTACCCCACCCCTCTGCGGGCCAGCGGCTTCGGCTGGGCCTCCTCGGTCAGCCGGGCACTCACCGGGTTCGCGCCGCTGCTGTTCGGGTCGGTGATGTGGCCGGCACTCGGGCTCGCCGTGACGTTCGCCGTGCTCGGACTCGCGGTGCTGGCCGCCGTCATATGGATGGCCATCGCGGCGCCGGAGACGAAGGGCCGGGGCCTGGACGGGGACACGGCGGACGTCCGGGCCAAGGACCCGCGCGCGGTTCGCGAACAGACGGTGGTCTAGGCCGCCGGGACACCCACGCAACCGCACATCAGGCGACCCCACGCAAGGGAGGACAGGAATCCCATGAAGCCCGCGCCCTTTCAGTACCACCGGGCCCGTGACGTAGCCGGCGCCGTACGGCTGCTGGCCGAGCTGGGTGACGAGGCCAAGGCCATCGCGGGCGGACAGAGCCTGGTCGGAATGATGAACTTCCGGTTGGCCCGCCCGCACCACCTCGTCGACATCGGCGGCCTCCGGGAGCTCGACCGCATGCACCGGGATGCCGACGGCGCTCTGCGTATCGGGGCGCTCACCACCCACCACACGGTGGAGAGCGACCCGGCGGGCACACTCGCGCAGGGCTTTGAGGTACTGCGCCGGGCCATGGCCTGGATCGGGCATCTGCCGATCCGTACCCGCGGCACGGTCGGGGGCAGCATGGCACACGCGGACGCCACCGCCGAATGGTGTCTGCTCGCGGTGCTCCTGGACGCCGAATTCGTCGTACGCGGCCCGCTGGGCGAACGCACGATCGCGGCCGGGGACTTCTTCCTCGGTTACTACACGACCGCCCTCGCCCCGGACGAACTCCTGGTGGAGATCGTCTTCCCACGGACGGCGCCGCACGCGGCGCTCACCGAGTTCGCCGAGCGACGTGGCGACTTCGCGATCGTGGCGGCGGCCGTGGACCTCGACGTCGTGGACGGCGCCGTACGCGGCGGCCGGGTGGCGCTCGGTGGTGTGGCGGCAGCGGCGATCCGCGTTCCGGAGGCGGAGGCGGTGCTGACCGGCGGCGGCTCTTTCGACGCCTGTGCGTCCGCCGCGGCGGCGGCCGCCGACCCCCCGGGCGACGCGTCCTGCGGCCCGCTCTACCGCAAGGAACTGGTCCGGACCCTGGTCCGGCGCGCCTGTGAGGAGGCGATGTCCCGATGACACGCCAGGAACAGGGGCGGCCACTGGTCGGCCGGTCGGTCCCGCGCCGGGAGGACCGGCGGCTGGTGTCCGGGCGCGGCCGGTTCGTCGACGACATCGCCCTGCCCGGCATGCTGCACGCGCAGTTCGTGCGCAGCACGGTCGCGCACGGCGAGATCGTGTCCGTGGACCTGTCGGCGGTACGCCGTGTCCCGGGCGTCGTGGCGGCGTTCACCGCGGACGACCTGGCCATCGCAGACATCACCGCTCAACTGGGGCGGCCCCGGTCGCAGTTCGTGCCGACCGCCATGCCGGTCCTCGCCCGCGACAAGGTCCGCTACGTCGGTGAGCCCCTCGCGATCGTCGTGGGCCTCGACGCCTACGCCGCGGAGGACGGCCTGGAGGCGGCGCATGTGGAGTACGCCCCGCTGCCACCGGTCCTCGGCGAGGAGACCGCGCTCGCCGAGGACGCGGTGCTCGTCCATGCGGAGGCCGCCCGCAACACCCTCGTGGACGTCTCACTCTTCGCGACCGAGGGAATCGACGACATCTTCGACGCCGCGCACCGCGTCGTCGAGGTGGACGTCACGACCGGCCGTCAGAACGCGCTGCCGCTGGAGACCCGCGGCGCCGTGGCGCACTGGGACGACCGCGAGGAGCAACTTCTCCTCCAGACCTGCACCCAGGTTCCGCACCAGGTGCGAACGGTCGCCTCGCGCTGCCTGCGCCTCGACGAGCGGGCCGTGCGGGTCGTGGTCCCCGACATGGGCGGCGGCTTCGGCCAGAAGTGCGTGGTCGGACGCGAGGAGATCGCGGCCGCCGCGGCCGCGCTGAGAATCGGGCGGCCGGTGAAGTGGATCGAGGACCGCAAGGACGCCCTGTCCGCGTCCTTTCTCGCCCGCGAGCAGCACTACCGGGCGCGCGCCGCCTTCGACGCCGACGGCCGGATCCTCGCTCTCGACGCGGACGTGGTGTGCGACATGGGCGCCTACTCCTGCTACCCGTTCACCGCGGGCATCGAGCCGCTGATGGCGTCCGCCGAGATGCCCGGGGTGTACAAGGTGCCCGCCTACCGTGTCCGCGGCCGGGCCATCACCACCAACAAGGCGCCGACCGCACCGTACCGGGGCGTGAGCCGCCCGCAGTACGTGATGGTCGTCGAGCGGCTCTTCGAGCGCGCCGCCCGCGAACTCGGCCTGGACCCGGTGGAGATCCGCCGCCGCAATGTCATCACCGACTTCCCCTACACGGGCGTCAACAACATCACCTACGACCCCGGCTCGTATCTGGAGTCCCTGAACCTGTGCGAGCGGGCCGTCAGGGACGAGGGCTGGTACGACACGCGGACCGCGGCGGCGGCCGAAGGACGGCACATCGGCATCGGCTACGCCTGCTTCAGCGAGCGCACCGGATACGGCTCCTCGGCCTTCGCGCAGCGCAAGATGCAGGTGGTGCCGGGCTTCGACATCTCCGAAGTACGGATGGACACCAGCGGCGCGGTGACGGTCACCACCGGCACGATGAGCCACGGGCAGAGCCACGAGACGACAATGGCGCAGATCGTCGCCGACACACTCGGCCTCGACATCGCCCGGGTCAGGCTCCACCAGGGTGACACCGACCGTGTCACCTACGGCTGGGGCACCTTCGCGAGCCGGTCCATCACCGTCGGGGGCAGTGCGGTGCGTCTGGCCGCCGAGCGACTCGGCGACAAGCTGCGCGCCATCGCCGCCGCCCTGTGGGACACCGAGCCGGAGCAGGTGGAGCTGGCGGACGGCCATGTGCGCCGCCGAGGCGGCGACGGTGCCCGTGATGTGCTCACCCACCAGGAGATCGCCGACGTCGCCTACCTCCGGGCGGATCTGCTGCCCAAGGACATCGAACCGGGTCTGACCGCGACCGCCACCTTCGACGTCTTCAACGACGGCACGTTCTCCAACGCCACCCACGGTGTGGTCGTCGAGCTCCACCAGGACACCGGGCAGGTGGAGATCCTGCGATACGTGTGCGTCGAGGACTGCGGCGTCGCGATCCACCCGCAGGTCGTGGAGGGACAGTGCCGGGGCGGGATCGCGCAGGGCATCGCCGGTGCCCTGTACGAGGAGGTGACCTACGACGCGGTCGGCGAGCCGTCGGCGACGAGCTTCATGGACTACAAGGTGCCCACGGCACACGAGATCCCCGACGTGTCGATCCACCACCTCGAAACCCCTTGCGCGTTCACGGCCACGGGAGCGAAGGGCGCCGGAGAGGGCGGCACCATCGGGGCGCCCGCCGCCGTCCTCAACGCCGTCAACGACGCCCTGCGGCCCACCGGCACCGAACTCGACCACACTCCCATCACGCCACAGACCGTGCACCGCGCCCTGAACCCGGAGCCCGTTCCATGACCGATGACACCTTCACGACGCCGCGGGAGCCACAGCTCATCGCGTTGAACGTCAACGGCGAGCAGCACGAGGTGATCACCGAAGCCCGCCGCACCCTCGTCGATGTGCTCCGCCACGAGCTGCGCCTGACCGGCACCCACGTCGGGTGCGAGCACGGCATCTGCGGCGCCTGCACCGTGCTCGTCGACGACCGGCCGGTACGTGCCTGCCTGATGTTCGCGGCACAGGCCGAGGGCGCCCGCATCCGTACGGTGGAATCCCTCGCCGACGGCAGCCGGCTGAGCGACCTCCAGCGGGCGTTCAGCGAGCACCACGCCTTGCAGTGCGGTTTCTGCACACCGGGGTTCCTCATGCTCGCCGAGGGCTTCCTCGCCGAGCGGCCCGAGGCGACCAAGGAGGAGATCCGGGAGGTCGTCGCCGCCAACATGTGCCGGTGCACCGGCTACCAGACCATCGTCGAGGCGATCGACGCCTGTGCGACGGCCCGCCGCCGGGCCTGCGCACAGGCGTGCCACAGCAAGGAGAACTGACCTATGCAGCTCACCAACTCCATTCCGGTCAAAGCCTCACCCGATGACGTGTTCGCCTTGATGAACGACGTCGAACGGGTCGCCTCGTGCATGCCGGGCGCCGCCCTCGAAGGGCAGGACGGCGACACCTGGAAGGGCAGCGTAAAGGTCAAAGTGGGGCCGATCACGGCCGCGTACGCCGGTACGGTCCGCTTCCTGGAAGTCGACTCCGAGCACCGGCGGCTGCGAGTCCACGCCCGCGGCGCCGACACGCACGGAAGCGGCGACGCGGAGGCCGAAGTCGTCCTCGACGTGCTGGGCGCACCCGAGGGCGCGCTGCTCCAGCTCGCCACGGATCTGGTGATCCGGGGCAAGATCGCTCAGTTCGGCAAGGGGGCGATCGGCGCCGTGTCGGAGCGGATCCTGCGGCAGTTCGCGCAGAACCTGGTCGGTCTGCTCGACCAGGAGCATGCCGCCGGTCCACCCGGCCCGCTGTCCGCGGTGCCCGCCGCCCCTTCAGCCACCGCTCCCGCCGGCGCGCACCCCGTCCGCACGCCGGCCGCTCCCGCTCAGCCCCCCGAACTCGACGGCCTGTCCATGGTGTTCGGCCCCGCCGCCGCCAAGTACGGGATGCTCGCCGGGGCGTTCGCGCTCGGTCTCGTCCAGGGCTGGCTCGCCGGCCGGATGCGTGCCCAGTCACGCGAACTGCGCTCCCTGCGGAGGTCGTTGTGAACGACGCGCAGTACGGGCAGGACACGGAACGCACCTACGAACGGGCGGGCTTCGGCGCGCCGGTCCGGCGCGGCGCCCGGCCGGCGATCGTCGTGGTCGATCTGACACGCGGGTTCACCGAGGACCGGTTCCCGTCGGGGGCCGATCTGACCGAGGTGGTCGGTGCGACGTCCGCCCTCATCGAGGCAGGCCGTCCCGCCGGAGTGCCGGTCGTCTTCACGACCATTGCCTACACCGCGGCCGAGGCGACCGGAGACGCGGTGACCTGGCTGCACAAGGCGCGGGGCATGCGGGCCCTGGTCGAGGGCGGTGAGGAAGTCACGATCGATCCACGGCTGCCGCGTGCGGCACGGGACCACGTGATCGCCAAGAAGGGCGCTTCCGCGTTCTTCGGCACGACGCTGGCCTCCTTGCTGACCGGGCTCGGCCGCGACACCGTGCTCGTCTGCGGGGCGACGACCAGCGGCTGCGTGCGCGCCACCGCGGTCGACGCCGTGCAGTGGGGGTTCTCGGTGCTGGTTCCGCGCGAATGCGTCGGCGACCGCGCGGCCGGCCCTCATGAGGCGAACCTGTTCGACATCCAGGCCAAGTACGGCGACGTGATCGACCTGGAGGACGCCACCGCCTACCTCTCAGCGCTCCCGGGCGCGGCGTCATGACCTTGCCCTACCCGCACCACCCGCCGTTGGAGGCCGCATGACCCCGCATCCGCACCCGTCCCCGGCTGCCCGCCGCCTGCCGCAGAGCGCGCTCGCCGATCTCGCCGATGTGCCCGCCACGAGCCGCTGGGTGCGCTCGGGCGCCACCCGCCTGCACGTCCTCGACTACGGCGGCACTGGTGTCCCGCTCCTCGTCCTGCCCGGCATCACCAGTCCCGCGATCACGATGGACTTCGTCGTGCGTGAGCTGACCGACCTCGTACGTCCGGTGGTCGTCGACGTCCGCGGGCGCGGGCTGTCCGACGGTGGCGGCGACTACGGCCTGGAGGAGTACGCCGAGGACACGGAGGCCGTCGTCACGCGGCTCGGGCTCGACCGGCCGGTGCTGTTCGGGCATTCCATGGGCGCGCGCATCGCCGCGGTCACCGCGGCCCGGAACAAGGTCCCGCTCCGGGGCACGGTCCTGGGCGACCCGCCCATGAGCGGCCCGGGGCGCGGACCCTACCCGACCCCCGTCGACGCTTTCCTGGACCAGCTCGCCCAGGCCGTACGCGGCACCACCGCCGCCGAAGTGGCCAGGGCATGGCCACGGTGGCCGCACCGGGAGCTGGAGTTGCGGGCCCGATGGCTGGCCAGTTGCGACGAGGAGGCCATCACGGCCACCCACCGCGGTTTCGAGAGCGAGGACTTCTTCGACTGGTGGCCCTCCGTACCCGGCCCCACGGTGCTGCTGTACGGCGCGGACAGCCCCGTCGTCACCGAGACGGGCGCGGCGGAGGCGGCCCGGAGGAACCCCACGGCCTCACTGAGCCGGATACCGGACGCCGGCCACATGCTGTTCTGGGACAATCCTCCCGCCGCTCTCGCGAGTCTGCGGGAAGCACTGCGCCCGATGCTCGCCTGACCGGTGGCCCCTCGATTCCCAGCCACTCGAACCCCGCGCCGGGGCGAGGACGGGGCGTGCTTAAGTAGGCGCCATGGCTGACGAAACCGCACCCTCGACGTCCGCGCGGCCCCGGCCACCCGCCGCGCTGACCACCGCGCCCGGGTACCAGGTCCGGCGCCTGTACCAGGCATACCTCGCCGTCTGGATCAGGGCGGTCGACCCGCTCCTGACCGGGCCGCAGTTCGCGGTGCTCCAGGTCGTGGACGCGAGCCCGGGGCACGACCAGCGTTCGCTGGCGTCAGCGGTCGCCCTCGATACGTCGACCATGACGGACGTCGCCCGCCGACTGGAGAAACGCGGCCTGATCGTCCGCAGAACGGCCGCCGACGACGGCCGGCGCAAACTGCTCTACCTGACGGAGGAAGGCAAACAGACCCTCGACGACGCGAACCGCCGCGCCCGCCTGCTCGACGAACAGCTCCTGGAGCCGTACGGACCACAGCAGCGCGACGACATCACGAACCTGCTCGCATCCCTCGCCGACCACTGGGAGCAACTGACCCAGGACGGGTGAACCGCCGTGGCACGGCAGGCCACGGGAACGGGCCCTGGGACCTCGGCGAGCCCCGTACACCGGACAACCGGAGGATTCCGTGACCGACCACCACGTCGGCCTGATCGTGCCCAGCTCGAACCTCACCATGGAAAAGGAGTTGCCCCGGATCCTGCGGCTGCGCGAATCGGCAGTCCCCGAGGACCGGTTCGTGTTCCACAGCAGCCGGATGCGCATGCAGCATGTGACCCCCGAGCAACTGCGCGCCATGAACGCGCAGACCGAGCGTGCCGCCCTGGAACTCGCCGACGCACGGCCGGACGTCGTCGCCACAGCCTGTCTCGTCGCGATCATGGCCCAGGGCCCGGGGTACCACTGCACGGCGGAGGACGAGATCACCACGGTGCTGCGCGCCCAGGGCGCACAGGCGCCGGTGGTGTCCAGCGCGGGTGCCCTTCTCGACGGCATCAAGGCACTCGGGGCCAAGCGGGTCGCGATCATCACGCCCTATATGAAGCCGCTCACAGGGCTGGTCGCGAACTACATCGAGGACGCGGGCATCGAGGTCGTGGACGCGCTGAGCCTTGAGGTACCGGACAATCTTGCCGTGGCCCGGCTGGACCCGGCGGATCTGCTCGACCACTGGCGGCGCCTGGACCTGTCACGTGCCGACGCCCTCGTACTGTCGGCATGCGTCCAGATGCCGTCACTGCCGTCGATCCAACCGGCCGAGGACGCGGTCGGCCTGCCCGTCCTGTCCGCGGCCACCGCCACGGCGTACCGCATCCTCGTCGAACTCGGCCTGCCCCCGCATGTGCCGGGCACTGGCAGCCTCCTCGGCGGCCGTCTTCCCACCCCTGCCCGTAGCGCTCCGGAATAGCTTCACCTGAGCTGGTCCTACCGTCCAAGCGTGGCTCTGAGCTTGACTCTGTCGGTGATCTTGTAGTTGTCGATGTCAGCCGCCGGCGGTCCGCCAGGACTTGAGCCGGGGGGATTCCATTTGGTCCAGGAAGTTCTGGAAGGCCGTCGGTCGCCGTGGCGGGAAAGACCGCAGGGCGGGCGTCGGTGCTGGCTACGGTCCGCCTCGTACCGGTGGAGAGTCTGACTGGCAGCACGGCCATCGCCGCCAAAAAACCTTTCGCGCGTGCCGCCGTCCGGATGATGAGGTGGCACGGTGACCAACCACGATGAGGCGGCGGATGTCCGTCCGTTGGCCCTGGCCTGGGTGAACCGGCACCTGGAGACCGGTGAACGCATCGTCGGAACCGAGGCGCTGCACGGCGGCATCACTGCCGAGATGCGGCGGCTGACCATCGGCACGCGGGGCGGAGGCACCCGTGACCTGGTGCTGCGGACCTTCGTCGACCCGCTCTACGGGGAGCACGCCGAGGACTGGCTGAACCGGGAGACCGGCGCCCTGACGCTGCTCGCGGGGAGCGGTGTGCCGGCTCCTGGGCTGGTCGCGGTTGATCCGACCGCCGCGCAGTGCGAGTACCCCTCGCTCCTGATGACTCATCTGGCGGGCCGGGCGGTCCTGGACGATGGGGGAGTGGAGGCCCGCGTCCCTGTGCTGGCCCGTCAACTCGTGGCGATCCACGCGCTGCGGCCCGCCGTGCGGCCCCGGGAGTACGTGGCGTTGACGACCGCCGAGACCGTGGTGACTCCCAAGGGCGCCGACGCGGCGGTATGGGCCGCGGCGATCGACGTGATCCGTGAGCCCGCGCCGCCCTATGCAGGGCGATTTCTGCACCGGGACTTCCACCCCGGCAACGTGCTGTTCGACATGCCGCCCGCACCTCCGGGAGGTGCCCGGATCACCGGCGTCGTCGACTGGGCGGGGGCCTGCTGGGGCCCGGCGGATCTCGATGTGGCGCACTGCTCCACCAATCTCGCGCTGCTGCACGGCCCGGCGTGGGGGCAGCGGTTCGCCGAGGCGTATGAGGAGGCCGGCGGGGTGCTGGCGGCGGCCGCGAGCGAGCGGCTGTACTGGCGGGTGCGGGACGGGCTGGCGTTCTCGGAGGAACTGCGGTTGGTGGCGCGGTCATGGCGGGAGGCGGGGAGGGCGGAGCTGACGACGCGGGCCGTGGAGGAGCGGCTGGACGCCTATGTCACCGCCCTGATGGACGCCCTGGGCTGAGCCAAGGCGGTCCGGGACGCGCCCCGGCCTCATCGTTCGTCGCTCAAGGGAACCGACAGTTGGCGTCCCGTCTGCGCCTGACCGCTACCGGACTCCACCGGGCCGTGGCCGTCAACGGGCCGTACGGGTCAAGAGCTCCACGACAATGGCGCGCACCGCGTCGGGGCACTCGTACATCGGGCTGTGTCCCGCGTCCACCGTGTGCAAGGTGGCGTTCGGGAACGTGTGAGCCGTTGCCGCGGCGTCTGCGGTTGTGCGTACCGGGTCGTGCCGTCCGTGGACGACCGCGACCGGTACGTGGATCGTGGGAAGGGCCGCTGTCAGATCGGTGTCGCGCTCGCTCGTCAGCGCCTCCACGGCTGACCGCGTGGGGACGGCGCGGCCGTAGGCGAGGAAGTGCTCCAACGCGGCGAAGGGTTCCTCGCTCAGCGCCGGGAGGCAGGCTGGGCTCTCGGCGCGCAGGCCCCGCGGAGCGTGGGCTTTACACGCCGGGGCGGCTCAGCAGGAGACGCCGTCGGCAAGGAGAAATGTTTCGGATTTATCCTTGCGTGCCCCTCGCAGGCCGTGGCATGGTACCGGCATTGATCTGAAGTTTCCATCACAGGCACACACGCGAGGATGGTTGCAGAATGCTCGACAGGAGACACTGCCTTTCTCTGCTGGCGGCCGCCGGAGTCGGCGCGAAGATCACTCTCGAACCGACGATTTCGCAAGCCCGACCGCTCGACGCGGGGGTTGCCGGAGCGGGTGGCCAGGCTGCGCGATTGAGCCGTTCTCTGCGAGAGTTGCACGGCTCCCTCCGGGTGTTGATTCGGAAATATGAGGGCACGACGCTGCGCCAAGCCCAAGAATTTGACGGCGACACGCTGACCGACGGCCCGCGGCAGTGGCATCTGGAGTGGGAGACGCGGCGGGTGCCCGATGATCACGGATGGGAGGTCACCCTGACATGCACTCTGGAGAAGGGGGAAGCAGAACAAACCACGATCTCTGTCGATTTCCCATTCAAGAACTGGGAGACCGCGAACTACGTGATGATTCCCGGAATAGTCTATAACGGCAATCGCTATCGGGTCATCGGCGATGGATATAATCCGGACTACCCGGCCGACATGTACTACAATCCCCGGACACCGCTGACAATATCGAATAACCCACGACTGGCCTCCGATGTCGTGATGCCTTCGCGGATCGAACTGGAAACTTGCTCCACTGCCGCCCCAGCGATGAGCTTCTTCTCGCCTAAGTTGAGGAAGGGCTGGATCGTCCTCACGGAGCAAGGAACCCGACTGGGCAATAGTGGACTCTCGGTTGAAGAGAGCGCGAGCAGGGAAAGCTGTGAATTCCGCATTTCGGCGCCCGTCGTGCGCCAGCAAGTGGCCGGTTTCGGCGATTTTCGACCGAGCGAGGATAGGGCGTCGAACTGGGCTCCCGGTGACTCGGTGTCGATTCGCTTCCAGGTCTTCACCTTCGATGCTGACGGAATTCCGGCAGTCCTGCAAAAGTTCATGGATGTGCGAAAGTCGCTTACTGGCCCCACCATGCCTCGCAACCTGCTTCCGATGAGCAAGCTGGCGGAGCTTGGCACCGACATCTGCCGGGGCAATTTCACCGAAACCAAGGCTGGCAGGTACTATCTGCCGGAAAATTCTAAGCACTTTCAATTGGGTTGGGTCAGCGGCATGATCAACACCTACCCCATGTTGGCTCTGAATGACCCGACGGAACGCGGCAGGGTCTCCGAGGAGCTTGACTTCGTCTGTTCCCGCATGAAGGGGCGAAGCGGATTTTTCTACGGCTTCATCAGCGAAGATGGCGCGATCCGCTCAGAGAAGGCTCACCCCGACTTTCCGGCGGTACAGGCGATGGTGCGAAAGAACGGAGACGTACTCTTCTGGTTGATCAAGCATTTGATGCTGCTGAAGGCACAAGGGCATGGCGGCGCCATCAAGGAATCCTGGGAATTGGCCGCGGGTGGCCTGGCCGCGGCCTTCACCCGGATCTGGCGAAAGCACGGAGAATTCGGTCAGTACATCGTGCCCGAAACAGGCGATATCGCCGTCTACAACTCGACGGCCGGCGCCATCGCTCCGGCCGGGCTTGCCCTGGCGGCTGAATACTTCCATCGTCCGGACTGGTTGGCCGTAGCCGAGGAAGCGGCCGAATTCTACTATGAGCGCGACATCAAGTCCCGTGGATTCACCAGCGGAGCGTGTGCGGATATTTCACAGGATGCGGATTCCGAATCGGCATTTGGTCTCCTGGAGTCATTCATGGCGCTGTACCAGTACACCGGAAAGTGGGGGTGGCTGGATCGCGCGAAGGTCCAAGCCGCGCTGTGCTCGTCCTGGACGCTTGCGTACGATCCGCTGTTCCCGGCAGACAGCGATATTGCGCAACTGAATGGAAGGATGGCCGGCGCGGTTTGGGCAAGCAGCCAAAACAAGCATGCCGCGCCCGGCGTCTGTACGTCCTCCGCAGACCACCTGTTCAAGCTCTATCGAGCGACTGGGAAAAAGAAGTACGCTGAACTCATCAGGGATATCCAGCATGCCCACGCCGAGGCCGTCAACATGCCGGGACATATAACAACCGACTACCTAATCGGTTCGAGCATGGAGCGGATCCAGCCCAGCGATGCAGAGGGCAAGGGGGCCGTCGGAAATTTCATCAAGACGAGAAACTCCTGGACCGAGACCAACGGCATCTTGATGGCACTCGAACTTCCGGGAATCTACGTGCGGCCCGGGGAAGGAGTCCTCTTTTCCTTTGACCATGTCGAGGCTGAATACGTCCGCGAGAGCCGTCATGCCGCCGTAGTCCGCTTGACGAACCACACGGCCTACGCGGCACGGGTGTCGGTGCTAGGGGAAACGGCCCGCCAATCGGCCCGCCCCCTTGGGTACACGGCGTTCCTTGATTGGCCGCGAGTCGAAGTCCCGGCCGGCGGGGTGGTCACCGTGAGGGTCACGAGGGATGGCAAGGTCACAGGTCAAACCTGATCCGGCCGCATCCCACCCAGGCAGCGGGACAGGGCTCGTTCAAAGTCCCGGTCTTGACGAGAAGCGGCTGGTCACGGACGTATGACGATGCGGGAGGTGGCCGCTACGCAGGCATCGAGGCTCCGGTTGTACAGGGTGACCTTCCCAAGTCGCCCTGTACAAACGGAGCCTCGATGTGTGTCGTCAGTCTGCCACCGTCTGCCTGACCAAGACGCCGTCCCGTCAACACCGCGCCATTGCGGAACTGATGCTCTACGGCTCGCCGAGCCGAGCCAGGGGTGTTTGACCGACGGTCGGTGTCGTCCCCATACGGGGACGACACCGACCGTCGTCGCACTGTCTACTTTCCGTTGATGGCTATTTCGAGCAGGTCGGTCCTCGACCCGTTCGAGTCACCGTCAAGCACGAGCCTCACGTACTGGGCCTCCGCGCTGATCGGGTACCGGTCGTAGAACCCGAAATAGGCGCTCCCCGTGGGTCCGTTGACGGTGCCGGAATCCTTCCAGGTCTTGCCGTCGACACTGGTCTGGATCTTCATTGTCCTGGGCGTGTTGAGGTAATCCTGCTCCAGCGTGTTGAAGTTGATGTCGACGCTCGAAATCTCGTGCTTCTCCGGCAGCTTGAACTGAATCCAAGCCTTCTCGTTCGCCGGCACCGACCACTTCGACTCATCGAACCGGTCGGCCTCGATGAGCTTTCCGTCGGTGAGGTTCGACACCGCGTCCTGCTGCTGGTCGGCGGTGATTTTGGCGTCCTTCGCCAGGTTCTTGTGCGGCAGCAGATCCAGGAAGACCCTGTTCGTCGTGAAGGTCTTTCCGTCCAGCCTCACATCCGCCCAGACGACCCCTCGGGTGAGGGCGTCCACCTGCGGCGTGAAGATCTTGCCGTCCTTGAACTTGAACGTGTCCACTTCCTTGACGGAAACCGGCTTGTAATTGTCGCCACCGTCCAGGTCGACGATACCGCCGTGCCACGTGACCTTTGCGGCGTCCAGGCCGATGGCGCCGCCGGCGTCCGACCGGCCTTCCATCGCGTACTTCAGCCCGCCGTTCAGGCCGAATTCGCCGTACGTCTCTTTCCCTTCCACCAGCAGCGACGCGCCGATCATGTCCTCGGCGACGTAGACGCGACGGTCCTTGACCCGCACCTTCAACGTGTCCTGCTCGGTCACGCCCGCATGGGTGCCGCGTACCGTAATGCTCGTCGTGCCGTCGGACTTCGGCGTCACGATTCCGTCTCGGCGAACCGTCGCCACCTCAGAATTCGAGCTGGAGTACTTCACGTCGGAAAGCTTGGCCTTCAGTGCGGGGTACTTCATGTAGCCCTCGGCCTTGACCTTCAGCTTCCGCGGCGAAATCTGCTCACCGGTCGCGGTGACGTCGGTCAGCTTGTACCTGCGTTCGGGATTGTCCGTCTCGATCTTGATGATCGTGTCGATGGGGTCCTCGTGCACATCGTCCAGATTGATGGTCAGGCTGTCGCCTTCCTGGCGGAATGACTTGACCGGGATGTCCTCGTTCAGCCACTGCACCGACTTCACCCGATCCTTGACCGGGCGAATGGTCAGGGACTTGTCGGAGATCGCGTCGAACCCCTTCTTGCCATCCGGCCCCTTGATGATGTGCAGGTAGATGTTGTTGTCCCGGGCCGTCGCGTAACCCCACTGCGGGCCGGTCTTGCTGTCGGGGAGCGCGAACTTCTCGTAATTCCCTCGCCCGTCGTCCTCGTAGCCCTGGCCGGCCAGGAAGTACGGAGTCGTGCCCGTCGTGGACTCGTGCCGCTCCGGCTTCCCCTTCGGCCCGAACCAGTCGGCGAGCTTCTCTCTCACGTCGATGAACTCCTGGACGGCCTTCGGGTAGCGCGTGGCGATGTCCTCGGGGGAGTTCTGGTTCGGTCCCCGGCTGTCGATGACACTCTGGTCATTGTTGTCGACGTGGCCCCGGCCGGCGTTCATCACCATCTCTTTCGAGACCTGCCGGAAGTCGTCGCGCTTCTCGTAGTACGGCGACATCATGTTCTTGGTGTGGATCATCTTCCACGGCTCCATGACCGTCCGCTTCAGAAGATGATTCTTCCCGCCGTTGCCGTAGATGCTCGACGCCTCACCGGTTCTCAGGTCCGGATCGCCGTACTCCACCCCCCACGCGTTCGAGTTCACGATGATCTCGTCGCTGTAATTGCGGATCAGGCTGTACATGACGTCGTAGTTGGCGTCGGGCATGGCCTGCGGGCCGTCGAAGTAGAGGTAATCCGGGCCGTAGCGGTGGATGAGATCCTCCACATTCTGCACGAGCACATCAGTGGAATGATGCTGCAGACCCCCGCCCTCGGTCGCGTAGTACAGACCGAACTTCATGCCGTGGCGCTTCACTGCCTTCTCGTACTGCTTCAGGCCGTCAACCACCCTCCCGTTCTCGTCCTTGGGAAGGTACTCCGCCCTGATGTGCTTCGGGTCCGCGAACTTGGACGGCCAGAAGTAGTTCTGCTGCAGCGATTCGATCGACACCAGCGAGTGCCCTTGGCGCTTCGCCCGTGCCGCCCATCGATCGGCGGAGAAGTTCGGGTCCACGAAGTAGTTGTACGTCGGGGTGGAGTGCGTCAGCGCGCTGACCCTGCCCTCCTCGAACCACTTGCTGGGGTGTTCTTTCACCGTGATGGTGAAGTTCTTGGAAGCGGTCTCCCCGTCCTTGTCTGTGACCTGGACGGTGAAGCGGTAGTCGCCCGGCTTGGTGTTGCGGCTGATGATGCCCTTGGGGCTGTTCAGATCGACCTTTCCGTCGACCAGCCCGTTGGCGATGGAGCCGTCAGAGTTCAGCTCCAGTCCACCGGGCAACTTCCCGTCGACGATCTTCCAGGTGTAGCCAGGCGCGCCACCGGCTGCCATGAACTGGAAATTCGAAGCGCCGACACCGTACTTGTTGCCGGCCGCCGACTTGTTCCAGACGTACGGCCACTCCTTGTAGCCGACCGGCATGTTCCTCTTCGGGAACGGAGTTTCGGTCGCGTCCTTGGTCGAGTCGCCGGTCGAGAGCCCTTGTGACACGATCTTCAGGTCTTCCGACGGTCCCGTCACGGAGTTCACCAGATCGTCGATCCTGTTGCCGGCCTCATCCGCCACCCGGCCGTAGAACCCGAGATAGGCGACGTTCTTGTCCTTGGCGATCGGCACACCGTTGGAATTCACGTCCTCTGTGTAGGTGTGCTTGATCTGGATCATCAGCTTGTTCCAGCCCGCCTGCAATTGGACTACTTGCTTGGTGAGGTCCTTCTGCACTTCCACCGGGGTACTCGGACTCGTCACCGGCTTGTCGTTCACGAACAGTCGGTAAGAACCGCTCGCTCCGACATTGAAGCTCGCCTTCCGCTCGACCGGACTGTAGACGTACGAGTGCGCGTACACATACTTGTTCCT
This sequence comes from Streptomyces niphimycinicus, assembly GCF_018883605.1. Taxonomy (GTDB): domain Bacteria; phylum Actinomycetota; class Actinomycetes; order Streptomycetales; family Streptomycetaceae; genus Streptomyces; species Streptomyces niphimycinicus. The sequence goes on along the minus strand of NZ_JAHLEM010000087.1, from coordinate 6,995 downwards.
CGTATCGACACCCTTCTTCACGGAGTAGTACCCGTAAAGATCCTGATAGTCGTCGTAGGTCCGGTTGTAGATGCGGTCGTCGACGTACTCCCACTTCCTGCTTTCGTCGCCGGATCGCAGCGATGCGCCGACCTTCGGGGAGATCTTCGTCTCTCCGTCGACCGGCGCATCGAACGGGCCGGAAACCAGCCACGAGTTGATGAAGGGAGCGTTCCCCGCCGTCTGTTGCGCGTATGCCTGTTTCGTTTGCGGCAGGCCGAACAGGAGTGATGCGACGACCGCTATCCCTAGCAGACAGGCGACCTTTTTGAAGCGTCTTCTCACTGCCGAGATCCTTTCTTCCATCGTTAAGATGAGACTCTGCGTCGGAGTGGCATGGGCCGGGATCTCGATCCGGGAGACGTGCGCCGAAGCGCCGCACGCGCATTGTTCGTACTCTTCTGGCACAGAGCCGGGGGCCGGGAGTGGGGGCGGGGAGCGAGAGAGAGCAGGTGAAAGGGTATTCCCGCCGCTCCGTCCGGACGGAAGTCCCTTGCCCTGCCGGGCGGACGCCCAGCAGGAGATGCGACCTAGCGTGCAGCCGGGCGCAGGACGAGTCAAGATATAGATATGAACTATTTTCTCCCCAGAGGTAGGGAGATAGTTGCTGTCTATCGCTGGCCGTGTGCGAACTGCGCGGCCAGGTCTGCCTGCGGAGGGGCCACGTCGACGGCTCGTCCTCCGTCCCGCAGTGACGTGGTGGCGGCGTGGCCGGCGGCCACCGCCTCCCGGGCCGCCACCGCAGAGGTGACAGCGGCCCCGCCCTCCCGTACGGTCCAGGGTTTCTGCATCCTTATCGCGGTCGCTCATCAGCAGGAGCCGTATCAGGGTGAACATGCTTGTCAAGGCCAGGGGCAAAGCCACTCCCAGGACTCCTTCGACACCGACGTGTTCACGATCGACTGGGACACCCTCACTGCCAGCTACCCGCAAGGCCACCCCAACACTTGGTCCGGCACCGGAGTGCGAACGTCATCTCCCTCCCCGCTGCTACGGTCAGGCGGCGCAGGTTCTTGGCAGACTGCTCTATGTGCACCACCGCAACTGACCAGCCTGGTCCTTGATTGCCTATGGCCTGACAACGATCCCCCGTTTGAGGATCTTGCCGGTTGCTCCTTTTTTTGGGGGGGGCCGGTCGGTGACGGTGACGATCCGCGGGTACTTGTAGGCAGCAACCCGCTGTTTGACGTAATCGCGTATCTGACCGGCCGTGGTTTATGCGCCCTCCCGGAGCGTTACCACGGCGGCTACCTCCTCCCCGTGGATCTCGTGCGGCACGCCGACGACGGCGGCCTCGGCGACGGCGGGGTGTTCGTAGAGCACCTCCTCGATCTCGCGCGGATCCCCGGCGAGCGGTGGGCCCCGATGCTGGAGGTGTGCCACCTTGACTGAGCACACTGCCGCGCACGCGCCCGAGCGCATCGACGTCCACCACGTGTGGGACCTTGAAGTCCGAGACCAGCCATGGACCGTGGACCTGCCCTCTTTACGCCGCTCGTTCTCCTTTGAGGAGCTGCGCCGGCAGATACGCGCCTATAGGTGCAGGAGGAGCCCGATCCCGAATGGCTGGTCAGGGCTGAGGTTCTGCGCGGGCTGAAGGCCGTGGCTGACGCCGGTCTCGCTTACGACGTGCTGGTCACGCCGTCCCAGCGGCCCACTGCGATCGGGGCGGTGCGTGCGGTGCCACAGCTTCGCTTCGTCCTGGACCACGGTGGGAAACCGGTGATCGACATCGGAGAACGGGAGCCGTGGGCCTCGCACATCGGCGAATTCGCGCAACTGCCCAATGCCGCGGTGAGACTGTCCGGCTGGTGACCGAGGCAGGTCCGGAGTGGACGGTCGCCGAACTCGCCTGCTACGCGGATGTGCCGGTGCCGCAAACTGTGGCCGGGGAGGGGGAGCGCGCTGATGCGGATCGCCCTGTTCGTGACCTGCTTCAACGACACCATGTTCCCGGCCCCGGCAAGGCCGTGGTGTCGGTGCTGGAACGCCTGGGCCATGCCGTGAAATTCCGGCTGGAACAGACCTGCTGCGGCCAGATGCACTTCAACACCGGCTACCGGCCCGAGGCGATGCCGCTGGTGCGCCGCTTCGCGGAGGCCTTCGCCGGCTACGACGCGGTGGTCACCCCGTCCGGCTCGTGCGCGGGCATGATTCGCGACAACCATCCCGTCCGGGCCCGGTAGCACGGCGACGCCACGCTGCGGACCGCCGTGGCCGGGTTAGGGCTTTGGGTCTACGAGTTCTCCGAGCTGCTGGTGAACGTCTTGGGCGTCACCGATGTCGGGGCGTATTTCCCGCACCGGGTCACTTACCATCCGACCTGCCCTCGCTGCGGATGCTCCGGGTGGCCGACAAGCCACTGAAGTTGCTGCGTGCGGTGCCGGCATCGAACTGGTGGAGCTGCCCGGCGCAGAGTCCTGCTGCGGCTTCGGCGGCACCTTCGCACTGAAGAACGCCGACTCCTCCCAGACCATGCTCACCGACAAGGTGCGCTGCGTGCTGGATACGGGAGCGGAGGTACTGACGGCGGGCGACAACTCCTGCCTGATGCACATCGGCGGCGGCCTGTCCCGGCTGCGGACCAGCGTCGGCACGCTGCACCTCGCCGAGATCCTCGTTTCGGCCGAGGGGGAGTTTTCGTGAGCCCGGACAACGTGGTGTGGCTCGGCGTTCCCGGCTTTCCGGAGGCTGCGCGCGACGCCCTGGCGAACGGCCGGCTGCGCCACAATCAGCGCAAGGCCACCGGCACCATCCACGACAAGCGACTGCGGGTTCCGCCGAGCTGGAGGACCGGGAGCGGCTGCGCGAGTCGGCCGCCTCGCGCAAGCGGCGGACCCTGCGCCATCCGGACTCCGCGTGTGAGTGGAGCGCGGTGCCCCCGCGGCAGTCGCAGTCCCCACTGATCGTGAGACGTAGGTGCACGAAGCTGCGCGCTGAAGCTATGTTAAAAGCATCTTTGAGCGTGATGAGCCAGACTTGTGCAGGAGAAACCCATGACCCATGTATCCGCGGAGATCGCGAGCCAGCCAGAGTGCTGGCGCCGCGCGCTGGAGCTGAGCCCCAACGGCCTGCCCGAACCGGGCGAGCGCGTAGCCGTCATCGGTTGCGGCACCTCGCTCTACATCGCGCAGGCCTACGCGTCGCTGCGCGAGTCGGCCGGCCTCGGCGAGACCGATGCCTTCGCGGCCTCCGGCTTCCCCGCCGCACGTCGCTACGACCGGGTTCTGGCTATCAGCCGTTCCGGCACCACAACCGAGGTGCTGGCGGCGCTCGAACAGACACGAGGGACACCCACGGTCGCCGTCACCGGCGATCTCGCGACGCCGATCGCCACATCTGCCGGCAGCATCGTCGACCTCGCCTTCGCAGACGAGAAGTCGGTCGTGCAGACCCGCTTTGCGACCACGTGCCTGGCGCTGCTGCGCGGACACCTCGGCCTCGCCCCGGCAGACCTGCCCGAGCAGGCGGAGCAGGCGCTCCTCGCACCGCTGCCCGAAGGCACCACCACGGCACAGCAGTTCGCCTTCCTCGGCACCGGCTGGACGACGGGCATAGCCAACGAAGCAGCACTCAAACTGCGGGAGGCATCCGGGTCCTGGACCGAGTCGTACCCGGCCATGGAGTACCGGCACGGTCCGATCAGCGTCACCGGACCCGGCAGCGTGGTGTGGTTCTTCGGCGAGCCGCCCACCGGTCTCCTCGACCAGGTCCGCTCCACCGGCGCCGTCGCCGCGCTCTCCCCGCTGGACCCGCTCGCCGACCTGATCCGCGTCCAGCGGCTCGCGGTGGAACTGGCCGAGAGCCGGGGCCTCGACCCCGACCAACCACGCAACCTCACCCGCTCGATCATCCTGACCCGGCCATGAGCGAGCACATCGCGAGACCGGTCGACCGACTGGTGATCGCACTCGATGTCGGCGGCACTCAGATCAAGGGTGGCGTGTTCGCAGGTGATGGCACCGCCCTGCACTCCGAGCGATGGCCCACCAGGGCGGAGTGCGGGCCGGACGCGGTGATCGACACGATCCTCACCTGCGCCGACGAACTAGCCGCCGTCGCCAAGCGCTCGGGCCGGCCTGCGGAAGCGTCAGGCATCGTGGTCCCTGGCATCGTTGACGAAACATCAGGTACCGCGGTCTACTCCGCCAACCTCGGCTGGCAGGAGGTGCCGGTGCGGCAGTGGCTCACCAAGCACCTGGGCCTCCCGGTCGCCTTCGGACACGACGTCCGGGCCGGCGGCCTCGCCGAGGCGCGCCTGGGCGCCGGCCGCGGCTGCGGCGATTTCCTCTTCGTGCCGCTCGGCACCGGGATCGCCGCTGCCGTCATGGCCGGCGGCCGGGCCCTGTCCGGTGCCCACGGGTCCGCCGGAGAGCTCGGCCATCTGATGGTGCGCCCCGCAGGCGAACCCTGTTCCTGCGGCAACCACGGCTGCCTGGAGACCTTCGCCTCCGCCTCCGCCATCGCCCGCCGTTACACCCAGGCGACGGGAGAGCGAGGAGTCACCGCCAAGGAGGTTCAACGCCGCGCCGAGGCCGGCGAGGCGGACGCCGCCAGGATCTGGGGCGAGGGCATCGAGGCACTCGCCGACGGGCTGACCGCCATCGTCACGCTCCTCGATCCCGAGCGCATCGTCCTCGGCGGCGGCCTGGCCAAGGCAGGTGAGCCGCTCTTCGCCCCGCTCCGCACCGCGCTGGCCCGGCGGCTCACCTTCCAGCGGGCGCCGCAGCTGCTCCCCGCCGAACTCGGCCACGAAGCAGGCTGCCTCGGCGCCGCCCTGCTCGCCCAGGACCTCCTGCACAGCCGGAGCCGTCCGCGAGGCGGTGCCGGATGATCCTCGCCGTCACCCTCAACGCCGCCGTCGACGTCACCTACTACCTCGGCCAAGTCCACCGGCACGGCAGCAACCGTGTGCACGAGGTCGCCCAGCGGGCCGGTGGCAAGGGCATCAACGTCGCCCGGGTACTCACTGCGCTCGGCCACGACACCGTCATCACCGGCCTGGCCGGCGGCGCGACCGGCGAGGCCGTCCGGACCGACCTGGCGGCATCCGGGCTGCGCGACGAACTGATGGCCATCGAGACACACCCGCCCCGGCGACTCGCAACGCGTCCTGGTCGGCGACCGGGTGGTGGACGTATTCGTGCAGGATGCCGAGAACCGGTACGACGCCGCACTGGGCATAGTGCACACCCGCGGCACTGCGATCACGTCCTTGGGTACGAACAGCGGCCACGACCCGGCGAACTACACCGACGGCGACCCCGACTCCTTCTACTGGTCGGACGGGCCCCCGGCGGTGGGCGACTACGTCGGCGTGGACCTGGGCACGGTGCGTCCGATCAGTACCGTTGACATCCTCATGGCCAATGCCACGAGCGATGAGGACTACATCCACCAGGGGACGCTGGAGTACTCGTCCGACGGTACGACATGGCAGTCGCTGGGGAACTTCAGCAACACCACCGAGGTGAAGGCGGAGGCCCCGGCGGGTACCACCGCCCGGTACGTGCGACTGCGTACCACCGCAGCGCAGGGGAACTGGGTGGTGGCCCGGGAATTCACGGTCGGCTCAACGCTGGCGGCGATCACGGTCTCCGGGACCCCCGCTCCTGCGCCGGGCTCTTCGTTGGCAGATGTGGCGGACGGGGACCCCACCACTACCTATCGCGCCGGGGGTCCGCCGGCTGCCGGCGACACACTTGTCCTGCATCTGCCGTCGGCGAAATCACTGGACTCGGTGCTGGTCCTCCAGCCCGGCGCCGGCCGCGCCCGGGCCGTGGTACAGATTCAGGACGGCGGTGCGTGGCGGACCATCGGGTCGCTGAAAGGGCCGTACACACACCTGTCCGCGCACGACGTCACGGCTCACGCGGTGCGTCTGCTGTGGACGGCCGGGAGCCGGGCCCCAGTGATCTCCGAGGTCGTGCCGCGGTACGCCGCTGACTGATCGGCCGGCCCGTCGGCCGCAGGTCCGCTGATCCGCCGGTTCCGGCGGTGATGCGGGCCGGCGGACAAGCACGTACTGGTCGTGCGCGTACTCATGTGAGGGGTGTCGCCGAGCCGCGCTGTCCTGCCGTACACGGGAGCTGATCCCGGCGCTTTTCACGTCGATGGCTGATCCCAGTCTCGCGATGACATCCTGGGGTTCTTCCTGTCCGTCGACGCGATGGCTGCCCATGTTCCGAGGCCGAGGCGTTGCGGCGCCGTCAGTGCGCCACCCCGAACAGCTCCTTCTCCACCCGGTCGAGTGCGAGCCGTGCGCCGCCGAGTGCGACCGCCTCGTCGCCCAGGGCGGATGCGGCCACCTCCACGGGGAACAGGCACAGTTCGGCGAGGCGGGCACGCAGCGGGGTCAGCAGCAGGTCCCCTACGCGGGACAGGCCGCCGCCGATGACGACGAGCTCCGGGTCGACAGTCAGGACCATCGCCGCGACACCCTGCACCAGGTCCGCCGCGAAGTCGTCGAGGGCCCGCAGCGCGTGCGCGTCCCCTTCGCGGGCCGCGGCGAACAGGGCCTCGGGATCGGCCCAGCGGCCGGGCAGCCGGCCCGGGGCGGTGTGCCAGCCGGAGCCGGGCAGGACGCCGATCTCACCTGCCGCCCCGTTGCGCCCGACGTGCAGCCTGCCGCCGAGCAGCACGCCGGCGGAGACGCGGTGCCCGACGTGTACGCAGAGCACGTCCTGGTGGCCGGCGGCCACGCCACGCCAGTGTTCGCCGAGCGTCGCGTACGCGGCGTCGTTCCCGGCGACGGCCGGCGCGTCGAACGCCTCGGTGAGAGTGGTGGTCAGATCGGTACCGGCCCAGTCCGCAAGGCGCGAGCTGAGCGTGACGGTGCCGTCCGCGGAGACGATGCCCGTCGTGCCCGCGCCGACCGCGCGCACATCGGCGGTGCGCAGTCCGGCGCCGCGCAGCGTTCGGTGGCCGAGCGCGCGGGCGGCCGCGAGCCGTTCCTG
>NZ_JAHLEM010000869.1 GCF_018883605.1 Streptomyces niphimycinicus | reverse complement strand
GCCTGCCCCCGCAACGCCTCCGCACTACGCCCCGACACCACCCACGGCACCACCCCACCCACACCAGAGGCATCCACCCCCACCTGCGGCGCAACCTCCTCAGGCCCCTGCTCCACGATCACATGCGCATTGGTGCCGCTGATCCCGAAGGACGACACGCCGGCCCGGCGCGGCCGCTCCCCGTCCGGCCACTCGACCGCCTCCGTCAGCAGCCGCACACCGCCGCCGTCCCATTCCACATGGGGCGTCAGCTCCTCGGCATGGAGGGTGGCCGGGAGCACGCCGTGTCGCAGGGCCATGACCATCTTGATCACACCGGCCACACCCGCCGCGCCCTGCGTATGGCCGATGTTCGACTTCAGCGAGCCGAGCCACAACGGCCGGTCCTCCGGACGGTCCCGGCCGTAGGTGGCGATCAGCGCGTCGGCCTCGATCGGGTCGCCCAGCTTGGTGCCCGTGCCATGCGCCTCCACCGCGTCCACCTCGGACGGGGCCAGTCGGGCGGCGGCGAGGGCCTGGCGGATCACCCGCTGCTGGGAGGGGCCGTTCGGCGCGCTGAATCCGTTGCTGGCGCCGTCCTGGTTGATGGCCGAGCCACGGATCAGGGCGAGCACCTCATGTCCGTTGCGCCGGGCGTCGGACAGCCGCTCCAGCAGGACGAGTCCGACGCCTTCGCCCCATCCGGTGCCGTCGGCGTGCACCGAGAACGCCTTGCACCGGCCGTCCGGGGACAGTCCCCGTTGCCGGGAGAAGCCGGTGAACACCTCGGGAGTGGCCATCACCGTCACCCCGCCCGCAAGGGCCAGGGTGCACTCCTCCTGCCGCAGTGCCTGGCCGGCCAGATGGATCGCGACCAGGGATGACGAGCACGCCGTCTCCACCGTGACGGCCGGTCCCTCCAGGCCGAAGGTGTAGGAGACCCGGCCCGACAGCAGGCTCGGTGCGTTGCCCGCGTATCCCTCGGATCCCTTCTGCGGAAGGTCACCCGATGTGGCGCCGCCGGTGGTCGCCGTACCGGCGTAGACGCCCGTCCGGGAGCCCTTGAGGGACACCGGGTCGATTCCCGCCCGTTCGCATGCCTCCCAGGCGGTTTCCAGCAGCAGTCGCTGCTGAGGGCTGGTGGCGAGCGCCTCGCGTGGGCTGATGCCGAAGAACTGGGGGTCGAATCGGTCGGCGTCGTAGAGGAATCCGCCACGGCGGACGTAGGTGGTGCCGGGGTGGTCCGGGTCCGGGTGATAGAGGCTGTCGAGATCCCAGCCGCGGTCGGTGGGGAAGTCCCCGATCGCGTCCACACCGCCGGTGACCAGCCGCCACAGGTCCTCGGGCGTATTCACTCCGCCCGGGAACCGGCAGGCGATGCTCACGACCGCGATCGGCTCCTGGTGGCGCTCCTCCACCTCGCGCAAACGCAGGCGCGTATCGTGCAGATCCGCGGAGACGCGCTTGAGATACTCGACCAGTTTCTCTTCATTCACGTTCACCATGCGGTTTCACCCGGCCTCAGCGATCGTCGCGCCCGGCACATTCAGGACACACCCAGTTCGTTGTCGATGAAGTCGAGAACCTGGGCCGCGGACGCGGACTCCAGCCTCTCCGCGGCGGTCTTTTCTTCCTCCGCCGGCTTTCGTGTCGCTTTCCACTTCGCCAGCAGGCTTTCGAGCCGTGCCGTGACCGCCCCCGAATCGTGGTCTTCCATCTCGAGGCCGATCAGGGTGGTTTCGAGCCTGGCCAGTTCGTTGAGGACCGGATCGGCGCCGTCCCGGCCCGTGCCGGTGCCCACCGCCGGGGCGATGCGTTCCAGCAGGTAGTCGGCGAGCACGGCCGCTTCCGGATAGTCGAAGACGAGCGCGGCGGGCAGCCGCAGACCGGTGGCGGCGGCGAGCCGGTTGCGCAGTTCGACGGCGGTCAGGGAATCGAAGCCCAACTCCTTGAAGCTGGCCTCGGCCAGCACCGCCTCGGCGTCGGCGTGCCCCAGCACGGTGGCCACATGGCCACGGACCAACTGGAGGACCGCGCGGTGCTGTTCCGCGGTGGACAGGCCCGCCAGCCGCCCGGCCCAGTCGTCCGGCCGCGTATCGGCTGCCGCCGCCGTACGCCGCGCCGCCGCGCCACCGGCGCCGGATGCGGCGAGGGCGCGGAGCGTGGCGGGGAGGCTGTCGGCGGGCTGGGCGGCCAGGACACGGGTGTTCATGTCCGCCGCGATCAGCAGGTGGCCGCCGTGCTCGGCCGCCGCGTCGAGCAGCCGGAGGGCATGGTCGGCGGCCATCGCGGTGACGCCAGAGCGGGACATCCGGGCCAGGTCCGCGTCGGCGAGGCCGCCGGTCATCTCGCTGGATTCGGCCCACAGGCCCCAGGCCACCGAGACCGTCGGCAGGCCCAGTGCCCGGCGGTGGGCCGCCAGCGCGTCGCAGAAGGCGTTGGCCGCACCGTAGTTGGCCTGTCCCGGGCTGCCCATGACCCCGGCGGCCGACGAGAACAGCACGAACGCGCCCAGGCGCAGATGGGCCGTCGCGGCGTGCAGATGGGCCGCGGCCGTGGCCTTCGCCGCCCAGACCCGCGCCAGCCGCTCGGGGGTCTGCGCGGTGACGACGGCGTCGTCCAGCACACCCGCCGCATGGATGACCCCGGTCAGCGGATGCCCGGGGTCGACCCCCGCCACCAGCTCGGCCACGGCCGCCGCGTCGGTGACATCGGCGGCGACGATACGTACCCGCGCGCCCAGGGCGGTCAGCCGGTCGGCGAGGTCCCGGGCGCCCGGTGCTTCCGGACCCCGGCGGCTCACCAGCAGCAGATGCCCGATCCGCCAGACACGTACGAGGTGTTCGGCGACCAGCGCGCCCAGGGTGCCGGTGCCACCGGTGATGAGGACGGTGCCGTCCGGGTCCACCGGGGCGGGGACGTCCAGCACCAGCTTGCCGGTGTGCCGGGCCTGGCTGAGATGGCGCAGCGCCTCACGTGTCCGGCTGAGCGGCCAGGTCCGCACCGGCAGCGGCCGCAGGGCTCCGGTGGTGAACAGCTCGCCCAGTTCGCCCAGCATCCGGCCGATGTGTTCGGGCCCGGCGTCGGTGATCAGGTCGTAGACCTGGTACGTCACTCCGGGGTGCTCCTCCGCGACGCACTCGGGGTCACGGAGGTCGGTCTTGCCCATCTCCATCAGTCGGCCGCCCTCGCCCAGCAGCCGTAGCGATGCGTCGACGAAGGGTCCGGCGAGGCTGTTGAGCACCACATCGACGCCACGCCCGCCGGTGTCCTCGCGGAACACCTCCTCGAAGTCCAGATCGCGTGACGAGGCCCGGTGCGCCTCGTCGATGCCCATCGCCTCCAGCACCGCATGCTTGCCGGGGCTCGCTGTCGCGTAGACCTCCGCCCCCAGATGACGGGCGATCCGTACGGCCGCCATGCCCACACCGCCGGTCGCGGCATGGATCAGGACCTTCTCCCCGGCCCGGAGCCGGGCCAGCTCCACGAGCCCGTACCAGGCGGTCAGGAACGCCACCGGCACCGAGGCCGCTTGCTGAGCGGTCCACCCGGCGGGAACGGGCGCCACCATACGGGCATCGGTCACCGCCGTCGGGCCGAACGCGCGGTCGAAGACCCCCATGACCCGGTCGCCCACCGCGACCCCGGTCACCTCGGGGCCGACGGCCAGCACCACACCGGCGCCTTCGCCACCGAGCCCGGTCTGGCCGGGGACCATGCCCAAACTGATCAGCGCGTCACGGAAGTTGATACCGGCCGCGTGCACCGCCACCCGTACCCGACGCGGTCCGAGGGGCTCCAGCACCTCCGGGCACGGCACCGGCTTCACGTTGTCCACCGTGGCCGCGCCGGTCAGCTCCAGCCGCCACGCGGGCTGTCCCACCAGTGCGGCCACACCCCCGCTGCTCATACCACCGGCACGCATCAGCCGGGGCACCCGGAGCCGCCCCGCCCGCAGCGCGACCTGCGGCTCGTCCAGGTGCGCCGCCCATGCCACGGCGCTGCGCACGCTCTCTTCGAGCGGCTCGGAGTCCGGGTCGAGATCGACCAGAAGGAATCGCCCCGGGTTCTCGGCCTGCGCACTGCGCACCAGGCCGCACACGGCGGCCCCGGCCACATCCAGGCCGCCGTCTCCGGCGCAATCGGCGTGGGGGGCGCCGTCCGCGTCGGGGGCGCCGTCCCTTTCGGAGACATCGTCCGCCTCGGGGGCGCCCTCCGCGTCGGAGGTCTCGATCGCGACCGCTCCCCGCGTGACCACCACCAGCCGCGTCTCCGCCAGCCGAGGTTCGGCCAGCCAGCCCCGCACCAGTTCCAGCACCCGCTCCGAGGCCGCCAGACCGGCGGCCGCCAGGTCCGTACCCGTGTCCCCGCCGGACGGGCCGCCGAACGCGGGCGGATACGCGATGGCCACCGAGGGGGCGGGGCCGTCACCGTCGAGGGCGGACACCAGCGCATCCACATGCCGATGGTGTACCGCGCCCGGCACGATCGGCCCGTACTCCTGCGGGCCCAGAACCACCCACTCACCGCCGTCCGCCGGATCCGGCTCCCGCCGTCCGGCGCCGGTGTCCGGTGCGGGGACGGGCAGGGGCGTCCACTCCAGGGTGAACAGCCCGTCCACCTCCGTCCCGCCGGAGGTGCGCAGTTGGTCCATGTCGGCCGGTCGCATCACCAGCGAGTCAACGGTCAGCACCGGAGCGCCCAGAGCGTCGGCCACCTCGACCCGCAGACCGCGTTCGCCCTCGGAGCCACCCGCCTCCTGCTCCCGGGGCGAGAGCCGGACCCGTACGGTCGTGGCACCGCCCGCCCACAGCGACACGCCGTTCCAGGCGAACGGCAGCCACACCCGGCCGTCCTCGTTCTCCTGCCCGGGCCGGTCGAGGAGGAACGCCGGATGGAGCGCGGCGTCCAGCAGCGCCGGATGGATACCGAATCCCTCCGGGTCTCCGGCGGCCTCGGGCAGCGCCACTTCGGCGAACACCTCCGCGCCGTCCCGCCATACGGCCCGCAGGCCACGGAACGACGGCCCGTAGGCGTACCCCGACGCCGCGGCGCGCTCGTAGAACCCGTCCAGCCGTACGGGCTCCGCGCCCGCCGGGGGCCATGCCGGGCCCGGCTCGCCCACCGGACCCCGCGCGGGGCTCTGCGGGGACGGCGGACTCAGAACGCCCTCGGCATGGCATACCCAGCCCGGCTCGGCACCGGGCTCGACATCGCGGTCGGGCCGGGAGTACACCCGCACATCACGCCGCCCGTCCTCGGTGGCCACGCCGACCACCACCTGAACGCGCAGCCCACCGGACGCGGGCAGCACGAGCGGGACGTGGAGCGCCAGCTCCTCCACCCCGCCGCAGCCCGCCTCATCGGCGGCCCGCAGCGCCCACTCCACCAGCGCCGCGCCCGGGGCCAGCACGGCGCCCGCCATCACATGCTCGGCCGGCCAGCCCCCGGCACCGCCACCGGCCGAGATCCGGCCGGTGAGCAGCAGCCCGCCATCGGCGAGGCCGACGGCCGCCGGAAGCTGGGCATGCTCGACACGCTGGAGCCCTGCGGCCCCCACATCCCCGACACCACCGCCCTGGGCCAGCCAGTAGCGCGCGCGCTGAAAGGCGTACGTGGGCAGGTCGACCGTCCGGGGCGCCGGGTCGGCCGGGAACCAGTGGGCCCAGTCGATATCGGTGCCATGGGTGTGCAGTTGGGCGAGGGCGTGGCCGAGTGCGTGCGCATCGGGTCGCTTACGGCTCAGGGTGGCTGTGACCAGGGGTGCCGGCCGCTCGGCCGCGTCCCCTCCCTCGTGGCTGTCCGCGTCCGTCGTCGCCTCGTCCGGGGTGAGGTGCTGAAGGGTGTGCTGGGTCGCGGTGGCGAGAACGGAGTCGGGGCCGAGTTCGAGGAAGACGCCGGTTTCGGGCGCGATATGGGCGATGGCGGGGTGGAAGCGGACGGGTTGGCGGATGTGGCGCACCCAGTAGCCCGGCGTGGCCATTTCCTCGTCGGCCGGCTCACCGGTGAGGTTGCTGAGCACCGGGAGGATGGGCCGGTGGAAGGTCAGGCCGTCGATGGCCTGCGCGAACGGCTCCAGGATCGGGTCCATCAGCGGGGAGTGGAAGGCGTGGCTGACGGTCAGGGTCCTGGTCTTACGGCCCTTGGCCGCCCAGGTGGCGCTGATGTCGGTGACAACGTCGATCGGTCCGGAGATGACGGTGTTGCCGGGAGTGTTCACGGCGGCGATACCCACCTGGCCGTCGTATCGGGCCAGGTCCTCGGCGAGTTCATCAGCGGTGGCCGCGATGGTGACCATGCCTCCGCCCTCGGGAAGCCCACCCATCAGGGTGGCGCGGGCGGCGACGAGGCGACAGGCGTCGGGAAGGTCGAAGACCCCGGCGACGTGGGCGGCGGCGATCTCGCCGATGGAGTGGCCGATGACCGCGTCGGGGCGTACGCCGACCGAGTCGAGCAACCGCGCCAGGGCGATATGCAGGGCGAACAGCCCCGCTTGGGCGTAGGTGGTGTGATCCAGCAGCCCCGGCCGCTCGGCCACACCGTCGAAGACCACGCAGTGGAGGGGATGTTCCAGGTGGGAGTCGAGCAGGCCGCAGACTTCGTCGAACGCGGTGGCGAACACCGGGAACCGTTCGTACAGCCCGGCCCCCATCCCCTGGCGCTGACTGCCCTGACCGCTGAAGAGCCATACGGTCTTGCCCGTCGCCGCTCCGCTGCCGGGGAGTACGACACCCGGATGTGGTTCACCGCTCGCCAGTGCCTCCACGGCGGCAAGCAGCTCGGCGCGGTCATCGCCCAGCGCCACCGCCCGGTGCTCGAACAGAGATCGCGTGGTGGCAAGTGACCAGCCCACCTCGACCGCCGGGGTCTCCGGGCAGTTGGCGACGCGTTCGGCCAGCGCGGCGGCCTGGCCACGCAGCGCCTCCGCACTCCGCGCGGACAACGGCCATGGAACCGCCCGCATATCGGGGGAGATCACGGGTTCGGTCGTGACACCCTCGACCGGCTCGGGGGCCTGCTCCAGAAGGAGATGCGCGTTGGTGCCGGAGGCGCCGAACGAGGACACACCGGCCCGGCGCGGCCGCTCACCGATCGGCCACTCCACCGCCTCGGTCAGCAGCCGCACCGCACCGCTGTCCCAGTCCACATGCGG
>NZ_JAHLEM010000868.1 GCF_018883605.1 Streptomyces niphimycinicus | reverse complement strand
CGGGCCCGGACCGGGCGGTCGCCGCCGCCGCCCGCCACCCGCCCGGGCGCGGGCACAGGGGCGTGCCGCGCGAGCAGCCGGTCGAAGAAGTCAGCCATCTGCGCACAGCTCCAGGTAGTAGCGGCGCCGCAGCGGGCTGAGCGCCAGGATCTGAGGCTCGCTCCAGCCGTATGCGGTGGCGAGCAAGTGGACATCGAGGAGCAGGTCCCGTGCCCAGTGGTCGAGTTCGGCCCACAGGTAGGAGGCGATATCCAGCTCGGCCCTGGTGGCCTCACCGCATTCGGGGCAGGCGACGTTGAGCGTCACATCGGCCGCCGGGTCGGCGTGTTCGGCGGCCTCGGCGAGCTTCCGCTGCACCGGCTCGGGCAGTTCGGCCACCGGGAGGCGGTCGGCCGGGACGGGCTGCCCCGCGCGGTGTACGGAGACGAGGCAACGGGCGAGCAGGGCCCGCCGGGCGCGGGCCGCGGCCGTGGACGTGGACGGGGACGTATGGGCGGCCTCGCTGCCGTCCGCGCCCACGAGCCCGCCCACGCCCACGCCCACGTCCTCACCCAGGAGTCCGGCCCCGTCCCCGCCCCCGGGCCCGCCCGCTCCTGACGTCGCACGACCGCCCGTTTCGCTCACCGCACGACCGCCCCCTCCGGCCACCGCCTGCGCGGCCGCCTCGAGGTCGGCGACGGTGGGCAGCCGGAACTCGACCGTCCACTCGCCCTCCTCCACCCGGAGCGGCCCGTCCCGCTCCCGCGGGCGCACCCCCAGGTCGCGGGCGTCGAGGTCGAACTCCATGGCCTCGCCGCACGCACCGCATTCGGCCCGGATCTGCATCCGCTCGCCGAAGAGCGCGCGCCGCAGGGCGTACAGGTCCGCCTCGCGCTCGCCCACCGGCAGCGACCGCAGTTCGTCCGCGGCGGATTCCGGGCGGGCGGCCCGGTGCAGCAGCAGGGCGCGGCCGGGGCCGTGGTGCGCCAGCCCCGCCTCCCAGATGGCCAGCAGCTCCGCGGGCCCCGTGTTCCCCATCTCTCAGGCCGTCCGCTCCCCGCCTACGCGGGGTGGGTGAACGAGGGCTCTTCCGGCTCCGGCACCTCGTAGTCCCGCTCCCAGCCCTCGCACTCCAGCTTCAGGCTCTGGATCGCGACCGCGTTGGCGTTGGCATCCAGCTCGCCGAGGACCTGGTACTCGCTCGGCCAGGTCCGGTAGAGCTTGTGCGAGACGGCGACCTGGCCCGCCTCGTTGAGGACCTGGATGACGATGTCCTTGCGGAAGTCGGCGAGCGAGACCTCGGCGCCGAGCCCCGCGCCGACCTGCCAGACCTTGTTGGCCCAGCGGTCGAATTCGGGGTCGTGGGTGACGCCGCGCTCCAGGGTGATCCCCTCGAACTCGGACCGGCCCGGGGACTTGCGGGGCGAGCTGGGGTCGCCGCCGTTGCGGTGCTTGACGACCTCGGTGGTGCGCTTGAGCGGACTGATTTTGCTGATGCCCGCGACCGTACGACCGTCCCAGAGGACCAGAAACTTAAAGTTCTTGTACGGGTCGAAGCGATGGGCGTTGACCTGGAACTCAGCCATCACATTCCTAAATCTCGAACTGTCCGGCCATCTGCTGGATCTTGACGATCACGAACTCCGCGGGCTTGACCGGCGCAATACCGACCACGACATTCACGATGCCGTTGGCGATGTCCTCGTCCGTCGTGGTGTCCTTGTCGCACTTGACGAAGTACGCCTGACGCGGAGTGCCCCCCTTGAACGCGCCCTTCTCGAACAGGGTGTGCAGATAGCCGGAGGCGTTCAGCCGGATCTGCTGCCACAACTGCTCGGTATTGGGTTCGAAAACGACCCATTGCAGTCCGCGGCGCAGGCTCTCCTCGATATGCAGCGCCAGCCGCCGTACCGGGACGTACTTCCATTCGCTGCTCTGTGCGTCGGCGCCCCGCAGCGTACGGGCGCCCCAGACCAGCGGGCCCACCACCGGGAAGGTGCGCAGGCAGTTGATGCCCAGCGGGTTGAGCAGTCCGTTCTCGCGGTCGGTCAACTGGACGCCGAGCGAGTACACCCCGGCCAGCCGCGCCTCGGTCCCGGCCGGTGCCTTCCACACGCCGCGTTCGCCGTCCGTACGGGCGATGACGCCCGCGAGTGCCCCGGAGGGCGGGAAGGCGCGCAGCCGCCCGGTGAGCGGGTCGGTGAGCCGCAACTGCGGGAAGTACAGCGCGGCGTGGTCGCTGCGGACCGGCTCGAAGGCGCCGATCCCGGCGCGGGCCGCGTCCACGCTGCCCCAGGCGGAGGGCGCGTCGACGAGCAGGAAGATCCGCCGCTCCCGGCACAGCCGGTCGGCCGCCGACAGCACGGTGACCATGTCGCCGACGGACTCGTACCCGGCGAGCTCGGGCAGCGACAGCAGATTGACGTCCTCGATGTCGCGCAGCGCTTGCAGGCCGGTCTTGTCCGCCTCGCTGCCGATGAGGTCGCGGGGGCCGGGCGGGGCGCCGTCCTCGCCGCCGGACAGCGGGAAGACGGGCGGGTTGACCGATGCCTCAAGGCCGAGGTCATTGGCGCATTCGCCCAGGAAGCGCACCACGTCGTCGGGGTCGATGGAGCCGGCGACGACCTGGAGGCGGCGGCCGAACGCGGTGACCTCGGTGCCCGCGAAGGCGTGCTTGCCGGGCGCGTCGGGCAGTGCGCGCAGCTTGCGCTCCAGGAGCAGGGCCAGCTCGGTGACGTCGCACGGAGCCTCGCCGTCGCAGTCCGGGTCGTACAGCGTGAACGACCGCTCCACCTCGCCGATCTTGACCGTCAGCTCGACACCCAGATCGGGGAGTTCGCCCGCGAACGGCTTGGAGACCGTGCCGGAGGGGTCCGGCCGGCCCTCGCCGACGGCCTTGACCCGGATCAGCGCCGACCCGGCGTTGATCACGGTCTCGGCGTGGCGGCCGTGGGCGGGGTCCATGGACAGGCTGGTGAAGGACTCCCGGGAGGTGCCCCGGGCATCGAGCACATGGAGGTTGAAGGTCTCCTCCGGGCACGGCGTGTCGTAGTCGACGGCCAGCCGCAGGCCCGAGCCCCAGTGGCCGGGCTCCTTGGCGTGCACCTCCAGCACCGGGCATTCGCTGTGGCCCTCGGTGGAGTCGAGGGTGACGCAGGCGGCCTTGCCGGTGCCGGCCTTGGTCACGCGGACGACGACCGCCACGGTGCCGCCGTTGCCGAAGAACTGGTGCACCGCGTAGCCGACGGCGCTCTGCGAGGTCAGGCCCCCGAAGCGGCGCTCGAAGTCGGCGAAACTGGTGATGCGCACCGGGGTGTTGAGCGGGCCCCGCCGGGTGTGGCCCACGAACGCGGTCACCGAGGTGGTGACCGAGGCGATGGTACGGACGCTGCTGGGAAGCTCTTCGATGTAGACACCGGGATAGCCCGCGGGCGTCGGCATTCCCCCTCCATTCTCTTCGCGCATCAAGAGATGAGGAGGGGAAGTGAAGATCACACGTACGGATTTCCCGCCGTGCGCACACAATCTCCTTACACTTCCCCCGGTCGCACGCCCCCGCGAAACCGGTATCGCAGGATTCGGAACGTCGCTTGCGGCTCCTGATGCGTGAGTGCGCTTTGAGTCTCCGCGCCCGGCATGATTCCGGTCAAGGCATTGTTCCGGTCATCTCTTTCACGGTGAATTACTAGATCGTTTTACGGTCTCCACAGAGTTGACCAAGCCATTACCGTGCGCGAACGCTTCCGGCAATTCGTGATCGCAAAATTCCGTGCGGAGCGTACGGACGACGAGAACGAGCCGAAAAGGTGAACGGTGCGGCGCGGCGTTTTGCGGTCCCGCGCTCCGGGCGTTATCGCACCCGCGCCCGCAGGGCCGCACGCCTGGTGACAGGGCGTCAGTCGTCCGCGAGGCCCTCAGGCGTGCGCACGGTCCTCAGTCGCGGACGAGGGGCGACGGCGCGAGGACCGCGCGCCCGTCCAGCCAGGCCGGCCGGCTGAGCAGCGGGCGGAAGTGGGTGAACAGGGCGAGGAGTTCGGGGCCACGCCGCTCCCGGAGGGCGGGGTCCCGGCGGGCGAGGTCGAGTTCATTGGCGGCCGACAGCTCGGCGAAGTCCCGGAGCAGCCGGGGTTCCGGGGTGTGCGTACGACCAGTGAAACGGTCGTGGAAGACCACGTCGGCGTCCCCGAGCGCCCGACAGGTGGACTTACGGTCACAGCTCGCGTAGAGGTACACGATGGCTTCGGCCTCCGAGCCGATCACCGCCACGAGTTCGCCGCGACGCCCGAGGGACAGCAGGGTGACGGGAAAGCCGTCGGTTCCGTAGAACGCGTGGCACAGCCCGGCGAGCTGGAGCTCGGGGCGGGCGCCGTAGGCGGCGAGCCGGGCCCGTACGCGCTGGAGGTGGGCGAGGAGGGTGCCGCCGGGGTGGGCGATGCGCGCGGCGCCCAGGCGGCGCAGAAGTGTGACGGCCCGGTCGGCGGCGGCAGGAGGGGGAGCAGCAGGCACAGGTCGGGTCCTTTCGGTGCTGGGCAGGTCGGCACCCGTACCGCACCGGCACCCGGTCCGGATCCTCGTGCGAGCGCCGTACGGGTTGCCGCCTGAGCCCTACAACGATCGTCCCGACCAGCGGCCACCCCAGTCAATCCTGGGGATTGCTCGCCAACTCCAAGCTCTAACTTGGAGGTTATGACTCTCGATGATCTGCGGGTGTTCGTGGCCGTGTGCCGCGCCGGAAGCCTCAGCGCCGTCGCCCGGGAGCTGACCTGCACACAGTCTGCGGTGAGCCAGCGGGTGAAGCGGCTGGAACGCGAGACCGGCGTGAGCCTGCTGGAGCGCCAGCCGCGCGGGGTCGTGCCCACTTTGGCGGGACGCATTCTGTGCGAGGCCGCCGCCGACGGGATCGCCGGGCTCGATCTGGCGCTGCGCCGGCTGAGCGACCTCGTGCACGGGGAGAGCGGGGCCGTGCGGATCACCACCGGCAGCACCACTGTGCGGCACTTCATGGCCGGGGCGATCGTCTCCTTCCGGCGCCGCTATCCGAACGTGAACCTGGAGTTCCAGACCGAGAGTTCCAGCCGCGGCTGTCTCGACGCGCTCATCGCCGGCCATCTGGATCTGGCCTGGATCACCCTCGGTGCCCCGGTGCGCGGTGTCGAGCAGCGGCCGGTGGCCGAGCTGCCCTGGGTGCTCGCCATGCGGGCCGGGGATCCGCTCGCGGCCCGGTCGCACGTGGAGGTGTCCGACCTCGCCGATGTCCGGCTCTTACGGTTGCCGCCGAACTCCACCTCCGGCGGGCGCCTCCACGCGGCACTGGCCGAGCTGGGCATCCGGGCCGGTTCCGATACCGGTGTCGCCGACTGGGACACGGCCCTGCTGCTGGCCGAACTCGGTCTGGGGCGCGCCGTGGTGCCCGCCCTGCCGGGGCTGCCGGTGCCCGGGAGCGAGGGGCCGCTGCGGCTCGTCCCGATCCCCGCGCTGCCGCCACTGCCGGTCGGCTGGGCCGCACGCCGCTGGGACGCGCTGCCGCCGCTGGCCCGGGCCTTCGCCGACACGGTGACCCGCAGCCTGGGCGAAGACGCCTCCCGCGAACGGCACTCCCCCGAACGGCCCTCCGCCCGGCCCGCCGAGTGATCATTTTCGGACTTCCGCCGCCAACGCACGGAGATGGCCATTTCAAGGGGGCGCACACCTCTATGCTTCTACATGCGTGTAGAAGCACGGAGGGCGGACACACGGTGAACGTGCGATGGGCCGCGAACGTTCCGCGGCCCATCACCCGTTGTCGCGCGACCGCCGTCCTCCACCGCACGCGCCCGTAACCCCCACGCTCACGCGTGCAGTAGGCATAGCGAAGGAGTGAACGCCACGATGGTGTTCAAACGACTGCTCGGCTCGCTCGGTGTCGGCGGGCCCACCGTGGACACGGTGCTGGACCCCGGCCCGGTACGCCCCGGCGGGCCGCTGACCGGTCAGGTCCATCTCCGTGGCGGCACGGCGGACTTCCAGATCGAGCAGATCACGCTGGAGCTGGTGGCCCGGGTGGAGGACGAGCGCGGCGAGGAGGAGCGGGAAGGGGTCGTCCTCTTCGACCGCTTCACCGTCGGCGGCGGCTTCCGGCTCGCCGAGGGCGAACAGCGCAGCCTCCCGTTCACGGCCCACCTCCCCTGGGAGACCCCGATCACCGAGCTGTACGGGCAGCCGCTGGGCATCATCCTCGGCGTCCGCACCGGGCTGGAGATCGCGGGCGCGAAGGACAAGGGCGACCTCGACCAACTGACCGTGAATCCGCTGCCGGTCCAGGAGGCCGTTCTGGAGGCGCTGGGACAGCTCGGCTTCGGCTTCAAGTCCGCCGATCTGGAACTGGGCCATGTGGGCGGCACCGGGCAGCGGCTGCCGTTCTACCAGGAGATCGAACTCGCCCCGGCCCCCCAGTACGCCCACGCCATCAACGAGCTCGAGGTGACCTTCCTGGCGAACCCGGGCGGCATGGACGTCGTCCTGGAGGCCGACAAGCGCGGCGGGCTCTTCTCCTCCGGGGGCGACGCCCTCACGCTCTTCACCGTCGGCCATGAGGGCGTCGAGCACCGCGACTGGAACACCGAGGTCGACGCCTGGATCCGCAGCCTCGTCGAGCGGCGCGCCGCGCATGGCTCGTACGGCTCCCACGGCTCGTACGGCCACGGCGAGTACGGCGCGCCCGGCTACGGCCACCACGACGGTCACGGCCATGCGGACCACCACCATGACGGCGGGCGGCGCTCCGGCCCGAGCACCGCGGCGATCGTCGGTGGCGTCGCGGCGGGTGTCGCGGTCGGCGTCGTCGGCGGAATGGTCGCCGCGGAGGTCGTCGACGAGATCGGCGACGCCTTCGAGGACGAGGAGGACGAGGACTGACGGGCTCCCCGGCCCGGGGCGGTCCCCGGGCCGGGAACTCCGGTTCCGTTCGCGGCGTTTGGCCTCCCCGGCGCGCCCGCGGCCCAATGGCCGTGGTCCCATGGGGCCACATCGCCGGCCGACGACCGGATCTGCCGTCGAGGAGGACGTACCACCTTGACTTCCTCCCCCGCTTAAAGGCGGGGGGTTCCAGCGGTCGCCCGCTGGGGTTCCTGCTTCACCGACGACCGCCCCGTCCGGGAGGACTCCCGTTGAGGTCTCACACCGTCTCCACAGGCAGA
>NZ_JAHLEM010000867.1 GCF_018883605.1 Streptomyces niphimycinicus | reverse complement strand
GGGCACCGGTCCGCCACAGGTCGTGGCGCGGCGGGGACCGTCCATGTGCCGATGCTCCTGGACGCGGCCGGTGTGGGGAAGTCTCAGACGGGCGCACGAACGGTATACCCGAACGGGCAGGCCCATAGGTGCGGGTGCCGGTGGTACGGAGCTGTCACTACGGTGAGCGCGGGTGTGCACTCCAGAAAGAGGAGCCAGCCGTGACCGTACTCGTGCACCACCGTGTTCCGTTCCGCGGGCGGCGCACCGCCACCGCGCCGGCCACCTGCGCCCAGCGGCACATGTGGAACCTGATCGAGCGCCAACTGCCCGACGCCGCCTTCTACAACGTGTGCCACTGGGTGGAACTGCCCGGCCGCGGCACCGCACAGGACCTGCTGGCCGTCTTCACGGAGCTGCTCGGCCGCCACGAGTCGCTGCGCACCGGCTTCCAACGTGCCGGGGACGGCGGCCTGGTGCAGCAGATCGCGCAGTCGGGGGAGTACGAGGCCGAGGTGTGGACCGCCGGACCCGGCGAGGACCCGACGGGCGTGCTGGACGCCTGGCGGCACCGCATGCGGCACACCGCCTTCGAACCGGCCCGTGCCCCGCTGATCCGGTTCATGGCAGTCGTCGTCGACGGAGCACCGGTGCTCGCCGCGTTCTGCGTCTCCCACCTGGCGGCGGACCTGATGTCGCTGCGCCTGCTGGCCGACGAGGTGCTGCGGCTGCTCGACGCCGCCGCGGCCGGCCGTCCCTTCCCGCCCGCCGTGCTCTCCCGGCAGCCCGTCGAGCAGGCCGGGTTCGAGCACTCCCCGCGCGGCCGGGCCCTGCTGCACCGGGCGCATGCGTATTGGCGCCGGCAGATCGCCGGCGCGCCCGCCACGCTGTTCCCCGTAGACGGCGAAGCGGGACGGGAGCCGGCCGGCCGGTACAGCGCCGCCATGGACTCCCGGGCGGTGGCCCTCGCCGTGCCGGTGCTGGCACGGCACTGGCGGGTGAGCACCTCCGCGGTGCTGCTGACCGTCGTTGCGCTGCTGCTCGGGCGCCGGGCCGGGCTGCCCTCGTGCACCCTGCGCCTGCTGACGGCCAACCGGTCCGACCCGGGGCTGCGCGGCACCGTCGCCAATCTGCACGCCGAGGTCGCCGTGACGATCGACCTGAGCGGCGATCGCGTCGAGGACATCGCCCGGCGCGCCCTGGCCGCGTCCACCGCCGCCTACGCCAACGGCCTGTACGACCCGGACGAGGTGGCGGACCTGTTCGACGCGGTCGCCCGCGAGCGGGGCGTCCCCGTCGACCTGTCGTACTGCTTCAACGACATCCGGGCGGGGCACGGCCTGCCCGAGGCGGCCGGGGAACCGGCGCCCGTGGTGTCCGGCGCCACGTTGCGCACGGCGATGGCGGACACCGTCGTCGCGCCGCACGAGTTCGAGGAGGGCGAGACCTTCTTCCTGGTGATCGACGACGAGGAACCGGGCTGGATCCGCCTGGTGCTCAACGCCGACAGCCGGGCGCTCACGCCCCCCGGGGTACGCGGTTTCCTGTACGACGTCGAACGGGTGCTCGTCGAGCAGGCTGAACGCGCATCGGCGGACGGGCTGGGAGTTCGCTGGAGCCAGGCACCGTTGGGCGGGAACAGGTCTTGATCGCGTCCTTGGAGGGGGGCGGGCCAGGATGTCCCGCTTGAGGTCGCCCGGCTCGTCCGCTCGATCAAGGATCTGGCCGCTGTGGTGCGCGCGCCGAGGTCACGTTCGACCCGACGAATGACAAATCCCCACGGTCGACAAGCAACCGTGGGGAAATGATAC
>NZ_JAHLEM010000866.1 GCF_018883605.1 Streptomyces niphimycinicus | reverse complement strand
TCCCGCTTGAGGTCGCCCGGCTCGTCCGCTCGATCAAGGATCTGGCCGCTGTGGTGCGCGCGCCGAGGTCACGTTCGACCCGACGAATGACAAATCCCCACGGTCGACAAGCAACCGTGGGGAAATGATACGTGTCCGAGGGGGGACTTGAACCCCCACGCCCGATAAAGGGCACTAGCACCTCAAGCTAGCGCGTCTGCCATTCCGCCACCCGGACCAGGTGTCTACCGGTCGGCCCGCGGCCGTTCCGACGTGGAAAACCATAGCAAACATCGGGACGTGCTCGATCACAGCCGGTCGCGCCCATGGCGGCCGCGCGGTGTGACGGGGGCATGACGGCGGTATTGCAGCCTTGGGCTGGGCGGGCGAGCGGAGGAGGATGGGCGGGTGACCCCTGCCGCGGGGGTCCGTACCTGGGCTTCCCGCGGCAGCGCAACGACGAGGAGGCATCGTGAGTGAGTCGCTTTCGGGCGCGACGACGACCGGAACGGTCAGGGGCGAGGACGAGGTGGTCAACCTCTGCCGTGACCTGATCCGGATCGACACCAGTAACTATGGCGACCACTCCGGCCCCGGTGAGCGCGCGGCCGCCGAGTACGTGGCCGAGAAGCTTGCCGAGGTGGGGCTCGAACCGAAGATCTTCGAGTCGCACAAGGGCAGGGCGTCGACCGTGGCGCGGATCGAGGGGGAGGATCCGTCCCGTCCGGCGCTGCTGATCCACGGCCACACCGACGTCGTACCGGCCAACGCTGAGGACTGGACCCACCACCCCTTCTCCGGCGAGATCGCAGACGACTGCGTCTGGGGCCGGGGCGCGGTGGACATGAAGGACATGGACGCGATGACGCTCGCGGTGGTCCGGGACCGGCTGCGCAGCGGCCGCAAGCCCCCGCGCGACATCGTGCTGGCCTTTCTCGCCGATGAGGAGGCGGGCGGGGTCTACGGAGCCAGGCACCTGGTCAACAACCACCCCGACCTCTTCGAGGGCGTGACGGAGGCGATCGGCGAGGTCGGCGGCTTCTCCTTCACCGTCAACGAGGATCTGCGGCTCTATCTGATCGAGACCGCGCAGAAGGGCATGCACTGGATGCGGCTCACGGTGGACGGCACCGCGGGGCACGGCTCGATGACCAACAACGACAACGCCATCACGGAGCTGACGGAGGCGGTCGGGCGGCTCGGGCGGCACAAGTTCCCGGTGCGGGTCACCAAGACCGTACGGTCCTTCCTGGACGAGCTGTCCGATGCGCTCGGCACCCCGCTCGACCCGGAGAACATGGACGAGACGCTGGCCAAGCTGGGCGGCATCGCGAAGATCATCGGGGCCACGCTCCAGAACACCGCCGCCCCGACCATGCTCAGCGCCGGCTACAAGGTCAACGTCATTCCGGGGCAGGCCACGGCGCATGTGGACGGGCGCTTCCTGCCGGGGTTCGAGGAGGAGTTCCTGACCGACCTCGACCGCATCCTCGGCCCGCGGGTCAAGCGGGAGGACGTGCACGCGGACAAGGCGCTGGAGACCAACTTCGACGGGGCGCTGGTCGAGGCCATGCAGTCGGCGCTGAAGGCCGAGGACCCGATCGCCCGCGCCGTGCCGTACTGCCTCTCGGGCGGTACGGACGCGAAGTCCTTCGACGACCTCGGCATCCGCTGCTTCGGATTCGCGCCGCTGCGGCTGCCCCCCGAGCTGGACTTCGCCGGGATGTTCCACGGGGTCGACGAGCGGGTGCCGGTGGACGGGCTGAAGTTCGGCGTGCGGGTGCTGGACCGGTTCCTGGACGCCTGCTGAGGGCTGCACGAACGGCCTAATCGATCACACATACCGAAGGAACCAAAAAGGGTGAATGGTGTCGTAGCTTGATAGCTTGATTGCTCCCTCCTCGTTACATGGTGTGTGCGGCTCGTAACCGGGCCGCGGTGCCGACAAGGGGTGGTGCTGTACCCCGCCTTCGGCAACTACCGCATCGATCACGTGACATCGGGTCACGGTCCACCGGAGTGTGAGCCCCGGGCGGTCTCGGAGTGTGCGTGCTCCGGGACGTCCGGGGATGGGGGTGCGGGCGAGATCGCCCGCGCGCACTCCGGCCGGGACGGAAGGCTAGGGGAGCAGAAAGTTATGCGACAGGTTGCGAAAAAGGGCCTGATCACCGTAGCCGCGGCGAGCGGCGTTCTCGCCGTGACCGGCGGCTACGCCCAGGCGGCGGGTCCGGGGGCCGATGGTGGCGCCGCGCACTCGCCGGGCATCGTCTCGGGCAACAACATCCAGGCCCCGGTGCATGTGCCGGTGAATCTGTGCGGCAACACGGTGAGCGTCATCGGCGTCTTCAACGGCGCCGGTGGGGGGCGGTGCGGCGGCGGTTCGGACGGCTCGTCCGGCGGTGGCGGTACCCAGGCCGGCGGTCCGCAGGCGCAGGGCAGCGCCAGTGACTCGTCGGGGATCGGCTCCGGCAACAACATCCAGGCCCCGATCGGCGTCCCGGTCAATGTGTGCGGGAACAACATCAGCGCGGTCGGGTTCGGGAACAGCGGCGACGACGCCGGCTGCACCGAGACGGTCCCGGCGGTGCCGGAGAACCCGGGGAATCCGGGCAACCCGGGGAATCCGGGTAACCCTGGGAACCCGGGCAATCCTGGGAACCCCGGCAACCCGGGTGACCCTGGGAACCCCGGCAACCCTGGGAATCCGGGCAACCCCGGCAACCCCGGCCACCCGGGCAACCCCGGAAACCCGGGTCAGCCCGGCAACCCTGGCCACCCCGGGCAGCCCGGTCAGCCGGGGAACCCCGGCAATCCTGGCAACCCCGCCAACCCCGGGGGCTCGAACCCCGGTGGCGGTGACTCGGACGACCCCGCCGAGCAGGCGGGAAACCACGGCCCCGCCCCGTCCGCGAACCTCGGCGGCAAGGAGCAGCTCGCGCACACCGGTGCCGGCCCCGTCGAACTGGCCATTCCGGCCGCCGCGGGCCTGCTGCTGGCGGGCACGGTGCTCTACCGCCGGGCCCGCGCCGCGCAGCGCTGAGCACGCATCGCGCTGCTGGGTGCGTCGGGTACGACAGGTGCTGACCGTGCCGTGCGGTGGTCGTAACGCATCACCCGCCGTGCACCGCACACCGCGCACCGCACCTCGCACGCCACGCATCACACACCGGCGGATCTCCTACGCCGGGTGACCGTGGCGTCACTCACGGCGGGCCCCGCGTCAGGCGGGGCCCGCTCCGTCTTGTCCCGGCCCGCTACCAGGTGGCCCGGAGCTGGCGGATGATCCGGCGCCGCAATCGCACTCTGCGGCTGCCGTCGGGGTTGAGTCTCAGGCGATCCAACTCCCAGTGTCCGTACTCGGCATGGTCGGTGAGCAGGCGGGTAGTGGCCTTGCGGGAAACCCCGCGCGGCACATACACATCACAGAATTCGTATTCCGGCATCGCATCTATTGTGCGGGAACTGCCCTGCTACGGATAGCGTCTGCACTATGTCTGATGCTGCGCAGCCATCCGCTGCCGAGGTACGCGCCGCTGCCGAAGCGGTGAAAGCCGCACTGGATCGTCACCTCGACGCTGTCGAACGCCGGTCGGGGGAAGGCGATCCGGCCGTCTACGCCGCGTTCAACGAACTGGCCGCGGCAGCCGAGGTCTACGACGAGCTGCTCTATGACGCCTACGACGAGGTGACGCCCTTCGAGATCCCTGGTGACGACCGCCTCCCCGCCTACGCCGGACCGGAGGAGCCGAGCGCGCTGAGCGTGCTGATCCGCAGGGACTACGTCGTCGTCGAACCGCAGCGGCTGCTCTCGCAGGCGCAGCGGATCGCTGACCTGGATCCGGACATCGACACCGGGAACGACCGGCAGGGTGGCGGCGCGGCCGCCGGGGAGAGTGTGCACACCGCCTTGGGCGTGGTCTTCGGCGAGTTCGAGGCCGATGAGATCGCCTCTCGCCACAAGGAGTTCGGCCTGGAGGAGGGCGACTCCACGCTCTGGGTGGTGGCGGCAGAGGAGCCCCCGGAGCCGGGGGAGTGGCTCTCGGCCCCGTTCGACCAGGCGGATCCGCATATGGTCGTCTGCCGCTTCGACATGAGCTCGGTCTTCGACGAGGAGCTTGAGGACGAGCTCGAGGACGAGGACGAGCTGGAGGCGCTGGAGCCGGGTAGCTGAGCACCGCCGCTCCGGACCGATCACCCGGCCCCGGATCGCCCCGCCGCAAGGTGGGGCGATCCGGGGCCCTGGTGTTTCCGGTGGCCTGCCGCGGCCGGGACCGGGCCGCCGGTCCCGGTCCCGGACCGGGCCGCCGGTCAGCCCGTGGGCCCGGCCGGGACCTGGGCCTGGAGCAGGGCGCGCAGCCGTGTGGTGCGCTCCTTGAAGGGGATCTCCGCCACCGCCCGCGGCAGCGCCGCCTCCGCGCCGTGGACCACCGACAGATGGCGCCCACCGCGGCTGAAGGCCGTGTAGATCCAGGCGCGGGTCAGCCCCGCCGTGGCGTCGCCCGGCAGCACCACCACGGCCGCGGGCCAGCGCGCTCCGGCCGCCTGGTGCGCGGTGAGGGCCCAGCCGTGCCGCACCAGCTCGCCGACCTCCGTACGTGGCACCACGACGGGGGCGCCCGCGCAGTCCAGACGCAGCCCCTCGGCGTCCGCCGAGACCACGGTGCCCGGCACCGTACGGCCCGGGGCCGGGGTGTACGCCACGCGGTCGCCCGGGTCGAACCCGCCGAACCGGCCGGGGCCGGGGTTGAGCCGGGCCTTCAGCGCGGCGTTGAGCGCGCGGGTGCCGGCCGCGCCACCGTGGCCCGGGGTGATCACCTGGGTCTGCTCCGCCGGGATGCCGATCGCACGGGGCACCGAGTCGGCCACGAGCTGCACGGTGCGGTGCACCGCCTCGCCCGCGTCCCGCACGGGCACGATCACGACCTCCTTGCCGGGCGCCTCCACCTGGTTGAGCTCGCCGATCCCGATCCCCGAGACCAGCTCGCCGATCGGGCCCGGATCGGGGGTGCGGGAGACGACCTGCGGACAGCGACGGGCCGCCACCAGATCCGCGAAGACCCGGCCGGGACCGGCGGACCACAGCACCCCGGGATCCCCGCTCAGCACCAGACGGGCGCCGTCCGGCAGCGACTCGACGAGCATCGCGGCCGTCTCCACATCGAGCTGCGGGGCGTCCAGTACGGCGAGCAGATCGAGCGCGAGCGCGCCCTCCTCGTCGCGTCCGGGGCCCTCGGCGTCGGCCAGCAGCCCGGCGACGGTGACGGCGGCGGAGGCCGCCTCCGCGTCCGCAGAGGCGGCTTCCGGGTTGGCGCCCGGGGCCGGAGAAGCCGCTTCCGGGTCGGCGCCCGGGGCCTCGCTCAGCGCGGCGGCCAGCCGCCGCCTGCCGTC
>NZ_JAHLEM010000865.1 GCF_018883605.1 Streptomyces niphimycinicus | reverse complement strand
CCGGCTGTCGCCGGTCTCTCGTAAGGCCTCCAGGGCCGGGAACCACAAGGGATTCACCCGGCACCCGCGGGCCACCACGACCCCATCCAGCAGCAAGACCAGCCACCCCGCCGGGGCCCGGCTGGAATCCCTACACACGGATTAGGAACCACGGATGACCTTGGACGCAGGACCGATACGCTCCGGCGCGCACGCAGCGGCGGACGCGGTGGCGGACGCCCTCCCGGCCACCATGCGCGCGGCCCGGTTCGACACGGCAGCGGGCACGCTGACGGTCGAGGATGTGCCCGTGCCCCGGCCAGGAGCGGGCGAGGTCGTGGTCAAGGTGGCCGCGTGCGGCATCTGCCAGTCGGACCTGAGCCAGCTCGACGGCCATATCGCACCCCGGCTGCCGGTGGTCACCCCGGGGCACGAGGCGTCGGGCGTGGTGGCGGCGGTCGGCGGCGGCACCGGGCACTGGAAGGCGGGCGACCGGGTGGTCCTGGGCGCGGGAAAGGCGTGCGGCACATGTCCCGCCTGCCGGTTCGGCGGTGGCACGAACACCTGTGAGGACCTCCAGGTCATGGCCTTCCACTACGACGGGGCCTGGGCCGAGTACGTGCTGACCGACGCCACCACGCTCATCGCCGTGCCCGACTCCGTACCTCTGGAACACGCCGCCGTGCTCGCCGACGCCGTGTCCACCCCGTACGGCGCCATCGACACCGCCCAGTTGCGGTCCGCCGAATCGGTGGGCATCTGGGGGCTGGGGGGCCTGGGCACCCACCTCGTACAACTGACCCGCATCTGCGGCGCCTCCCCGATCGTCGCCCTCGACCCGCTGCCCGCCGCACGCGAGCGCGCCCTCGCCCTGGGCGCGGACTTCGCGCTCGACCCGACGGACGAGGACACCCGGGCCAGGCTGAAGGAGATCACGGCGGGCAAGGGTCTGGACGTCGCCTTCGACTGCGTCGGCCGCGCGCCCTCCTTCACCCAGGCGGAGCGCGCCCTCGGCCACCGGGGCCGGCTGGTGCTCGTCGGCATCTCTCCCGACCCGCTGTCCGTGGGCCCCGAACTCCACTTCGTGCGCAACCGCCACACCGTGATCGGACACACCGGGTACCGCATGGAGCATCTGGAGGACCTGGTCGAGCTGACCGCCCGGGGCCGTCTGGACATCTCCGGGTCGGTCAGCGCGATCCTGCCACTGGAGGACGTGAACGAGGCCATCCGCCGGTTGCGTGACCGGGAGGGCAACCCGATCCGCATCCTGCTGCGGCCCTGAGCCGACCGCGCTGTTGGCGAAGGCCGTGCTGCCGACAAGCCCTTCGCCTGGCCTCCCCGCTCAGGTCCCGGTCGCCCGGGCGGCGGTCTGATCGACCCGTTCGCGTACCCAGGTCAGAAAGGCTCGTACCGCGGCGGCGGGCAGGGGGATCGCGGAGGAGCGGGGGCGCTCGAAGCTGCGCACCGCGGCCTCGATGAGCGGCCGGAAGTCCTCCTCGGCCAGGGCGACTTCCCGCGCCGCCCCGCGCTTGGCCATCCAGCGACCCGTACGGCAGAACACCACCGAGCGGCAGCCGTTGAGCACACGGTTGTCCGCGAGGTGGCCTTCGCCGTCGCTGTGCTCACGGACGGAAGCGCGGATCGCGGCGAGCAGATCCGGGCGCTCCGGCGCGGCGATCACCTCCCGCGCGGGGCGGCCGAACAGCGAGAGCCCGGTCTGATGGGCGATGGAACGGTCGATGACGTACCAGAACGCGGGGGAGCGTGCCGCGTCGACATCGGCCCGGTTCGGCAGCAGCGGGCCGGTGTTGAGGTCCAGAAGGTACCCGGCCGTACCGGAGGGGCGACTGAGGAAATCCGTTCCGTAGACCACCAGTTCCAGGCCCGCCGCCGGGCAGGGCAGGTGGGGGTGGGCGAGAGCCCCGGCCAGGTCGTGCAGGGCCGGTCCGGGCAGTGACGGCTCCACGGCGACCGTCACATCGAGGTCGCTGCGCCCGTGCCGGTAGTCCCGCAGCGCCAGGGAGCCGACCGCGAGGACACTCACCAGATGGGGCCCGCACACCGTGCGGGTGCGCCGGACGAGTTCCGCCAGATAGGGCCGCAGTTCGATGGGGATGGAATGCGGATCTTCGCGAAGGTGGACCACCTGTCCAGTATCCACAGCGTGATCCGGGCCGCCGCACCCCGCTGCGCATCCATACATCCCTTATCGTGCCTTTTGTCGTAAAGCCTTCGTGGATGGGACGGAGTCGGGGACGTGGCGTTCGCGGAGTCGGCCGGTGGCGGCGAGCCGGCGTCCTCTCCCGCGCCCGGCCCGGTGTCCGGCATGCGGTACTGGGTCCCGCTGCTGGCCGTGTGTGCCGGGTACTTCATGGTGATCCTTGATGTGACGGTCATCAACGTGGCCGTGCCGGTGATCGGCCGGGAGCTGTCGGCTTCGCTCACCGGCATCCAGTGGATCACCGACGGGTACACCCTGGCCTTCGCCGGGTTCCTGTTGAGCGGCGGTGCGCTGGGGGACAGGCTGGGAAACCGCCGGATCTTCTGCACCGGCGTGGTGGTGTTCACCGTGTCCTCGGCCGCGTGCGCATTCGCGCCGAGCGCCCCCGTCCTGATCGCCGCCCGGGTGGTGGAGGGCCTCGGTGCGGCGTTGATCGTGCCCGGCTCGCTGGCCCTTCTCCAGCAGGCATACC
The DNA here is from genome assembly GCF_018883605.1 of Streptomyces niphimycinicus. Classification (GTDB taxonomy): domain Bacteria; phylum Actinomycetota; class Actinomycetes; order Streptomycetales; family Streptomycetaceae; genus Streptomyces; species Streptomyces niphimycinicus. The sequence continues at coordinate 4,545 of NZ_JAHLEM010000865.1, read as the reverse complement.
CGGCTCCGGCCGCGCGCTCGCGGGCCTTCGGGGTATGGGGCTCCATCGCGGGCATCGCGGCCTCGGCGGGGCCGCTGCTGGGCGGGCTGCTGGTCTCCACCGTGGGCTGGCGGTGGGTGTTCCTCATCAATCTGCCCGTCGGCCTCGCCTGCCTGATGCTGACGCTGCGCCATGTGGCGCCCTCCGACCGGCTCACCGGCCGGGCTCTGGACTGGCCGGCGCAGTGCGCGGTCGTGGCGGCAGTGGCCTCGCTGACCGCCGCGCTCAACGAGGCCGGCCGGCGTGGCTGGTCCGATCCCGTCGTCCTCGCCGGGGTGGGCCTGTCCGTACTGGCCGCGATGGCGTTCCTGGTGCGCGAGCGGCTGGCCCGCTCGCCCGCCGTTCCGCCGAGGCTGCTGCGCTCGCGTGCGCTGGGCGGCGGAGCCGTCATCGGCCTTCTGTTCAATTTCGGCTTCTACGGCATGGTGTTCACCGCCAGCCTGGACTTCCAGCATCAGCGCGGCTACAGCGCCCTCGTCGCCGGCCTGGCGCTGTTCCCCGCGGTGGCGATGACCATGTTCGCCTCCGTACTGTCCGGGCGGCTGGCCCGCACGACCGGCGACCGTCCGCTGGTGTTCACCGGCATGCTTCTGGCGGGCCTGGGGCTGGCCGGCTGGGTCGCGGCGGGAACCGATCCCGCCTACCCGCTGCTGGTGGCCCCGATGATGGCCGCGGGATTCGGCACCTCCTTCGCACTCACCGGCTCCGCCTCCACGGTCATGGGCGCGGCGCCCCCGGCGTATTCAGGGACCGCCTCCGCCCTGTTCAACACCACCCGCCAGCTCGGAAGCGCCATCGGCGTGGCACTCGGTGGCACCCTGCTGGCCACGGCTGCCGACTACGGCGAGGGGCTGCGCACCAGCATGGCCATCGGCGCACTCGCCTACCTGGCCGCCGCGGGCCTCGCATGGTTCTGCGTACCGCCCACGCCCAGGGGCGGGCCGCCCGATGCGAAGGCTCGCACATCCCGCTGAGCGGTTGCCGATCCTGATTACTGAACGTCGCGCATGCGGCTGCCTGTCGTCGACGACTCGTTGCACGCCGATAAAGCTAAGTGACAATTCGTGGCCGGTGTTTGGCGCCGTTTTTCGGGGCCCGTTACCTCGACCTGTCATTCAGCCGAGCGGAACCGTTGTTTCGCCGGCCCAGCGGCTTCTGCCTCTGTCATAGGCCGGATGCGCGCGTCCGCGTACGGGTCGATGGCCGGGGGTCGCCCCGCGCACCCGCCCGCGACCGAGGCGGGCGCGGAAGTCGAGGCGGGTGCGGTCCCTCCGGTCCGTGGGCACCCTGCTCACCTGCCGGAACGCCGTGGTGGATCGCCGGTCTCGATGACGGTTCCTTGTGCCTGTCGGGCAACGGCTTGTCTCTGCCGCCGGAATCAGGTCATCGCGGCGGCACGGTCCTGGCCCGCGGGCCACGGGCGAAAAGCCGACGTTCCGGCGGTCGTTCGGCGGTCTCGCTCGTAAACATGACCCACCTCATACGTCGGCTGATTGGCCGGATAGCGAAATGGCGAACGTGCCGGACGAACCGGACCGGGCGGGCCACGGCAGGCGACCGGCCCTGGCCGTGCGACCGGCCCCGGTCACGTCGGATCGTCAAAGCAGGGCCTCTGTATGGTTGAATCGTGCACGAATGCCCGAAAGTAAATCGTGATGAAACGGTCAAGTAGCGGCCGCTCCTGTGGCGGACGGTCGGGACTAGCATGCGCCCCCGCGCGGCGGCAAGGGTGCCTGTGTGGGATTGGCCAGATCGAAATGCATGATCCATTTAGGCTGAAACTAGTTGCCTGAACATCATTGCCGCTCCGGAAGAGGCCCGGATACCGTAAATGCGAGCCCCGTGCGACGCGAAAATGCGCAGGGAAACAAATTTCTGCCCGGGGTTTCTTTCGCTGGACCCACCACTCCGGTATAGCGCAGTAAATGAACGAATTGCCGCGGGTTTTGTCGCGCCGTCATGGCGTTTCGGAAGCCCGGCCGGCGGATGCGGCCTCGCCGGAGGCCGGGACCGAAATGAGGGTGATGCACAGGTGGATGCCGTCTTCGTCATGCCCGGAACTGTGGCCGCTCCGCGCGGGGGCGTCCTTCGCGACCTCCACGACCGTTACGAGACCGTCCGTGACGCACTGTCCCGCATCGACAAGGCAGCCGCGGGCCTGGGGCTGCCCGACATCAGTACCAGGCTGATCGAGGACAACGGCACGAGCGACCGGCGCGGTCCCGAGGTCCAGTATCTGGAGATCTTCGCCGTCAGCCTCGCGACGCACCACATGCTGGTCGCCGAGGGCATCCAGCCCATAGCGATCGTCGGACAGAGCATCGGGGAGCTATGGGCCCTCGCCGCCGCGGGCCACCTGCCGGTGGAGGACGCCGCGCGGCTGGCCGTCGCCCGGTCCCAGGCGCTGACCCGGCAGAGCTGGCGGGGGAAGATGCTCGCGGTCGGCGTGGACGGTCGGCGGGCGGAGTCGCTCGCCGGGCTGATCGACCATCCCCACCTGGTACTGGCCTGCGAGAACGCCCCTCGACAGAGCGTCATCAGCGGGCCCGAGGAACTGATCCGGCATGTGGAGCGGGTCGCCGACGCGCTCGGCTGGCCGAGCCTGCCCCTGGACGTCCCGCACCCGACGCACACTCCGGCGATGGCGCAGGCCGCGCGGGATCTCCGGGCCACGGCGCCGAGGGCCGCGTACGGTTCCGGACGCTGGCGGGTGCGCTCCCCCTGGCTGGGGCGGGACGTCGGCGACGACGACCCGGTCGACCTCGTCGCCGGCGCGCTCACCGCCCGGGTCCGGATGCTGCAAACGGTCCGCGAGCTGCACGCGGCGGGTGCCGACATCTTCGTCGAATGCGGGGAGTGGCCTGTCGTCACCAAGTTCGTCGAGGCGTCTATCCCGGGTGTGCGGTGTGTCGTACCGCTCAGCGAGAGCGATCCGGTCGGAGCCGTCCGGGCATTGGCGGAGGACCCCACGGCGATCGGCCCGTTCTCTTCGCGCCCGCCGGTGCGGCCGAGCGAGAGGCTCCTGCCCTCCGCGCGAGTGAGCGCGCCCGAGTCGGCCGACCCGCCTTCGGCGGACGCCCTCGCCGAGGCGCCGGCCCCGGTCTCCGCGCCCGTGCCCGCCGCCCCGGCGTACTACGCGGAACCCGCCGCCCCGGTCTCCGCGGTCGTTCCGGCTGCCCCGGTCGCTCCGCCCGTCTCCGCCGCTCCACCCGCTGCGGCCGTTTCCTACGCCCCGCCCGCTCCTGTCACCGCCGAAGCTCCAGCCGCTCCTGTCGCACCGGCCACTCCTGTCGCGTCGGCCGCTCCGGTGGACGCGGTCGCCCAGCCGTCCGCCGGGCTGGACTACGAGACGGTGCTGGCCGAACTGCGCACGCTCTACGGTGACTTCCTGGGCTACCCGCCGGACCTGCTCGGCGAGGACGACGGCCTGGAGTCCGAGCTGGGCGTGGAGTCGCTCAAGCAGGTCACCCTGCTGGGCCGGGTCTCCGAGCGGTACGACCTGCCCGATCTGAGGTCGAACACCTCGCTGCTGACCGCCGGTACGCTGCGTCGGATCGCGGAGGGCGTCGTACAGGGCCGGGCGGAGGCCGCCGGGTGACGGACGACAGCCTGCGGGGCAAGATCGCCCTCGTAACGGGCGCCGCGAAGAGCCTCGGCGCGGACATCGTGCGCCGCCTGGCGCAGGGCGGCGCCCATGTGATCGTGAACTACTTCCACTCGGTCGACCAGGCGAAGCTGCTCCAGGAGGAACTGGAACAGGCAGGCCATAGCTGTGAGTTCATCCGCGCCTCCGTGGCCAAGACCAGCGAGATCGACCGGATGTTCGACCTGATCCAGGAGCGCCACGGTGGCCTGGACATCCTGATCAACAACGCCGCGGGCGGGGCGTTCCTGCCCCTGTTCGACATCGACGACACCTACTGGCAACGGGCGTGGTCCACCAACGTGATGGCGGCCTACCACTGTTCGCGCCGGGCGGCCGAGCTGATGACGGGACGCGAGGGCGCGAGCATCCTCTGCCTGTCCAGCGTCGGGGCGCACCAGCCGGTTCCGGGCTACGGTCCCGGTGGTGTCACCAAGGCGGCCCTGGAGTCGCTGGTCCGCTATCTCGCGCTGGAACTGGTCGGCCAGGGCATCCGGGTCAACACCGTACTGCTGGGCTCCGTCGCCAGTGAGATCATCGTGAACCTCGACGGCCCGGCGACGGTCGGCGGCGCGGATGCGGTCGACGAACTGATGAACCGCACCCTCTCGACGCCGGAGGCGGCCCGGTTGATCGTGCATCTCCTCCATGAGGACGCCGGTTTCATCACCGGGCAGACGCTCGTCGCCGACGGTGGTATCAGCATCGGCGGGATGCAGGGCCTGCGACTGCACAGCAGACTGGCCGACCAGGTGAGCAAGCCCGCCCGCCGCCCGGCCCTGTCGGCCTCGGTGCCGTCAGCGTCCGCGCCGTCCGCGCCGTCCGCGGCCGTAGCGGCCCCCGAGCCGTCCGCGTCCGCGCCC
>NZ_JAHLEM010000864.1 GCF_018883605.1 Streptomyces niphimycinicus | reverse complement strand
CACCGATGCTGCCCCGGCGGCCACCGGCGGTTCGCGGCTGGCGCGGGCCTGGCGGGGACGGCCGGAGGACCCGCGCTGGGCGCGGCCCGCCCTGTGGGCCCTGCTGGCCGTGACCACCGTGCTCTACCTCTGGAGCCTGGGCGCGTCCGGCTACGCCAACCAGTTCTACTCGGCCGCCGTCCAGGCGGGCAGCGAGAGCTGGAAGGCGTTCTTCTTCGGCTCCTCCGACGCCGCGAACTCCATCACCGTCGACAAGCCCCCGGCCGCGCTGTGGCCGATGGCCCTGTCGGTGCGGCTCTTCGGCCTCTCCTCCTGGGCGGTCCTCGTCCCCGAGGCGCTGATGGGCGTCGCGACGGTCGGAGTGCTGTACGCGGCCGTACGCCGCAGGTTCGGCGCGGCCGCCGGGCTTATCGCGGGCGCGGCGCTCGCGGTCACCCCGGTCGCGGCGCTGATGTTCCGCTTCAACAACCCCGACGCGCTGCTGTGTCTGCTGATGGTCTCGGCGGTCTACTGCGTGCTGCGCGCGCTGGAGGACGCCCGCACCAAGTGGCTGCTGCTCGCGGGCGTCTGCTTCGGCCTCGGCTTCCTCACCAAGACCCTCCAGGCGTGGCTGATCCTGCCGCCGCTCGCGGTGGTGTACGCGGTGTGCGCCCCGGCGAAGTTCGGCCGGCGGATCGGGCAACTGCTGCTCGCGGGGCTGGCGATGGTGGTCTCCGGCGGCTGGTGGGTCGCGATCGTCGAGCTGTGGCCGGAGTCCTCGCGTCCGTACATCGGCGGTTCGCAGCACAACAGCTTCCTGGAGCTGACCTTCGGCTACAACGGGCTGGGCCGGATCAACGGCAATGAGACCGGCAGCGTCGGCGGGGGCGGCCGGGGTGGCGGCGGCTGGGGCGAGACCGGGATCGACCGGCTCTTCGGCTCCGACATGGGCGGTCAGATCGCCTGGCTGCTGCCCGCGGCGTTCATCCTGCTGGCGGCCGGTATCTGGCTGACCTGGCGGGCCGGGCGCACCGACACCCGGCGCGCGGCCTTCCTGGTGTGGGGCGGGGCGCTGCTGATGACGTTCGCCACCTTCAGCTTTATGTCCGGGATCTTCCACCAGTACTACAACATCGCCCTGGCGCCCTATATCGCGGCGGTCGTGGGTATGGGCGCGGCGCTGCTGTGGGAGCGGCGGAACGAAGGCGGCCGGGCCGGGTCGGCCGCCTCGGCGGTGCTGGCCGTGACGGTCGCGGTCACCGCCTTTATGTCGTACGTCCTGCTCGGGCGGTCGGCGGACTGGTACCCCTGGCTGCGCTGGGCGGTGCTGATCGGCGGGCTCGCGGCGGCGGCCGGACTGCTGCTGACGGCGCGCCTCGGCCGTAAGGCGGCGCTGGCCGCGGCGGGCCTGGGCCTTGCGGCGGGGCTGGCCGGGCCGGTCGCGTACACGCTCAACACGGTGGACACCCCGAAGCGCGGTTCCATCGTGACGGCCGGTCCGTCGGTGGCGGGCGGTATGGGCGGCCCCGGTGGCGGCTTCCCGGGCGGCGGCCGGATGGGCGGCCCGCCGGGGATGCAGAACGGACGCCAGGGCGCGGGCCAGCAGGGCCAGGGTCAGGGCAATCAGCAGGGTGGCCAGGCCCAGCAGGGCCAGGGTCAGGGCGGTCGGCAGGGCATGCCGGGCGGCGGCACCGGCGGCGGTCAGCCGGGCGGTCGGAACGGGTTCCCCGGCGGCGGCTTCCCGGGCGGCGGCCAGTCTCCGCAGAACGGTAAGGGCAACGCCCAGGGCCAGGGCCGGAACGGTTGGCCCGGCATGCTGCCCGGTGGCGGCATGGGCGAGGGCGGCCGGCGCGGCGGCGGCATGGGCGGACTGCTCGACGGCCAGCAGGTCGACGCCAAGACGGAGGCGAAGCTGGAGAAGAACGCCGACGACTACACCTGGGCGGCCGCGGCGATCGGCTCCCAGAACGCCGCGAGCTATCAACTCGCCACCCAGAAGCCCGTGATGGCCATCGGCGGCTTCAACGGCAGCGACCCGTCCCCGACGCTCGCCCAGTTCAAGGAGTATGTGAAGCAGGGCAAGATCCACTACTTCATCTCCTCGGGCACCGGTATGGGCGGCGGGCCGGGCGGCGGCCGGGGGACCTCGTCCCAGATCACCTCCTGGATCGAGGCGACCTACAAGAAGGTCACCGTGGGCAGCACCACGCTCTATGACCTGACACAGAAGTCCTCGACGTCACAGAAGTCCTCGACGTCCTCCGACTGACGACAGCGCCCCGTACGGGCCGGTGGCCGGGTTTCCCCTGGTCACCGGCCCGTACGTGCTTGCGGCGGGTGGACGATAATTCGCTGTACGCCGTACAGCGGTGCTTGTACGGTGTATAGCAGCCATATCGTCATACACCGTAGAAGCCACTGCCTGGAGTCCTCATGACGGTTTCGACCGCCGCCGACGCCGCCTCCGCTCCATCCGGCCAGTCCCCGGGTGGTCATCCACAGCGCTGGCTGATCCTCGCCGTGATCTGCCTCGCTCAGCTCACCGTGTTGCTGGACAACACGATCCTCAATGTCGCGGTCCCCTCCCTTGCCCGGGAGATGGACGCGAGCACCGCCGAGATCCAGTGGATGATCAGCGCCTATTCGCTGGTCCAGTCGGGGCTGCTGCTCACGGCGGGCAATGCCGCCGACCGCTACGGCCGTAAGAAGATGCTGGTCGCGGGGCTGGCCCTGTTCGGGATCGGCTCGCTGTTCGCGTCGCTGGCGCAGGGCCCCGGCCAGCTCATCGCCGCCCGCGCGGGCATGGGGATCGGCGGTGCGCTGCTGATGACCACGACGCTGGCCGTCGTGGTGCAGATCTTCGACGCGGCCGAGCGGACCAAGGCGATCGGCCTGTGGGGCGCGGTCAGCTCGCTCGGCTTCGCCGCCGGGCCGCTGATCGGCGGCTCGCTGCTGGAGCACTTCTGGTGGGGCTCGATCTTCCTGATCAATATCCCGGTCGCGCTGCTCGGGCTGATCGCCGCGATCTGGCTGGTGCCCGAGTCCAAGGACCCGGTCGGCGACCGGCCCGATCTGCTGGGCGCGGTGCTCTCCACCATCGGGATGACCGGAGTCGTCTACGCGATCATCGCCGGGCCCGAACACGGCTGGACCTCGGTCCGGGTGCTGCTGTCCGCCTTCATCGGGGTCGTGGTGCTGACCGGGTTCGCGCTGTGGGAGCGTCATATTCCGTATCCGATGCTGGATATGCACTTCTTCAGGGACCGCCGCTTCGTGGGCGCCGTCGCGGGCGGCATCCTCGTCGCCTTCGGGATGGGCGGTTCGCTCTTCCTGCTCACCCAGCATCTCCAGTTCGTGCTCGGCTATGACGCGCTGGACGCGGGGCTGCGCACCGCGCCGCTCGCGCTGGTGATCGTGGCGCTCAACCTCACCGGGGTCGGGGCCCGGCTGCTGCCGAAGCTCGGGACGCCGCTGACGATCGTCAGCGGTATGGGGCTGCTCGCGGTCGGCCTCGCGCTCATCGCGGTCCTCGGCGCGGACGGCTACGGCGGACTGCTGCTGGGGCTGGTGGTGATGGGGACCGGGATCGCGCTCGCCATGCCCGCGATGGCGAACGCCATCATGTCGGCCATCCCGCCGGAGAAGGCGGGGGTGGGCGCGGGTGTCAACGGCACCCTCACCGAGTTCGGCAACGGGCTCGGGGTCGCCGTCCTCGGCGCCGTGCTCAACTCCCGCTTCAGCTCGCTGCTGCCCGCGGCCGCCGCCGGAGCCGGCTCGCTTCCGGCCGCCCTCGCCGCGGCGCGTACCCCCGGGGACCGGGCGGCCGTCACGGACGCCTTCTCCTCCGGCCTGGAGACCAGCCAGCTCGTCGGCGCGGCGGCCGTGCTGGCGGGCGGGCTGCTGGCCGCGCTCCTGCTCAGCAGGGCCGAACGATCTTCACAGGAGGCCCCGGCGGCATAGCATCTGGAGGTAGTGAGGTGCCGCGTGCCGGGTCCCGGGGCGCATGGTGCCAGCGCATCGGAGAAAGAGAGGCGCCGCCATGGCAACCGGCAGCCGTACCGTCCGCCCGCGGTCCAGCGTCTGGCTCTCCGAACGCAAGGCCCCCAAGCGCAAGGGCGATCAGCAGCCCGTCGGGCTCGACCATGTGAAGATCGTCGCGGCGACGATGCGGCTGCTGGACGCCGAGGGGCTGTCGGGCTTCTCGATGCGGCGGCTCGCGGCGGAGCTCGGGGTGACCGCCATGTCGGTCTACTGGTACGTGGAGACCAAGGACCATCTGCTCGAACTCGCCCTCGACGCCGCGATGGGCGAGATAGCGCTGCCCATGGAGGCGGTCGGGCCCGTCGAGGGCAAGGAGCACTCCCCGGCCGAGCCGCGGGACTGGCGTGAGCAGTTGCGACAGCTCGCCGCCGAGTACCGGCAGGTGATGGTCCGCCACTCCTGGGTGCCGGCGCTGCTGGGGGAGTACCTCAACATCGGGCCCAACGCGGTGGTCTTCAGCAACGCCGCGCTGGCCGTGATGCGCAACAGCGGACTGCCGGACGACAAGATCACCAGCGCGCTGTCCCTCGTCTACCAGTTCGTCTACGGCTTCGGCACGATCGAGGGCCGCTTCGCCGCCCGCTGCCGGGCGGCGGGACTCACGCAGGACGAGCTGTTCCACGAGACGATGAGCTCGGTCGAGGACCGTATGGAGTTCGACGAGCCGCGGAAGATCATGAAGGCTCGGGGCGGCAATACGGTCGAGGAGATGCGGGACCGCGACTTCACCTTCGCCCTGGACTTCGCGATCGCCGGTATCGAAGCCCTGCGCGACCGGTAGCGCGCGCCTTGCGCGACCGATAGCGCGCGCCCGGCGGGCCGGCGTGCCGCGGATCTGCTCACGCTGTACGGAGTCACCGACGACGCGCGCCCGGCGGGCCGGGGTGCCGCCCCGGGACATCAGTCGCCGAAACGGTCGTGCCGCCGGGCGGTCTGGGTGCCGGGCGGTCGGGCCCCGGGACATCGGCCCTCGGACGGTCAGGGCGCCGACCGATCGGGCCGCGGGGCGGTCTGGCCGCCGTACGGCCGGGGCGCCCACCGGTCAGCCTGCCGCCGGGCGGCCGGACCGCCGGTGGCCGTCAGGCCGTGGGGAGCTCCTCGCCCTGTACCGCCTGTATGTCCAGCTCCACCCGCAGGGTCGTGCCGATCGCCGCGATGCCCGCCGCGACCACCTGGTTGTAGTTCATCGCGAAGTCCTCGCGGCGCAGCTCGGCGATGGCCCGGAAGGCCGCCCGCACCCCGCCCCACGGGTCGGGGCCCGTGCCCAGGTAGGTCAGGTCCAGGTCCACGTCCCGGACGACGCCGTGCATCGACAGCTCGCCATGGACCGTCCAGCGGTCGGCCCCGGCCGCGCTCAGATGCGTGCTCCGGTACGTCAGTTGCGGGAACTCCTCCACATTGAGGAAGTCGGGCGACTTCAGATGGCCGTCCCGCATGGCATTGCCGGTGTCGATGCTGGCGGCCTGGATGACCGCCTCGACGCGCGACTTCTCGATGTCCTCGCCGACCTCGATCCGCCCGCCGAACTCCGTGAACCGGCCGTGCACGCTGGAGATCCCCAGATGCTGGGCGACCGCGGCCACCGTCGAATGCGCCGGGTCGAGCGTCCACACACCGGGCGGGGGAAGCTCCACCCCGCCCTGCCGCGCCAGCACCACCGTGCCCACATCGGCCCGCCCGGAGGCGGTGACGATCGCCGTGGACGCGACCGGGGCATAGCCGACGGCGGTGGCGATGATCGTGTACGGCCCCGGCGGCAGCGGCTGGTCGGTCCGCACGGCGCCGTCCCCGTCGGCCTGCGCGCGCAGCACCTGCGCGCCCGTCATATCCGTGACGGTCAGCACCGCGTGCTGGACCGCCCAGCCGTCGCGGGTGTGGATCCGGGCCCGCAGCCCCGCTCCCCCGCCTGCTCCTGCTCCTGTGGTCGTCATGCCGCGTTTCGCTCCCGCTCGGGTGTCGCTCGTGCC
>NZ_JAHLEM010000863.1 GCF_018883605.1 Streptomyces niphimycinicus | reverse complement strand
CACCGCGTGCTGGACCGCCCAGCCGTCGCGGGTGTGGATCCGGGCCCGCAGCCCCGCTCCCCCGCCTGCTCCTGCTCCTGTGGTCGTCATGCCGCGTTTCGCTCCCGCTCGGGTGTCGCTCGTGCCGCTGGTCGTACTCGTCGTGTTCGTGGTGCTCGTCGAGCTGGTCGTACTCGTCGTGTTCGTGGTGCTCGTCGAGCTGGTCGTACTCGACGTGCTGGTCGAGCTGGTCGTACTCGACGTGTTCACCGTGTTCGTGGTACTTGTGCGCCGGATCCAGGCGGCGGTGTCAGGCCGTCCCCTGCCTTGACTACACCGCCGCCGGGATCCGGGTTCCGGGTCCGGCGGAAAAATCCGCCACCCGGACCGGGCCCGGGGCGCGTCTCCGCTCGTACGCGCCCGGGCCCGGAGTTCCGTCACTCGCCCGGGTGGGCGAGCTCGACGTCGTGGCCGTCCACGCCGGGCCCGGAGACCGTCAGCGCCCCCGCGACCGGCGGGTAGCCGCTCGCGATGACCGTGTAGTCGCCCGCGTCCAGGTCGGTGAAGGCGTACGCGCCGTCCTCACCGGTGGTGGAGGTGGCGACCACGTTCCCGGCCGCGTCCACGAGGGTGACCCGCGCGTCCGGCAGCGGGCGCCGGTCGGCACCGGCCCGGACTATGCCCTGCACCCGGGCGCCGGCCTGAAGGGCTATCTCCACCCGGGTCAGACCCTGGGCGCCCACCTCGACGGGCAGGGCCGCGGGCCGGTAGCCCGGCGCGTTCACCGCGAGCGTGAAGGTCCCCGAGACCAGCTCCTCGAAGCCGAAGTCGCCCTGCTCACCGGTCTTCCCGGTGGCCAGCACCTCGCCGCGGACATCGGTGACCACGACCATCGCCGCGTCCACCGGACGGCCGTCGGCGGCGCCGCGCACGGTGCCCACCAGACCGCTGGTGCCCGACAGGACGATGTCGAAGCCGAGCGGGTCGTCCCCGACCACGATCGTGGACGCCTGCGGCTGGTGGCCGTCGGCCGCCGCGATCAGGACGTACGAGCCGGAGCTCGGCGCGTCCAGGGCGTACGAGCCGTCGGGGTGCGCCACCGAGCGGCCGAGCTGCCGTCCGGCGAGCGAGATCAGCGTCACCGCGGCGCGGGCGACGGGGCCGCCGTCCGCGTTCCGCACGAAGCCGTGCACACCCTGCCGGGGCTGGTGGTCCGCGCCGTCGCCCCCGGCGGCGGCGAAGGCCGCCAGGCGCTGCGGGGC
>NZ_JAHLEM010000862.1 GCF_018883605.1 Streptomyces niphimycinicus | reverse complement strand
GCCGCGTGGCCGGCGGCGCGGGGCGGCGTCGGGGGAGTCGTCCCCGCTCGCTTCGCTCTGCGGCACGGTGCCGCGCTCCGTGGCGGCGGTCACTGGCCGGTCTTACCGCTGGCCATGGCGCCGCATGCCTTGAGGGCGTCCTGCGTCTTCTTCGACCCACCGTCCGGGATGTTCATCCGGCCCTCGTCGGTCGGGTCCTCGGCCTCGACTCCCTTGTCGCGCAGGCACTTGGCCAGCTTCACGTCCTTCGCCTTCTGCTCAGGGGTGTACTGCGGAGCCTGGCCGTCCGCGTTCGGCATGAACTGCTTGCACTTCTCGAGCGCCGCCTGGAACTTCTTCGGGTCGGAGGGCTGGACGACGTTCGCCCCGTCGGCGTCCGGGTCGGGCATGTCGATGCCCTGTTCGCGCATGCAGGCCGCGTACTTCAGCCGGGCCTTCTGCATCTCCTGCGGGCTCTTCGCCTTCTGGGAGGCGCTCGCGGACGGCTTCTTCTCGCCACCGGCGCTGGCGACATCGTCATCACCGCCGCCTCCGCCGCAGGCCGACAGGGCGAGGACCATGCCCAGGGCGGCCGAGGCCAGGGCACAGCGCTTACGTAGAGAGAGGGCAGACATGGGGACCTCACGGTTGGGGTAGGAGCCGGTGCTTGCGCCATGAGAGAACCAGTCGGCCGTGCGCAGGGAGGTAAGCGCGGGAGGCCCTCGCGCCCCGCCACGCTTATCCCTCTGCAATCGCCTCCCTGCTTGCATGGCTGGGCCGGGGTCCGATCCACCCGGTTTGTTACCTTCAGTAACTGCCGGGTATCACCCCGAGCACCACCACGAGGAAGCTCCCCCATGAGGGTCCTGATCGCCGAAGACCACCACATCCTGGCCCGTACGATCGCCACCGGCCTGCGCCGCGAGGCCATCGCGGTCGACCTGGCCTGCTCCGGGGACGTGGCCGAGCGGATGTGCCTGCTCAACGCGTACGACATCATCGTCCTGGACCGGGATCTGCCCGTCATGAGCGGCGACGAGATATGTCTGCGCCTGCGCGCGCTGAAGGACCCGCCCCGCATCCTCATGCTCACCGCCGCCGGTTCGGTGGAGGACCGGGTGTCCGGGCTCGATCTCGGCGCCGACGACTATCTGGCCAAGCCCTTCGACTTCGCCGAACTCATCGCACGGATCAGGGCGTTGAGCCGACGCGTCCCCACGCCCCCGCTGATGACCCTGCGGCACGGCGGCATCGAGCTGGACCGGGGCCGTCGCGAAGTCCGCATCGACGGCAGGCCGGTGGAGCTGAGCCCGAAGGAATTCGCCGTCCTTCAGCTCCTGATGGAGGCGCGCGGCGAGGCCGTGACCCACCGTGCCCTGCTGGACCAGGTGTGGGACGAGCACATGGACTCGCGCACCAGCGCCGTACGCGCCACCGTCAGCCGGCTGCGTGGCAAACTCGGCCGTTCCGACGCGATCTCCATGGACGACGGCAAAGGTTACCGGCTGTGCTGAATCCCCTGTCCCTCGTCGGCCCGCGGGCCCTGCGGACCGTGCTGCGCGACCGGCTGACCTTCCGCGCCAAGCTCGCCGCCGCGTTCACCGCGCTGTTCTTCTGCGCCGGAGCCGCACTGTTGATCTTCGTCACGGTGCTGGCCCGGCAGGGAACCATGGAGCAGTTCGCCAGCATCACGACGGACCACACCGACGGGCCGACCGCTCCCCGGCCCACCTCCTCGGCCTCGGCGGCCCCCGGGGGCCCGACCAGTCCCGAGCCCGCCGCCTCGGCGTGGTCCCGACAGCAGGCCGAGGACGCCCGGCTGGCCAGGGTGCAAGTCACCAACAGGCTCCAGGAGACCGCCGTACGGCAGATGGTGCTGTGGTCGGCGGTCGGCCTGGCCGTGATGGCCGTACTGTCCGGCGCCATGGGCTGGTGGCTGGCCGGCCGGGCCCTGCGCCCGGTACGCGAAGTGATCCTCGCGGCCCGCCGGATGAGCGAGGAGAACCTCCATGAACGCCTTCAACTCACCGGCCCACAAGACGAGTTGCGGGAACTGGGCGACACCTACGACACCATGCTGGACCGCCTGGAGAGGTCCTTCACCAGCCAGCGCCGGTTCGTCGCCAACGCCTCCCATGAACTGCGCACCCCCCTGGCCGCCCAGCGCACCAGCATCGAGGTCGGCCTCGCCGACCCGCTGCCCGCCCATCTGATCCCGGTCCGCGAGGACCTGCTCATCACCAACCGCGAGGCCGAGCACCTCATCGCCGCACTCCTGCTGCTCGCCCGCAGCGACCGCGGACTCGACGAGACCAAGGACACCGACCTCGCCGAACTCACCCGGCAGGCCGCCGACGAACTCAGCTCCCTCGCCGCCGAGCACACCGTCGTCACGGCGGTGCACACCACGCCCCTGTCCGTGACCGGAGACCCGGTGCTCCTCAAGCATCTGGCTTCCAACCTGGTACGCAACGCCATCCAGTACAACCATCCGCAGGGCACGGTCACCGTGCGCATCGACGGTGCCCGCCGACTGACCGTGACCAACACCGGCCCCCGCGTCGACCCCACCCGCGTGGAGAGCCTGTTCGAACCCTTCCGCCGCCTCGACCGCGATCGCACCGCCGTGCACGGCCACGGCCTGGGCCTGTCCATCGTCCGCTCCATCGCCACCGCCCACGGCGGAACGGTCACCGCCGCCCCGGGCCCCGCGGGCGGCCTCCGCGTCGAGGTACGGCTGCCGGTGACGCGGTGACGCGGTGACGCGGTGACTCGGTGACGCGGTGACTCGGTGACGCGGTGATGCGGTGACGCACGGCGGTGGCTAGCGGGTCTTACCGAATGACAGCCCCGCACCGGCCAGATCGGCCCGAATCCCCTCCGGGGAGACCCCGATGTTCGCCAGCTTGATGCCCTTGGCCTTCTTCGGCAGTTGGAAGGAGAGCTCCAGCTTGTCGGTCAGCTCCGGCACCTTCAGCCGCGTCAGCGCCGCCGCCACCGTCGGATCGATGCCGAGCTTCCTGGCCAACTGGGGATGGTCGTTGGCGGCCTGGACGAGGTTGACCGCGAGCAGCGCGGGCACGAAGCGCGGCGACTCCGTGATCCGGTCCAGCATCCGGTCGTCGTTCCGCGCCTGCCCCGCCTCCGCCGGGGACACCCCGAGCTTCTCGGCCACCGAGGGGATCGACAGCAGCGCCCGCGCCTTCTCGGCGTCCTCGCTGATCTGCCGCGCCGCCTTCTTGTGCAGATACAGCCCGGCGCGCGGCTCGGGGCCGGGCCGGTAGGTGGCGATCCCGGGGATGTCCAGCCGCATATCGGTGACGCTGGTGGAGATCCCACGGTCTCCCTGGCGCTGGATATGTGCCTGGGCGTGCAGCGACACCTGCTGGCCGGCGACCGGAAGCTTCCCGTCCGCGCGCACCGAGCTGGGCCCCAGTGCCCGGAACCGCACCTGGGAGGCGCCCAGTTCACGGCTGAGGTCCTCGAAGGACAGCAGCACATCGCCCTTCATCCGGCCCACCGTCGCGCCCCGGAAGGAGCTGGGCAGATCCCCCACGATCCGGATGTCCTGGGCCTGGGCGCGCACCTCGGCGAGCGAGACCCGGTCGGCCGCCACATCCGGGACGGCGATGTCGACCTGCTCCAGATCCTTGCCGAGCACCTGGGTGAGGAACGGGAAGCCATGGATCGTCACATGCGGCGCCGTGGCCAGATCCAGCCTCTTCTGGAGCTCCTGCTCGGCCTTGCGCTCGCTGTACATCACGGCGCAGCGGTCGGCCAGCACCAGCAGCAGGCCCAGCACGAGCAGCCCGATCAGCGCCTTCGCGGTGCGCGGGATACCCCTGAAGCGCCCGCGTCCGCGCCGACGCCGGGACGAGCGGCGGTGGTTGGGCGGCGACCAGGCCTCGTCATCGCCTTCGGAGCCCGAGCCGGACCCCGAGCCGACCGGCTCACCCCTGCGCCCGCCGCCGTCGGCGTCGTCGTCCGACGTCAGGCCGAGGCCCAGGGGATCGTCCGGATCGTACGGGTCGGCCAGGTCGGCGAGTTCCTCGTAAGGGTTCCGGTAATGAACAGCAGGTGAATCACCGTGAGGATATGAGGGCTGTGGTGAAGATATGCGTGTGGGGGATCGCATCACTCAATACCACCACGCCACACTGCCCCACCCGCAAGTCCTAGCGGCGATACGTGTCGAACCGCACGTTCCGATTTCGCCCTCCGTGCACGTGCTGTTTCTCAGCGCGTGCCGCGTGAGACCGCCCTCGCCTCGGTGACGGTGACCGCCCTGCCGTCCATCTCCGTGCCGTCGAGCTGGGCCATCGCCTTCTCGGCGGCCGTCTCGTCCATCTCCACGAACCCGAACCCCCGGGAGCGGCCGCTTTCCCGGTCGGTGATCACGGTGGCGTCCAGCACCTCGCCGATCTGCCCGAACAGGGTCGCCAGGTCCCTTGTCGTCGTCTGGTAGCTCAAGTTGCCCACATGCAGTCGTTTGGACATGACCGGCTCTCCTTGTTCTCCGTGGTTCCCAGTGCAGCGAACCGTGTCAATCCTCTCAGCGAGGTACGAAACGGGCCATCCGCATGGGCTGAACCGGTCATACGGCTCAGTGCAGCGTGCCGAGCCGCTCCACGGAGTAGGGCACCAGCTCCGCCGTACGCCCGCTGAGCACCTTCGCGGCCCACTCGGGGTCGGCGAGCAGGGCGCGGCCGACGGCGACGAGATCGAACTCGTCCCGCTCCAGCCGGTCCAGCAGATTCTCGATGTCCGCCACCTGAGCTGGCCCATCGCCGGTCCCGGGGACGAACGTCGGCAGGAAGTCCTGGTTCAGCCCGACCGAGCCGACCGTGATCGTGGACTTCCCGGTGAGCTTCTTCGTCCACCCCGCGAGGTTCAGCTCCGAGCCCTCGAACTCCGGTGTCCAGTAACGCCGGGTGGAGGAGTGGAAGACATCCACCCCCGCCTCCACCAGCGGGGTGAGCAGCGCCTCCAGCTCCTGCGGGGTCTCGGCCATCCGCACGTCGTAGTGGTCCTGCTTCCACTGCGAGGTACGGAAGATGATCGGGAACTCGGCGGAGACGGCCTTACGGCAGGCGGCCACCAGCTCGGCCGCGAACCGGACCCGGGAGGCCGAGTCGCCGCCATAGCCATCGCCGCGCCGGTTGGTCGCGCTCCACAGGAACTGGTCGATCAAATACCCATGGGCGCCATGCAGTTCGACCCCGTCGAACCCGATCCGCTCCGCGTTGGCCGCCGCCTCCGCGAAGGCCGCGATCACCGCGTCCACGTCGTTCTGCGTCATCGCCCGCCCGGCCGGCTCGCCGCCCAGCCCGATCCCCGACGGGCTCAGCACGGGCGCCTCCGGGTACGGCGGCGCGCCCTCCTCCCGCGACACCCCCACATGCCAGATCTGCGGCGCGATCCGCCCACCCGCGAGATGCACCTGCTTCACCACCTCGGCCCACCCCGCGAGGGCGTCCTCCCCGTGGAAGCGCGGCACGCTGTCGCTCAGCCCCGCCGAGGGGTGGTCGATATACGTCCCCTCCGTGATGATCAGCCCCACCCCACCGGCCGCGCGCCGCGCGTAGTACGCCACCACATCGGCGTTGGGCACGCCGCCGGGCGAGAACATCCGGGTCATCGGCGCCATGGCGATCCGGTTGGGCACGGTCATCCCGCCCACGGTGAACGGCCGGGACAGAACCTGTGCCGCGCGCTCGGCACTCCTGTTTATGGACACGTCGATACTCCTTGACCAGGCGTCGTCACAGCGCGGAATCGCGCTGCCCGGCCAAGCTAAAACCTGACGTCAACGTAAGGGTCAAATACCGGAGGCCACCTCCGCTGAATCCCTGCCGGGGTGCGGGCGCACGGCGGCCCCGTCTGCCCCCGATGGGTGCGTACGCGCTCTACTGCCCCTCGACGAGCGAAGCCCACACTGGTTGCCTCACCAACGAGGCGAGGGGGCCCGAATGGGAACGCACGGCAAGCCGCCCACACCGAACCCGCAGCCGAAGCAGCCGAGCCCACGGGACTCGGACGGACAGCACCCGGATGTCTCCAGGCCGGGCGGCGGGACGCACCGCAAGTGACCGACCTGGCAGAGCTGCACACGCGGGCGGCCGAGGCGCTCGACATCACCGAGCCGTGGGTTCGGCGGGCGTTCGAGGCCGTCCCACGGCACGAGTTCGTCCCCGGCACCGTATGGGTCGTGGACGACGGTGTGTACCGGCCGCTCCACCGGACGGACGACCCCGACCGGTGGGCCCGCATGGTGTACGACCCCGCGCGGGCCATGACCACCCAGGTGGACGACGGGGCCCCTGCCACCGCCGGCGGCGATGTGCCCACCAGCTCCATCTCCGCGCCGACCGCCGTCGTGACCATGCTCGCCGAGCTGGACCTGCGGCCGGGGCATCGGGTGCTGGAGATCGGGGCGGGCACCGGGTACAACGCGGCGCTGCTGGCCGAGCGGGCAGGCGCCGAGCGGGTGACCACGCTGGAGATCGACCCGGACGTGGCCGACGGCGCACGAGCCGCGCTGCGCCGGGCCGGGTACGGCGGGGTAACGGTGCTGGAAGCGGACGGCGAGCAGGGGTGGCGGCTCGGCGCGCCGTACGACCGGCTGGTGGCCACGGCCTCGGTGACGTCGATCCCGTGGGCGTGGGTGGAGCAGATGCGCCCCGGCGGCCTGATCCTGACCCCCTTCCGCACCGCGTTCTGCTCGCACGGACTCGCCCGGCTGACCGTCTCGGACGGCCGTGCCGAGGGCCGGTTCGCGGGCGCACTGACCTTCATGGCGGTGCGAGGCCAGCGGGCGCGCCCGCGTATCGATGGGCTCTTCTCCACGAAGGCGTGGGAGGAGAGCCGCGAGAGCAAGGCCGACCTGGACGTCACGGCGCTCGCCGACCCGCACGCCGAGTTCGCCGTGGGGCTGAAGCTGGCGGACGTGACGCACTGGCCGCAGGACGGCGGCCACTGGTGGTGCGGCCGGGACTCCTGGGCGTACGCGGCGGATGGCGCGGTGCGTCAGTGGGGCCCGCGCGACCTGGCCGACGAGACCGCCGAGGCCCTCGCCTGGTGGGAGGGCGCCGGGCGGCCTGAGCTGTTCGACTTCGGCCTGACGGCCACGGCCGACGGCCAACGGGTGTGGCTGGGCGATCCGTCGGCGGCGTGGCCGCTGCCCGCCGCGTAGCCGGTACGCCTGCCCGCCGGGTAGCCGGTACCCCTGGCCGCCGGGTGGCCGGAGCGCCGTCCGGCCCGCCGGGGGCCGT
>NZ_JAHLEM010000861.1 GCF_018883605.1 Streptomyces niphimycinicus | reverse complement strand
GTCGCCGGGTCGTCGCCGGGGCCGACCACGGCCACCTCGCGCGGCCCGTCGAGCCGGGCCTCGGCCACCGCCAGGCCCCAGCCGATGAAACGGGGCACCCGGGAGCCGAGGGCCCGCACCACGGCGAGGGCGCGCTCGGCGGCCTCCCGGTGGCGGAAGCTGCCGGTGATGGCGGCGTAGGACAGCAGGGCCCCGGCGGCGGCCGTCCAGCCGGACGGCGCCGCGTTGTCCGTCGGGTCCTGGGGGCGGCGGATGAGCGCCTCGGCGTCATCGGCGGTGTCGAACAGCGTGCCGTCCTCGGCGGTGAACCGGGTCAGCACGGTGTCCAGGAGCAGCCCGGCGAAGTCCACCCACGCACCGTCGCCGGTGACGGCGGACAGGGCGAGGAAGCCCTCGGCCACATCCGCGTAGTCCTCGAGCACACCCGCGTGGCCGCCCGCGGTGCCGTCCAGCGAGGTGCGGGCCAGCCGCCCGCGCTGGTCCATGTGCAGGCGCATCAGCAGCTCGGCGGCCTCGGTCGCGACGTCCACCAGGTCGGGGCGGTCGAAATAGGCGCCGGTCTCGGCGAGAGCCGCGACGGCCAGCCCGTTCCAGGCAGCGACGATCTTGTCGTCGCGGCCGGGGCGGGCCCGCAGCTCCCGGGCGGCCAGCAGCCGCTCCCGCACGGAGGCGACTCGGCTCGCGTCCGCCGGCCGCTCCCCGTCGGGCAACTGGAGCACGGAGGCTCCCTGCTCGAAGGTGCCCTCCTGGGTCACGCCGAAATACCCGGCGGCGAACTCCGCGTCGGCCTCCCCCAGCGTCTCGCGCAGCCCCTCGGGCGTCCATACGTAGTACGCGCCCTCGACATGCCTGCCGGTGCCGTCGTCGCTGTCGGCGTCCAGCGCTGAGGCGAAGCCGCCCTGTGCGGTGCGCAGCTCACGGACCATGAAGTCCGCCGTCTCCAGGGCGACACGGCGCGCGAGGTCCGAGCCGGTGGCACGCCACAGATGGGCGTAGACCCGGCACAGCAGCGCGTTGTCGTACAGCATTTTCTCGAAGTGCGGCACGGTCCAGCCGGCATCGACGGAATAGCGGGCGAAACCGCCGCCGAGCTGGTCGTAGATACCCCCGCGGGCCATCGCCTCGCAGGTGGCCGACACCATCTGCAACGCGCCCTCGGAGCCGGTGCGGGCGTGGTGGCGCAGCAGGAACTCCAGCGCCATGGACGGCGGAAACTTCGGCGCACCGCCGAAACCGCCCCGCGTGGCGTCGAATTCGCGGGTCAGCCCCATGAGCGCGGCATGCAGATCCTCCTCGCCGGGCGGCGCGGGCGCATCCGAGCCCAGCGCGATCCCGGTGCGCTGCGCCAGATCCTCCACGATCCGCCCGGCGACGTCCCGCACCTCCTCGCGGCGGTCCGTCCAGGCGGCACTCACCCCCTCCAGCACCTGCCGGAAGGACGGCATACCGGGCCGGGGCCGGGGCGGGAAGTACGTACCGAAGTAGAACGGCTGGGCCTCGGGGGTCAGAAAGACCGTCATGGGCCAGCCGCCCTGCCCGGTCGCGGCCTGCACCGCCTCCATATACACCGCGTCGACGTCCGGCCGCTCCTCGCGGTCGACCTTCACGGAGACGAAGTGGGCGTTGAGATAGTCGGCGGTCTCCTTGTCCTCGAACGACTCATGCGCCATGACATGGCACCAGTGGCAGCTCGAATAGCCGACGCTCAGCAGCACGGGCACCCCGCGGCGGCGCGCATCCTCGAACGCCTCGTCCGACCACGGCCACCAGTCGACCGGGTTCTCGGCGTGCTGAAGCAGGTAGGGGGACGTCTCGTGCGCCAGGCGGTTCGGCATGGGTCCATCCTCCCCCACCTTGCGAGGCAGACGAAGTTATCCACAGGGCGCGGTCAGGAGGCCCCCGAGTCCACCGCGGACCGGAGCGGACTCCGCCGGTCCACCCCGCGTGGGGATGCGGAAGGCGGCAAGCCTATGAGCGCGGCCGGGCGTGTGGCCGGGGTGCGGCCGGGGTGCGGCCGGGAGCGCGGAGTGGGCGCATATGGCCCAGCGGCGCGAGGATGGATATGTGGGGTTTTGCTCCCCGTGTGTGGGGTTCGCGGCGGGGCGGAGCCGGGAGTCAGGACTGCACGGATCAGTCCGAACGACGGCCGTTCGAGAAGGATGGAAAGCCATGAGCACGGACAAGAGGATGCGCGGCTCCGGAGGGGTAGCCGTGCTGCGTGACCCGATCCGCAATCGCGGGACCGCGTTCACGGAGGAGGAGCGCACGCAGTTCGGGCTGACCGGTCTGGTGCCGCCGGGAGTGCTGTCGGAAGAGCAGCAGGCGGTGCGCGCGTACGAGCAGTTCATGGCACAGCCGACGCCGCTGGCGCAGAACACGTTCCTGGAAGCGCTGCGGGACCGCAACGAGACGCTGTACT
This sequence comes from Streptomyces niphimycinicus, assembly GCF_018883605.1. GTDB lineage: Bacteria > Actinomycetota > Actinomycetes > Streptomycetales > Streptomycetaceae > Streptomyces > Streptomyces niphimycinicus. Next base: position 4,834 of record NZ_JAHLEM010000861.1, on the reverse strand, counting down.
ACAAACTGCTCGTCGATCATCTGCCCGAGATGCTGCCGATCGTGTACGACCCGGTGGTCGGGCAGGCCATCGAGCAGTACAGCCATGAGTACCAGCGTCCGCGCGGCGTGTATCTGTCGGTGGACGATCCCGGCTCCGTGGAGGCCGCGTTCGCGAACCTCGGGCTCGGTGCCGACGATGTCGACCTGCTGGTGGCCACGGACGCCGAGGAGATCCTCGGCATCGGCGACTGGGGCAGCAACGGCATGGGGATCTCACAGGGCAAGCTCGCCGTCTACACGGCGGCCGCGGGCATCGACCCGGCCCGGGTCATCCCGGTCATGCTCGACGTCGGCACCGACAACGAGACCCTGCTCAACGACCCCATGTATGTCGGGCTGCGGCACTCCCGCAACCACGCCGAGGCGTACGACCGGCTCATCGACGCCTACGTCACGGCCGCCTCGCGGCGCTTCCCGAAGGCGCTGCTGCACTTCGAGGACTTCGGCCCGTCCAACGCGCGCCGGATTCTGCTGGAGTACGCGGACCGGGCCTGCGTCTTCAACGACGACATGCAGGGCACCGGCGCGATCACCCTGGCCGCCGTCCTGGCCGGCGTACGGACGGCGGGCACACCGCTGGCCGAGCAGCGGGTGGTCGTCTTCGGCGCCGGTACCGCCGGAGTGGGCATCGCCGACCAGATCCGCGACGCGATGGTCCGCGCCGGCGCCCGTAAGGAGACGGCGGCCCAGCAGATCTGGCTGGTCGACCGGCAGGGCCTGCTGCTGGACGACATGAAGGATCTACGCGACTTCCAGACCCCGTTCGCCCGGTCGGCGGGCGAGGCCAAGAGCTACGAACGGGACGGCGAAGGCCGGATCTCCCTCGCCACCACGGTGGCCGAGGTACACCCGACCATCTTGATCGGCACCTCGACGGCTGGTGGCACCTTCACCGAGCCGATCATCCGGAAGATGGCCGCGCATGTCGACCGGCCGCTGATCTTCCCGCTCTCGAACCCGACCGAGAAGATCGAGGCCCACCCCGCCGACCTCATCCACTGGACCGAGGGCCGGGCGCTGATCGGCACCGGCACCCCGTGGGATCCGGTGCCGTACCAGGGCGTCGACTACAAGATCGGGCAGGCCAACAACGCCTTGGTCTACCCCGGCCTCGGCCTGGGCACCGTGGTCTCCCGCGCGAGGCACGTCACCCCCGGAATGATCCGCGCCGCGGCCGAGGCGGTCGCCGGCCTGGTAGACACCACCACCCCCGGCGCGTCGCTGCTCCCCGGGGTGGCCAACCTCCGGGCCTCCTCCGCCACCGTCGCGGTCGCCGTCGTACGCCAGGCACTCGAGGAGGGTGTCGCCCGCGCCAGGATCGATGACGTCGTGCAGGCCGTGCAGCAGGCGATGTGGCAGCCCGAATACGCCGACCACTCCGCCACAGGCCGTGGGACGACGACGGCCGCGGAGCGGACCACGCCCACCGGCACCCGTATCGAGAGCGACTCGATGGGCCGGATCGAGGTGCCCGCCGAGCACTACTGGGGCGCCCAGACTCAGCGTTCCCTGATCCACTTCTCCATCGGTGACGACCATATGCCCAAGGCCGTCTATCACGCCTACGGCTATGTCAAGAAGGCCGCCGCCATGGTCAACCAGCGCGCGGGCCGCCTGGACGAGCGGCGCGCCGCCGCGATCATCCAGGCCGCCGACGAGGTCATCGCCGGTGACCTGGACGCGGAGTTCCCGCTGTACGTATGGCAGACCGGCTCGGGCACCCAGTCGAACATGAACGTCAACGAGGTGATCGGCAACCGGGCCGGCGAACTGCTCGGCGGCACCCTCGGCTCCAAGCACCCCGTGCATCCCAACGACCATGTCAACATGGGCCAGTCGTCCAACGACACCTTCCCCACCGCGATGCACATCGCCACCGTGCTCGAGGTCACCGGGCATCTCCTGCCCCAGGTCGACCGGCTCACCCAGGCGATCCGCACCAAGGCCGAGGCATGGGTGGACGTCGTCAAGATCGGCCGCACCCATCTCCAGGACGCCACCCCGCTCACCGTCGGACAGGAATGGTCGGGCTGGGCCACACAACTGGACGATGCGCGCACCAGGCTGGCCGACAGTCTCCATGCCGTCCACCAGCTCGCCGCCGGTGGCACCGCTGTGGGCACCGGCCTGAACGCTCCCGAAGGGTTCGGCGAGCAGATCGCCGCGCAGCTCGCCGAGCTGGTCGGCCATCCCTTCGTCACCACGCCCAACAAGTTCGCGGCCCAGGGCTCACTGGACGCGATGGTCGCGGTCAGCGCCGGGCTGCGCGGTCTGGCCGTCGCCCTGATGAAGATCGCCAACGATATGCGCTGGCTGGCCTCCGGACCCCGCGCCGGGCTGCATGAACTGAGGCTGCCCGCCAATGAGCCCGGTTCCTCGATCATGCCCGGGAAGGTCAACCCCACCCAGCAGGAGGCCATGGTCATGGTCTGCCTCCAGGTTCTTGGGGAGGACGCGCTCATCGCCTCCGCGGGGGCACAGGGCAACTTCGAACTCAACGCCATGCGCCCGATCGTCATCAACAACGTGCTGCACTCGGCCCGGATCCTCGGCGACGCCTGCGAGAAGCTGCGCCGCTACAGCGTCGAGGGCACCGAACTCGACCGCCCCACGATCGACGGGTACGTGGACCAGTCGCTCATGCTCGTCACCGCGCTCAGTCCCACCATCGGCTACGACAAGGCATCCGCGATCGCGCACAAGGCCGACGACGAGGGCACCACCCTGCGCGAGGCCGCCCTCGCCTCGGGCGTCACCGCCGCCGACTTCGACCGCCTCGCCGACCCCAGCACCATGGTCGGCCGCCCCCGAAGCGACCTGGGGCTCGACCGGACCGACGACAAGCGGTCCGACGACAAGCGCACCTGATCCCTCACCTCTCTACTGGGGATCGAGTCACTGAGCGTCGAGGCTCATAAAGAGGCTGTTCAGGCCCTCTGCCAGCAGCGGATGCGTGAAGACGGCGTTCGCCATGGCGGTGTACGGAAGCTGCCCCAGCATGGCGACCTGGATGATCGTCATGATCTCGCCGCCTTCCACGCCGAGCACGGCGGCGCCGAGGATCTGCTGGGTGTCCGCGTCGATGACCGCCTTCATGAACCCGCGCGTCTCCCCCGTCTCGAGGGCCCGGATGACGGCGCTCATCGGCAGCTTGGCGACGCGGACCGAGCGGTTCTGCTCCGCGGCCTGTCGCTCGGTCATGCCGACGCGGCCGAGCTGCGGGTCCATGAACACGGTGTACGGGACGATCCGGTCCCGCGTGCTCACCTTCCCCCGGCCGAGCAGGTTGGCGCGCAGGATCCGGTAGTCGTCGAAGGAGAGGTGGGTGAAGGCCGGGCCGCCCTTGACATCGCCCATGGCGTAGACGCCGGGGACGGAGGTTTCCAGGTACTCGTCGACCTCGATGAAGCCGTTGTCGCTCAGCCGGATGCCGGCCGCCACCGGCGTGAGCGCCTCCGTGTTGGGGACGCGGCCGATGGCCGACAGCAGGTGGGAGCCCTCGACCTGGCGCTCACCGTCCGGCGTGCGCACGGTCAGCCGCACCCGCCCGCCGCCCGCCTCCTCGACCCGTTCCGGCCTCGCCGACGTCAGGACCGTGATCCCGTCGTCGCGCAAGAGGGCCGCGACCTCGTCGGATACGTCATCGTCCTCGCGCGTCAACAGGCGAGGGCCGGTCTGGACGATCGTGACCTCGCTGCCGAACCTGCGGAACATCTGGCCGAACTCGAGCCCGATGTAGCCGCCGCCGAGGATGATCAGGTGATCAGGAAGCTCGCCCAGCTCCATGATCGACGTGGAGTCCAGGACGGGGACGCTCTGCGCACCGCTGATGGTGAGCTGCCTGGGCCGGGTGCCCGTGTCGATGACGATCACCGGCGCGCCGATCTCCCGCGTCCCGCCGTCCGGCAGGGCGATCTCGACCGTCTTGGGCCCCGTGAAACGGGCCTCGCCCTCGACCAGGTCGAGCCCGTCCTGCGGCAGACGGCTCGCGTAGTTCTCCCGCGCGCCCGCGACCATCGCCCGCTTGCGCTCCCGCACGGCGGCGAGGTCGACCGACACCGAGCCGGTCCGCACGCCGTACTCCGCGCCGCGCCGTGCCTGGTGGGCGGCGCGTGCGCTGGCGACCATGGTCTTGGTCGGGGTGCACCCGGAGTTCACGCAGACGCCGCCCAGGTGGCCGCGCTCGACGAGCGCCACCTTCCTGCCCGCCTTCGCGAGATCGATGGGCAGGAACCGGCCGCCCTGGCTGGTCCCGATCACCATCACGTCATAGCTCTCGTCTACCACACGGCGATCGTAACCCTTCGCACTGATGCACGCACCGAGAGTGGTCGGCGGCGGGACAGGAGAAGTTGTCCACAGGGGAGTTATCCACAGGACTGCCGGATAAGAGCCAGAAACGGAAGACTGAGGGCACTGCTGCAAGAGGGGGATCACATGCCGGGCTCACTGGCGGTGCTGCGGGACAGCCACCGGACGGAGGTCGAGCGGCTGCTGTCGCGGGCCGTGGAGGAGGAGGTGCGCCGCTCGGGCGGGCGCACCGATGGCGGGGTGCTGCTCAGCCGGGCGCGGGGCGCGCTGGATGAGATGGCCGCGACCGCCGCGGAGGAGTACGGGGCGTATGTGCGCGCGTTGGACGAGTCCGACGCGGGCAGCAGACCGCTCTCGGAGCGGCTGTCGCGCGGCCAGCTCGGCACTCCGGCGCTGGCCGCGACGGTCGCCGCGGCGGCGGCCTTCGGCGCGGATCTCACCTATGGCACCTCGGCGGGCACGGCGCTGGGCGCGGGCGTGAC
>NZ_JAHLEM010000860.1 GCF_018883605.1 Streptomyces niphimycinicus | reverse complement strand
GCCGCGCGCCGGGCCGTCCGGGCGGGCGCGCCCGCTCAGGGGCGCCAGCTCGCATCGATGAGGGCGATCCCCGCCCGCCGCAACCGACGCTCCAGCGCGGCCAGTTCGCCCCGCCCCGGCACTCCGTAGAGCCGCACATCGCCCTCCCCCTCGACCATTTGCAGACGCGGCCCGCTCTCCGTCCGGGCCAGATGTTCCTGATAGCGCGCCCACCCCCGCGCCGTACGCGGCCACATGCGCTGGTTCGCCGAGCCGCGCCACACCAGGGCGGTGGGCTCGGCCGCCCGGAAGCGGCCGGTGACCAGCACATCGGCGTGGCGGACAGCGGCGGAGCGCGCCGCGTCACGCGCCACTTCCTCCTGCTCGTATCCCGTGTAGAGGAGGATGTCGATCTCGCGGCCCGCCGCCGGGCCGCCCGGTTCCGTCGCCTCCGCACGGGCCCGCACCGCCCCGGCCAGCAGGGCCTCGAGAGCGGCGGGCTGGTCGAGCGGCTCGCCGCCGCTGACCGTCAGCCCGTCGGCACCCCGCGCCAACGCCTCGTGCCACAGCCCGAGCAGGGACGACACCGTACGGGAGGCACCGCCCAGCGGATCCCAGGTGTGCCGTGACATACAGCCGGCGCAGGCCAGCCCGCAGCCCTGGGTCCAGATACCCAGGCGCCGTCCCGGGCCCAGGGTCTCCACCGGGAAGTGGGTCTGACTGGTCCGGAGCGTGGGCTCCTCGCACTCTGGGACGTTCTCCACCGACCCGTCTCCTATTCCCCCGAGGTCGTCTTTCCGAGATCCGTGATCAAAAAGGCGTGGCCCCGGAACCGTTCCAGTATGACCCGGCGTCAGGGATCGACGAGGGCGTTCTCCGGTCGACTTCCGGGCGTTTTCGGGAGCGGGCCCTATGGGGAGCATTCCCGGGTACGACCTCACCGATACGGTCTGAGAAGGAATCGCATCGACAACGTCAACGGCAACGACTGCGAGCCGTTTGCGGGAGAAAGCGGAATTCCACTGTCCGCAATGCGGCTGTCCGGTGCGGTAATTGCGCACCGGGGAAAACGGGGGATCCATTTCCATGATCACATCTGACAGTGTCAACGGGGTGGTGCGCCGGGGACGGCTCGGCCGTACCGCCCGCTTCGCGGCCCGTTGGCGGGGCAAGCGCGACGGCGCGCGCGGCGTTCCGCGCATCCCACTCCCGGAGTCTCCCGAGGAGCAGCGGGGCGAGCTACCGCCGCCCATCGAGCCACCGGCTCCCGAGCTGCTCATCACGCCGTATGTGATGGAGGTGCGGACCGGCGTCCGCCGGGCCACCGAGCAGATGCGCTCCGCCCTCATCGGGCGGGAGCACGCCCTGCTCAGCCGGGTGCGCGCCGAGTCGGTGCGCGTCGTGACCCAGTACGACGTCCGCGAGGACCCCCGGCCCGCCGCGCTCGCGCGGTACGGCCACTGGGTCGGCCAGTGGCACACCAGCGTGGACCGCTGCCGGTCGCATGCCCAGGCCGTCGTCGACCAGGCCAATCAGCGGCTCGCCTGCTACTGGGACGCGGTGCGCGAGACCCACCCCCAGCTCTCCCGCCTCCCCCGGCGCCCGCCCGGGGACTGGCTGCCGGGCCGGGTGGAGCTGGACCGGTCCTGGCAGCAGCCCGACGTCTGGCTGCTGGCCGACGACGACAGCGCCCGGACGGCCACCTCCCGGGCGCTACAGATACTCGAACGGCAGAACACCGACCGCGTCGACGGGAGGACCGCGCGATGACCGTCCACAGTTCCGCTCCGGAGCACCCGGGCGTCCGGCGGCGCCGGAACCTGCGGCGCGCGCTGCCCGCCGCGCTGGTGCTCGCCCTGGCCGCCACCATCACGGCCTGCGGCTCCGACGAACCGTCACGCTACTCCCGGACATGCGGCGTCGTGGTCGACGGCTCGGGCTCTGCCGCCGCCTCCCGGACCGGCTTCGACGCGGAGGCCAAGCTCAGGGCGACCCTCCAGAAGTTCCTGTCGGACCACAAGTGCCGCAAGACGTCCTTCGCCCCCATCACCAAGGTTTCCGAGGCGTCCAAGTGCCAGGTCAGCCCGCTCGACCTGGATCCGGACAGCTCGAAGACCGCCGACCGTGAGCGCACCCGCACCACCATGCGCGCGGTCGCCCTCTCCAACGCCCTGAAGCTGCTGCGCTGCGCCCAGAGGGAGGAGCCCGGCTCCGATGTGCTCGGGGGGCTGTCGCGCATCGCCCTGTCCAAGCCGTCCGGCGACGACGCGTCGTACGACGTTCTCGTGGTGAGCGACTTCGACCAGGGCGACACCGACTTCCGGCTGGGGCGGCAGAACCTGTCCACCGCCGCGAGCCGCCGGACCGTCATCGACGGTTTCCTCAAGTCGCGCGGCGCGCCGAAGCTGTCCGGCGCGGACATCTACCCGGTGGGCTACGGCATGAAGTACCACACCGACACCTCCCACTACGAGCAGTTCAACGCCTTCTGGACGGAGCTTCTGGAAGGGAGGGTGAAGGCACATGTCGACACCACCTACCGCCGGTGACGACCAGGCGCCGCGCCGGCTGAGGCTGCGCCGCCGCAGGGCCGACGCCGACCACCGGCGCCGGGGAGGGCGGGCGGCCGCACGGCGGTTCCCCGACGGCGCGCTGCCCCAGCCCGACCCCGTCGCATCGGATCTCATCCGGGCCGGGGACAGCGCCTGGCTGCTGGACCGGGCGCGCAAGCACGGCGCCTCGGCGGCCGGCCGGAAGGTCTTCGACCCGTGGGTTCTGGCCACCTCCGACCGGGTGCCCTACTTCGCCGAGCTGGCCAGCCTGCGCGGCCGGGTCAGGCACCGGCTCGCCGAGGAGCAGGCACGGGCCGAGGAGGACGGCGCGCTGGAGGCGAGCCGGGTCAGGGCGGCCGCCACCGCCGCCGGTGAGCGACTGGAGCGGGCGGGCCGCCGGCGGGCCGTCCTGGAGCAGCAGCAGATGGTCACCACAGCCCAGTTGGACCGGCTGGCGCGGCGGGCCGACCGGTGGCAGACCTTCCGCGACACCGTACGGGGCGGTTTCGAGCGCCGGTGGCTGCGCGCCCGTATGCCCGCCGGCTGGACCGACGGCGCCGACCCCGGACAGCCGGGCGCCACGCGGCGCGAGGACGAGCCGCAGACCGCCGGTGGCCACGCCGGCTGGCAGGCGGTGTCCGACCACGATCCGGTGGCGGAGGCGGACGCGGCCGACCGGGCGCTGTCCACCAGGGCGGCATGGGAGGGCGCCGCGGCGCGACCGGGTATGCCGCGCTGGATGAAGCTCGGGGTGCTGGCCGCGCTGATCGTGGTGGAACTGCCCGTCTACTACTCGGTGTTCGAGAATCTGCACGGTGTCGGGCGCTTCGCCGATCTGCTCTCCTACAGCCTCATGGTGGCCGTGGCGGTGGCGATGATCCTCGCCCCGCATATCGCGGGCTGGATACTGCGGCGGCGCTCCGCCACCGGTGCGGTCCGGCTGTCGGCCGTGCCCGCCCTGGCCCTGCTGGGCGTGTGGGCCTACGGCGCCTGGGCGTTGGGCGATCTGCGGGCCAAGGTGGCGTTCCGGGAGGAGCCTGCGCTGGATCTGCCGCCCGATGTGGCCGCGAACGTGGGGGACAGCGTGCGCAATCCGCCGAGCCTCATCGAGTCGCTGCATCTGGATCCGCAGAGCGTGACCTGGATGTTCGTCGCGCTGCTGCTGCTCTCCGGCGGTATCGCCTTCCTGATCGGGCTGGGCGAGGAGCACCCGTATCTCGCGGCGTACCGGACCACGGCCGAGCGGCTGCGGAAGCTGGAGCAGGAGATCGAGACGGATCTGGCCGGCTCCGAGCGCGCCAAGGAGGCCGAGGCCACCATGGGCGCCCGTGGGGGCGCCCGCCGCGCCGCCCATGAGGCACGGTTGTACGCGGTCGACGACCTGTACGAAGCCGCGGCGCACGCCTATCTGGACGGGGTGGCCATGGAGTCCGGCGATCCGGCGGTGACCGAGGCCGCCATGCGGCTGTCCCGGCAGTGGCCGCTGCTGCCGCACTGAGCGCGTGCGGCACGCCGAAGGCCGAGGAAAACCCACGGGGGTGGCGATGGATCCAGCAGCACCGGCGCAGTACATACTCATCACGCAGTGTCTACAGAACGACTTCTTCCTGAACCTGGACTGCCAGTTGTCCCTGCCGGACAGCGCGGTCTCCAAGCTGCTGCTGGACAGCGAGAGCGGTGCGGCCCTCCGCACGGAGGGCCACCGCAGGGTCCTGTCCGAGGCGGAGCTGCACCGTTCGCCGCTGGCCCGTTTCCTGGACGCCACCGTCGGCTCCCGGACCCGCGGACACGGGGACGGGGTCCTGCATCTGATCAACATCCGTGACTGGCATGTCCCGGGAGAGGCGTACGACCTGGAGCGCAGGCAGTACGGGGCACACTGCGAGGCCGGCACCTGGGGGGCGGCGTACGTCGACGGGCTCACGGATCTGCTGGCCCCGGACCGGTGCGCCCCGGCGGACAGCGAGGACGGCTGGGGCGGGAGACTCCGCGTCCACCATGTGCGGTCCAACACCCTCTTCGACTTCCAGCACAGCTCCGGAGTCCGTTCCGACCTCGGCGAACCGGCGCCGCTGACGACGCTGCTGGACGGTCTGCTGGGCGACGGGCGTCAGGAGACGGCACATGTCGTGGTGATCGGTGTCCTCACCGACATCAAGGTCCAGTTGCTGCTGACCGGTATCCGCTCGCGCTACGACGTGCGGCAGCTCGTGGTCTCCGACCCGCTCACCGCCAGCAGGACGTTGGAGCGCCATCTGACGGCGCTGGACTTCTGCCAGCGGGTGCTGCGCACCGAGGTGATGACCGGTCTGGCGGAGCTGGCCCGCTTCCTGGGCTCCCGACCGGACGACGACCGGCGGCTGGCCCGTGGCGGGGACGCGGAGTTCGCGGGCTACTCCTCGTACATCCAGGACAAGCAGGGCATCCTGTCGTACGAGGACGCCAGGTTGCGGGACTACCGCATCCAGACCTCCGAACGCCTCCGGCGGGCGCAGCACACGGTCGGCTTCGCCAGCAAGTTCCTGCTGGGGCTGGGCACCTGTCTGCTGCTCACCGCGCTGGTGCTGTCGCTCGTCGGTGCCTTCCTCCCGGGCCGTATCGGGTGGCAGAGCCCCGCCGTGCTCGGCGCACTCGGTGTGGGGCAGATCGTCACGCTGTTCTTCACCCGGCCGGTCAGATCCGTGCAGGACGCGCTGGCGGAGGAGACCATCTACCGGATGATCCTGGAGAGCCGCAGTCTGAAGGTGGCGCTGGCCCGGTTCCACATCACCACGGCGACCTCGCTCCGGCGGCATGACGATGTCGACGGGCAATCCAACGCGCTGGCACGGCAGTTGGAGATCCTGGAGAAGATCGACACAGCCGACTTCGAACGGCTCAAACAACTGGGGGTCACCCCGCGCGCCGAACCCCCCGGGCCCGGCCGCTCCCGTAGAAGAAACCGCGCGCAGGCTCTCTGAGCACCTGGTGCTGTCCAAAGCCCATCTGGCAGGCAGCCACCTGCGGGGTGGCCGCCTGCCGCACGAGGGGCCTCGCCGTCCCCCGACCTTCTCGTCCACGATGTCCCGCACCTGCTGGAGGGTGAAGCCGAGCTCTTTGAGCGCGATAACCCGGTTCAGGCGGCTGAGCTGGGCCGCGGAGTAGCTTCAAGCACTACATTCAACAAGAGAGAATTCCCAGTCATCGCCCATGGAGGGACGGACAGCGCATGACGGCGTCGGCTCATCCGCACACCCGCGTCATGGTGGAACTCGGCGACCGTTCCTATCCCGTGGACA
>NZ_JAHLEM010000086.1 GCF_018883605.1 Streptomyces niphimycinicus | reverse complement strand
GGCGGCCGCGGCCCGCGCGACGGAGCGCCCCACGCTGTACGGCGCGCCGGACGTTGTCCCCGAGATCGCCCAACTCGCCCGGGCCGCCCTCGACGCGGACGGGGTTCCGGCCGGGCCGGTCGCCGTCACCTCCGGCGCGCTCGACGCGATCGAGCGGGTGCTGGCCGCGCATCTGCGTCCCGGTGACGCGGTCGCGGTCGAGGACCCCGGCTGGGGCAGTCTGCTCGACCTGATCCCGGCGCTCGGACTGCGCGCCGTCCCGGTCGGGGTCGACGACGACGGACCGCTGTCCGAGCGGGTGGAGCAGGCGCTGGCCCAGGGCGCGCGGGCGCTGGTGGTCACCGACCGGGCGCAGAATCCGACCGGCGCGGCGGTGAGCGCGACACGCGCCCGCGAGCTGCGCAGCGTGCTCGCCGCCCACCCCTCCGTGCTGCTGATCGAGGACGACCACGGGCACGGCATCGTGGACCTCCCGCTGCGCCCCCTGGCCGGAGGCACGGACCACTGGGCGCTGGTCCGCTCCACCGCCAAGGCGTACGGCCCCGATCTGCGGCTCGCCGTGCTCACCGGCGACCCCGTCACCCTGGACCGGGTGCGCGGCCGCCAGCGGCTGGGGCCGGGCTGGGTCAGCCATCTGCTCCAGGACGCGGTCGGTGGGCTGTGGCGGACGGGTGCGGTCGACGCGGCGGCGGTGGCGGCGTCGTACGACACCCGGCGCGCCGCGCTGGTGCGGGTGCTGCGGGAGCGGGGGATCGCCGCGCACGGGCGGAGCGGGATGAATGTGTGGGTGCCGGTTCCGGACGAGACCGGCGCGGTCGCCCGGCTGCTGGCGTCGGGCTGGGCCGTCGCCCCCGGGGCGCGCTTCCGTGTGGCCTCGCCACCGGGGGTCCGGTTGACGGTCTCGCCGCTGGCCGCCGACGAGATTGAGACGGTGGCCGCCGCGGTGGCCGCGGCGGTGGGGGCCACGGTCTCGGGGCGGCTGGATTAGTGTCCGGGATTCCGTACGCCGACCACGCGGGGCATGGGCTCGACGCCAACCGGCCGGCGCGTCCGCGAACTGCCGCCGGCGCCCGCCGTGCTGAGGTGACGGAAGGCGCTCGACCGGTCAACGGGGCAGCGGGGCGGCTACCGGGCGGTGGGGCGCCGCTGGCTCAGGGCCGCGCCGATGAGAACGACGGCCGCGCCCACCGGTGTGTTCCAGGTGAGGTGTTCTCCGAGGATCGCCACGCCCGCGGTGGTGGCGATCACCGGGACGAAGTAGGTGACCATCATCGCCGTCGTCGGGCCGACCTCGTCGACGAGCCCGTACTGGACCAGGAACGCCACCCCGGTGCCCAGCGCGCCCAGGGCGAGCACGGAGAGCAGCGGCAGCACCGGGAAGGAGGTGGGCGTCTTCGCGAACACCGGTGCGACGAGGGCGAGTTGCACCGTGCCGAGCAGAAGCTGACCGCCGGACATCGACAGATGGGAGTGGCCCGTATCGCTCAGCGTGCGCCGGACGTACTGCCAGCCGACCGCGTAGCTGGCCGAGGCGATCAGTGCCAGCACCGTGCCCAGCGGGTCCTGGCCGGAGAAGCCCTGCCAGGCGCCCAGCACGATCAACACGCCGATGAAGCCGAGCCCCAGACCCGCGACACGCTGACGGCTCGGCCGGTCGTCGGAGACCACGACCACCGCGAGCAGCATCCCCCACAGCGGCGAGGCGGCGTTGCAGATACCGGCCAGCGTGGAGGGGATGGTCAGCTCGGCGTAGGCGAACAGCGAGAACGGCAGCGCGTTGAGGAAGAACGCGGCCACCGCCAGATGGCCCCAGACCCGCGCCCCGCGCGGCAGCCGCTCCCGCCGCACCACCAGCGTCACGAGCAGTACGGCGGTGCCGAACAGCATCCGGCCGAGCGTGACGTACAAGGGGGCGAACGCCTCATTGCCCACCTTGATGAAGAGAAAGCTGAAACCCCAGATCAGGGAGAGCACGCCGAAGCGGATGCGCCAGTCGAGGAGTGGTCTGCGGGCAGGGGAGGAGGAGGTCTCCGCCGTGGTGGCGGCAGGGGGCGCCGAGGCGGTCGCTGAGGTCATGCCATTACGATGTGGGCTACAACCTCTTAGGACAAGCGAGATTTCGTTCGCGGTATCGCGTAGGATTCCTTATATGTTGAACCTGGATCGCCTACGGACCTTGCACGCCGTGGCCCGCCACGGCTCCGTGAGCGGCGCCGCCGAGGGGCTGCATGTCACGACCTCCGCCGTCTCCCAGCAACTCGCCAAGCTGGAGCGCGAGACCGGTCAGCAACTGCTCGCCAAGAACGGGCGCGGGATCCGCCTCACCGACGCCGGGCGGCTGCTCTCCGATCACGCGGCGCGCATCCTCTCCCAGGTGGAGCTGGCCCAGGCGGATCTGGAGGCGCAGCGCGGCCATGCCGTCGGCGAGCTGCTGCTGGGCGCGTTCCCGACCGCCGTCCGCGGTCTCTTCCCGGGCGCGCTGGGCCGGCTGCGCACCGAGCATCCGCAGTTGAACGTGCGGCTCCAGGAGATGGAGCCCGATGAGTCGGTGCCCTCGGTGGTGCGCGGCGATATCGATCTGGCCGTGGTCCTGGACTGGTACAACAAGCCCCTGCCGATGCCCGGCGGGCTGGTGAAGGCCGCCCTGCTGGACGACCCGGTGGATGTGGCGATGCCCGCCGACCACCCCCTCGCCGACCGCCACGCGGTCGAGCCGGAGGACTTCGTGGACGACGAGTGGGTCTCCTGGCCCAAGGGCGGGTTCTGCTACGACTGGCTGATGGTGACCCTGCGCGGCAAGGGCATCGAGCCGAGGATCCGGCACACCGCGCATGAGCACCACACCCAGCTCTCGCTGATCGCCGCCGGTCTTGGCATCGCGGTGGTGCCCCGGCTGGGCCGCGGCCCGGTGCCCGAGGGAGTGCGGATGGTGCCCGTCAGCCAGCCCACGATGCGGCGGCACATCTACGCGATCTGGCGCGCGGACGCCGATCGCAGGCCCTCGATCCGTGCGGCGGTCGAGGTACTGCGATCCGTCGGCGAGAAGATCATCGACTGAGCACCGACTGACCGCGGACTCACCGCCGACTGGCCGGCGAGCCCGGCCCGGAACCCGACCCGGGCCCCGCTCCCGGGTCAGCCCTGCGGCATCTTGCGGAAGTCCCAGGAGCGGATCGCCTCGGGGTCCAGGCGCAGCCAGGCGTGGCGCCCGTCGTACGGCATGGTGTCCAGGCCGAAGTACTTCGCCGCGAACATCCGCTCGGGCGTGTCGAGTTCGGGGCACGACACGCCGGTGCGCGGCGCCTCGCCGATCAGGACCGCCTTGCCGGAGAGCTCCACTCCGCGCAGTTCGCCGTAGTCGTGCCCGTCGTCGACCACCACCGCGATCCGCGGATCGCGGCGCAGCTCGGCCCAGCGGCGGCTGCGGGTCAGGGAGTACAGCCACAGGGCGGCGCCGTCCCAGCAGAACCACAGCGGGCTGATATGCGGGCGCCCGTCCGCGGCCACGGTCGCCACCCGGCAGGTGCGCTGTTCGGTGAGGAAGGCGTCCAGCTCGTCCTGGGCCATCATGATGCGGCGTCCCCGCCGCTGGGTGACGGTCATCCGACCCCGTACCTCCCGGTAACTGGATACGCGGCACAGGATGATGGCTCTTCCTTGATGACGCAAGGGGCGCTACTCTCCCGCGCCGTGACCCCACGCCCCCGCGAAGACCTGGTGGAACTGCTCCGGCCGGAAGGCTGCGCCCTGCTCACCGTCGAATGCCAGCGCGGTGTGGTGGGCCCGGACAGCGCGCTGCCCGAACTGGCCGCCGTGGCCCAGGAGTCCGGTGCGCTCGGGCGTGTCGCCCAGTTGGTGGCGGCCGCCCACGACACGGGCGTCCAGGTGCTGCACGCGGTGGCCGAGCGGCGCGCCGACGGACGCGGCGCGAGCCGCAACGCCCCGCTGTTCCGGGCCGTCGAGCGGCTGCCGGTCCGGCAGCTCACCGGAAGCGCGGCGGTGGAGATCGCCGAACCGGTTCCGGTGGCCGCCGAGGACCTGGTCGTACGGCGGCTGCACGGCCTCTCGCCGATCGCCGGGACCGATGTGGACGCGCTGCTGCGCAATCTGGGCTGCCGCACGCTGGTCATCACCGGCGTTTCGGCCAATGTGGCGATCCCGGCCGCCGTCTTCGACGCCGTCAACCTCGGCTATACGGCCGTGGTGCCCGAGGACGCGATCGCCGGGGTGCCCGCCTCGTACACCCCGGCGATGGTCCGCCACACCCTCGCCCTCGTGGCCGCCGTCACCACGGCCGACGAGGTGGTCGCCTGCTGGCGGGGGACGGCCGTCACGCCATCCAGATCGAGCTTCCCTGCACCTTGATCTGCGCGCCCGGCAGCGGCTTCCGCGCCGGTCCGCCCTTCACACTGCCGTCGGTGATGTCGAACTTGCTCTGATGGCACGGGCAGTTGATGGTGCCGCCGGTCACATCGCCGACCGAGCAGCCCTGGTGCGTACAGATCGACGAGAACGCCTTGAACTCACCCGCCTTGGGCTGGGTCACCACGACCTTGTGGTCCTTGAAGACCATGCCGCCGCCCTCGGGGATCTGGGAGGTCTTGGCCAGTTCCATGCCGTCCCCGCCGGCCGACTGGCCGCCCTCCGCGCTCTGCGACGCGCTCTGTGACGCGCCCTGCGACGGCTGCGCGGCCCCGGCGTCCTGGGCGCTGCCCGCGCTGCCGCTGTCCGAATCGCCGCCGCATGCGGCAAGCGTGGCGGCCAGCCCGGCCACTCCCGCCGCGGTGACGACGGCGCGGCGGGTGGTGCCCTGCCCGTTGATTGCCGACTGCGTCATGGTGGTGCCTCCTGATCAGGGGACGTTTCTCTGCCATACGGATGGCGGAGCCCCCGTGTTCAGCCGCATGTGCGCACCCTTGGGCCCCAGTCCGGGAAATCGCTTTGCCGACCGGGCGGCCGAACCGTGAGAATGCCGGACCATGGGACATCTGGAGGCCGCGCACCTCGCCTATTTCCTGCCCGACGGACGGCTGCTGCTCGGCGATGTGTCGTTCCGCGTCGCGGAGGGCACGGTGGCCGCCCTGGTCGGGCCCAACGGGGCGGGCAAGACCACGCTGCTGCGGCTGGTCTCCGGCGAGATGGAGCCGCACGGCGGCACGGTCACCGTCAGCGGTTCGCTCGGGGTGATGCCGCAGTTCATCGGCTCCGTACGCGATGAGCGGACGGTGCGCGACCTGCTGGTGTCGGTGGCCCAGCCACGGGTCCGCGAGGCCGCCCGCGCGGTCGACGAGGCCGAGCTGGCGATCATGGAGCGGGACGACGAGGCCGCCCAGATGGCCTACGCCCAGAGCCTGAGCGACTGGGCCGAGGCGCGTGGCTACGAGGCCGAAACCGTATGGGACATGTGCACCATGGCGGCGCTCGGAGTGCCGTACGAACGGGCGCAGTGGCGCCAGGTGCGCACCCTCAGCGGG
>NZ_JAHLEM010000859.1 GCF_018883605.1 Streptomyces niphimycinicus | reverse complement strand
AATTCCCAGTCATCGCCCATGGAGGGACGGACAGCGCATGACGGCGTCGGCTCATCCGCACACCCGCGTCATGGTGGAACTCGGCGACCGTTCCTATCCCGTGGACATCGGGCCGGGTGTCCGGCATGCGCTGTCGGGGATCATCGCGGGGCTCGGTGCTCAGCGGGTGGCGATGGTCTCCGCCCGGCCGGACGACTGGCTGCCGGATCCGGGCGTGCCGTCGGTGGTGTTGCGGGCCCGCGATGGGGAGGCGGACAAGTCGCTGGCCACGGTGGAGGAGCTGTGCCGGGAGTTCGTCCGCTTCGGGCTGACCCGGTCTGATGCGGTCGTCTCCTGCGGTGGCGGGACCACCACCGATGTCGTGGGTCTGGCGGCGGCGTTGTATCACCGGGGTGTGCCCGTGGTGCATCTGCCGACCTCGCTGCTGGCCCAGGTGGACGCCAGCGTGGGCGGGAAGACGGCGGTGAATCTCCCCGAGGGGAAGAATCTGGTGGGTGCATTCTGGCAGCCGTCCGCCGTGCTGTGCGACACCGACTATCTTCAGACGCTGCCCGCGACGGAAATACTCAATGGATACGGGGAGATCGCCCGCTGCCACTTCATCGGCGCCGGTGATCTGCGCGGGCTGCCGCCGGCGGAGCAGATCGCGGCGAGCGTGGCCCTGAAGGCGTCGGTGGTCTCCGCGGATGAGCGGGACTCCGGGCTGCGTCATGTGCTCAATTACGGCCACACGTTGGGCCATGCCCTGGAAATCGTGACCGATTTCCGGCTGCGGCATGGTGAGGGGGTGGCGATCGGCACGGTTTTCGCCGGGCGTCTGGCGCTCGCCCTGGGCCGGATCGACGAGGCGCGGGCGGCCGAGCATCTGGAGGTGGTGCGGGGTTACGGGCTGCCGTTCGCCCTGCCCGCAGATGCCGATCCGGGCCGTCTGATCGAGGTGATGCGGCTGGACAAGAAGGCGACGGACGGGCTCACCTTCGTCCTGGACGGTCCCGGCGGTCCCGAGCTGGTCTCGGGCCTCGCGGAGGAGACGGTCGCCACGGCGCTGGCCGGGATGGACCGGGCCGACCCGTACAACCGCCTTTGAAAGCCGACCCGTACGACCGCCCGTAGAACCGGACGCGGCTCAGTCCGGCAGCCCTCTGGCCAGCAGAACGGCGCCGTGCAGCGAGGACAGGCCGCCCAGTCGCGCGGGCCGGACCGGTGGCAGCGGATGCCCCGGGCGTCCCAGCGCGGCCGTCCGCTCGGCCACCATCGCCACGAGCTCCGGCATCGCCGCGGCGAACCCTCCGCCGATCAACACGAGCGCGGGACGGACCAGTTCGCATACGCCGGTCACGGCAGCGGCCAGGGCCCTGCCGCTCTCCCGCAGCGACGCCACGGCCCATGGCTTCCCGTCGGCCACGCCCTGCCGCAGCGCGGCGAAGGTCACCTCCTCGCCCCGCCGCCGCGCCGCCCGGCGCAGGGTCG
>NZ_JAHLEM010000858.1 GCF_018883605.1 Streptomyces niphimycinicus | reverse complement strand
CGCGAGCGCGGCGTGCGGGACGGCGCCGCGCGGGAGGGCTTCGCGCATGAGGGCTTGGCGCGGGACGGCGGGGCCGTCCTCGGCGCCCGGGTGGCCCAGGCGCTGCTGGAGGAGATCCTGGTCGACCCGGATGCGCCCGGGCCGGAGCTGTCGGACCGGATCGCGGTGGCGCACACCGGCGACGAGGCGGTGGCGCTCGTCCCCCTCCCGGCGCTCTCCGACGGCCCGTCGGAGGGCGGCATGGCGGGGCTCCAGGCCGACGCGCTGCTCACCGCCGTCCGGGAGCCGCTCTCCCGCGGTCTGGACGGCGACGGCCGGCTGACCCTCGGCGTCAGCGCCGCCGTCCACTCCGCCGACGGGCTGCGCGGCGCCCTGGAGGAGGCCCGGCACGCCCGGCGGGTGGCCGCCGCACGCCCCGGGCGGGTCTGCGCGGCCGGCCATCAGGAGCTGGCCTCGCACGTACTGCTGCTCCCCTTCGTCCCGGACGATGTGCGGCGCGCCTTCACCGCCCGGCTGCTGGACCCGCTGCGCGAGTACGACCGGCGCCACCGGGCCGAGCTGATCCCGACCCTGGAGGCGTTCCTGGACTGCGACGGCTCCTGGACGCGCTGTGCCGCCCGGCTGCATCTGCACGTCAACACGCTGCGCTACCGGATCGGCAGAATCGAGCAACTGACCGGGCGCGAGCTGTCGCGCCTGGAGGACAAGCTGGACTTCTTTCTCGCGCTGCGCATGAGCTGACGCCCGGCGGGGCGTGACCGTGGCCCGGGGACACGCCCGGGCGCGTGACAACGCGCCATCACTCTTGCCAGGGGTTTGTGAATTGATTCACACCAACCTCTTGGCCGGGCGCGCGCATTCATGCTGAGATTCGCCCACGGCTTCCGGCTCGATGGCGCGCTTGGGGAGGGCAATGTGGCGGACACCGCCATGTCACCACCTGGATCGTCCGATCCTCACTCCGAGGTACAGGCGGGGCGCGGGCTCGACCCGCTCGTGGACGACCCACTCGACACGGCGGTATGGCGGCTGCGTTCGCGCGGCTGCTGGAAAGACGCCGCCGAACTGCTCACCCCGCATGCGGTGGACGACGCCGCCGCCGCGCTCAAGCGCAGCGCCGTCCTGATCGAACGGTGCATGTACACCTCCGCGGGCTGGGACGCGGCCGATGACGCCCTGCGGGCGGCGGAGGCACTCGCGCTCACCGACACCGAGCGGGGCGCCACCGCCTGCGAACGCGGCTATCTGGCGTACGCGTCCACGCTGCTCGGGGTGCGGGACCGGGCCGACGAGGCGCGGACCGCGCTCGGCCGCGCCGCCGCGCTGCTCGCACCGGGCTCCCCGATCCGGCCGCTGCTGGACTTCCGGCGCGGGCTGATCTCCCAGCACCTCGCGCACAACCCGACCGGCGCCCTGGCCGCCTTCCAGCGCGCCCACGCGGGCGCGGCGGCCCACGGCGACACCCTGCTGCGCTCGTTCACCTGGCGCCATCTGGCCGCCATGGCGGAGGGGGACGGCGATCTGGCCGAAGCGCGCCACGGCTTCGCCGAGTCGCTGCGGATCCGTGAGGAGCTGGGCTATCTGGTCGGCATCGCCCCGGCCCTGGCCGCCCTGGCCGATGTCGAGCCCGACCCCGACGAGGCCACCCGGCTGCGCACCGAGGCGGCCCGCCTGGTCCGCCTGCTGGGCGGCGTCCCCGTCTGGCTCGCGGAACAGCTGTCCACCGAGGACACCACCGGCTGACCCGGCCGGGGGTGTGGGACCTATCGATATGCGGCTCCGCCGCGTGGCAAGGGCTTCGCCCCTGGACCCCGGGGGCTGGGGCGAAGCCCCGCCTTCCAGCCTTTCCAGGGGGCACCTCCCAGCGGTAGCTGGGGGAGTTCGAGGAGCGGGGTCTGGGGCGGAGCCCCGCCTCCCAGCCCCTCGGGGGGCACCTCCCAGCGGTAGCTGGGGGAGCTTGAGAAGCGGGGCCTGGGGCGGAGCCCCACCTTCCAGCCCCTCCGGCGATCGAGGAGCGGGGCCTGGGGCAGAGCCCCACCTTCCAGCCCCTCCGGCGATCGAGGAGCGGGGCCTGGGGC
>NZ_JAHLEM010000857.1 GCF_018883605.1 Streptomyces niphimycinicus | reverse complement strand
GCCCCAGTTGTGGGAAGGGGCGGGGAGGGGAGCAGCCCGCCGCAGGCGCCAAGAACCGTCGGACGCCCCCGATCAGCCCCCAGCCCTCAGACCTCAGCCCCCAGCCCCACCCCCAGCCCTCAGACCGTCGGGGCAAAGTGGGCGCGGGTGAGGGATTCGACCGTGTCGAGGTCGCGGGCGGCCAGGGCGTCGAGGAGAGCCATATGCTCCTCCGCGTCGGCGACGAGGTCGGCGGTGCGGGTCGCCCGGCCGCAGGCCAGCGGCCACTGGGCGCGGCGGTGCAGATCGTCGGCGACGATCACGAGCTGCTGGTTTCCGGCCAACCCGAGCACGGTCTGGTGGAAGGTGCGGTCCGACTCCAGATAGGCGGCGCGGTCGCCCCTCATGGCGGCAGCCGCCGTCGCCTCCGCGAAGGGCCGCAGCCCGGCCCAGCGCTCGGGCGCGATCGCCTCCGCCAGGCTGAGCATCACCGGGACCTCCAGCAGCGCCCGCACCTCGGCCAGCTCCGCCAGATCGCGCTCGCTGCGGCGGGAGACCCGGAAGCCCCGGTTGGGCACCACCTCGACGGCGCCCTCGCCCGCGAGCTGCTGCATGGCCTCCCGTACGGGGGTGGGAGAGACGCCGAAGCGCTCGGCGAGGACCGGGGCCGAGTACACCTCGCCCGGGATCAGCTCACCGCCGGCCAGCGCCTCCCGCAGGGCGTCCAGGATCTGGCCGCGCACCGAGTGGCGGCGCGGAGACCTGCGTGCCGCGGGCGCGCCGCAGGAGGGCGGCGGCACCATCGCCGCCTGTGCTTCGGACTGCTCCACTCCGGTCCTCCTGACATCCCGTCGAACGATATGCGGAGGCCGCTCCCGGGCAAAGCCCGTAAACATCATTTAAGGTCGCAGTAACGTTACTCCGCGTACACGGACAGTACGCCGACGGCAAGCCGATCGGTCGGATTACCCGCGATCGGGTTCCGTGAATAGAATCAAGCCGCTTGCACAGCGCGAGTGTTCGGATCGCATCGCACCTATTCGCGTGTCCCCCCGCCTACTTGGCGGCCTCTTGTCCCAAAACCGCTCGAGGCCCGGCAGGATTCCGCCAGGATGTCGCGCGCGGTAGGGCCGCACTGCGGCCGGAACTTCATGGAAGCCAATCAAGGGGCACCGGATGAGACTGACCGACATATCGCTGGTTCTGCCAGTCGTCGTGGCGCTCGCCGGCGTCGTGGGGGCGGCGGTTGTCCTCGCGCGCGGCCGACGGAAGAAGGACGAGAGCGTCATCACCGACTCCTGGGAGCGCAGCGAAGAGCGTCGGCGCCGTAAGGAGGCCATCTACGGGATGGCCGCCTATGTCCTGCTGTTCTGCTGCGCCGGGGTGGCCGCGGCACTCTCCTTCCAGGGCCTGGTGGGCTTCGGGCGGGAGAACCTCGCGCTGACCAACGGCTGGGAGTACCTGGTGCCGTTCGGCCTCGACGGCGCGGCGATGTTCTGCTCGGTGCTGGCGGTGCGGGAGGCCAGCCACGGTGACGCGGCGCTCGGCTCGCGGATGCTGGTGTGGCTGTTCGCGGGTGCGGCGGCCTGGTTCAACTGGGTGCACGCGCCGCGCGGCATGGGCCACGCGGGCGCCCCGCAGTTCTTCGCGGGCATGTCGCTCTCGGCGGCGGTCCTCTTCGACCGGGCCCTGAAGCAGACCCGCCGGGCGGCGCTGCGCGAGCAGGGCCTGGTGCCCCGGCCGCTGCCGCAGATCCGCGTCGTCCGCTGGCTGCGCGCTCCGCGCGAGACCTTCGCCGCATGGTCGCTGATGCTGCTCGAGGGCGTGCGGACGCTGGACGAGGCGGTCGAGGAGGTCCGCGAGGACCGGCGCGAGAAGGAGAACAACCGCGCTCGCCGCCGCGACCAGGAGAAGCTGGACCGGGCCCGGATCCGGGCGATCAACCGGCAGCACCGGATGTGGGGCCGCCGTGGCGGCCGTCAGGTGGAGGTCACCGCCGCCGCCCAGCCCGCGCAGCTCAGTTCGGAGCCTGCCATAGGCGAGAAGGTGCTGGAGACCGCCGGGGTCCCGGACCAGGCTCAGCTCTCCGCCGCCTCCGCCCGGCCCGCCCTGCGGTCCGCCGGTGGCGCCGAGGCCGGGCTCGGCGACCTGGACCGCGACCGGAGCAAGGACCGCGACCGGGATTTCAGCTTCGGCTTCGGTGAGAAGGACAAGGACTCCGAGGCCGGCCGTCCCCACACCATCGACCTCACGGCCGAGGACGACACGCTCACCATCCCGCGGCTGGACTCCCTCGAGGAGAAGCTGGCGCAGATCGAGCGCGCCTTCGGCTGAGCGGGCGGCCGGGGCGGGGACGCGCGTCCCCGCCCGCCGCTCGGCGGCTCCGTGACCAGATGCGCAACGCGCCGGGCGTCCGGCACATCCCACGCCCAACGCGCCGTGGAGCGCGGCTACGGAACGCCTTCCGCTTCGAGTTCGAACCACAAGACCTTGCCCACCCCGTGCGCCCGCACGCCCCAGGCGTCCGCGAGCGTATGCACCAGCAGCAGTCCGCGCCCGGATGTGCTGTCCTCCGCGGGCCGGTCGCGCAGCGTCGGGTGCCGGGACACGAAATCCCGCACCTCCACCCGTAATCGTCCGGTGACGCGCGCGCCCGGCCCGTCCCCCAGCGAGGCCGTGATCTGCGCGCCACGGCCGGTGTGCACCAGTGCGTTGGTCACCAGCTCGCTGGTGAGCAGCTCGGCCAAGTCGGCCCGGCCGGGCCCGCCCCAGTGCCGCAGCATCGCGCGCAGCTCCGCGCGGACCTGCGCCACCACCGCCAGATCGTCGTGCGCCAATCGTTTGGTCAGGACCGGGCCACGCTCCACCGGAACAGCCTCCGCGGCCTTCGGCCTCGCATCCGGCCGCCCGTGCCCGGGCATCCGGCCCGGCCGTACAGGCTGACGCTTCATCCTCCCCCGCCCCGGCCGCCCCGAGGCGGCGGCCAGCGTCGAATGTCGTCGAACACGCTCACGGAAATGCATGCCCGGGTGTTGCCATCCACACACCGAGGGAAATGCTGGGAGTGATCCGCTGAGTGATCCACCGAGCTCGAGCCGAGGAGCCGTGATGCACGACGACCGACCATTGGTGGAGGGCCGCCTGGACCGCGCGCTGCGCCAGTTCATCAGGCCCGCCCAGTACACGGCCCGGGTGCCGCTGACCCTCTCCGCGTGGCGCACCCCCGGTGAGCCGGTGCCGGTCGCGGAGGCGCTGGCGGGCACCTACGAGCCGTTCACCACCGGCACGGACTGGGGCAGTCCGTGGTCGACCTGGTGGTTCCGGCTGGAGGGCGGCGTGCCCAAGGAGTGGGCGGGGCGGCGGGTGGAGGCCGTCATCGACCCGGGCTTCACCGACGACGCCCCGGGGTTCCAGGCCGAGGGGCTGGTGTACGACGCGGAGGGCGTGCCGATCAAGGGCATCCATCCGCGCAACCGCCATATCCCGGTCGCGGCCCCCGCGGCGGGCGGTGAGCCCGTACGGCTGCTGCTGGAGGCCGCCGCCAACCCGTCCGTGCTGCGCGACGGCTTCGTCCCGACCCGGCTCGGCGATGTGCTGACCGCCGGGGACGAGCCGCTGTACCGGTTCGCCTCGGCGGAATTGGCCGTCCTCGACGAGACCGTCTGGCACCTCGTCCTGGACATCGAGGTGCTGTCGGAGCTGATGCGCGAGCTGCCGGCGGACCGGCCGCGCCGCCATGAGATCCTGCGCGCCCTGGAGAACGCGCTGGACGCCCTCGATCTGCACGATGTCCCCGGCACCGCGGCCGCCGCCCGCGCCGAGCTGACCGACGCGCTCGGCCGTCCCGCGCACTCCAGCGCACACCGGGTCTCGGCGGCCGGGCACGCCCATATCGACTCGGCGTGGCTGTGGCCGCTGCGCGAGACGGTGCGCAAGGCGTCCCGCACCTTCGCCAATGTCACCGCGCTCGCGGACGAGTACCCGGAGCTGGTCTTCGCCTGCTCACAGGCGCAGCAGTACGCCTGGGTCAAGGAGCACCAGCCGCATATCTGGGAGCGGATCAAGAAGGCGGTGGCGGACGGCACCTGGGCGCCGGTGGGCTCGATGTGGGTCGAGTCGGACGCCAATATGCCCGGTGGCGAGGCGCTGGCCCGGCAGATCGTGCACGGCAAGCGGTTCTTCCTGGAGGAACTGGGGGTGGACACCGAGGAGATCTGGCTGCCGGACTCCTTCGGCTACACGGCCGCCTTCCCGCAACTGGCCAAGCTGGCGGGGGTGAAGTGGTTCCTCACCCAGAAGCTGTCGTGGAACCAGGTCAACAAGATGCCGCACCACACCTTCTGGTGGGAGGGCATCGACGGCACCCGGGTCTTCACCCACTTCCCGCCGGTGGACACCTACAACGCCCAGTTCAGCGCCTCCGAACTCGCCCACGCCGAGCGGAACTTCGCCGACAAGGGGCTGGCGACCCGCTCGCTGGTGCCGTTCGGCTACGGCGACGGCGGTGGCGGCCCGACCCGCGAGATGATGGAGAAGGCCCGGCGGCTCGCCTCCCTGGAGGGCTCGCCGACCGTTGAGATCCAGCCACCTTCGGCGTTCTTCACCGAGGCCGAGCGGGAGTACGGGGCCAAGGCGCCGGTGTGGTCGGGCGAGTTGTATCTGGAGCTGCACCGGGCCACGTACACCACCCAGGCCAAGACCAAGCAGGGCAACCGGCGCAGTGAGCATCTGCTGCGGGAGGCCGAGCTGTGGGCCACGGCCGCCGCGCTGCACGCGCCCGGTTACGCCTATCCGTACGACGACCTGGACCGGATCTGGAAGACGGTGCTGCTGCACCAGTTCCACGACATCCTGCCCGGCTCGTCGATCGCCTGGGTGCACCGCGAGGCGCGGGACAGCTATGAGCGGGCGCGCGCCGAGCTGGCGGGGATCGTCGCGGCGGCGGTGGCGGCGCTGGGCGGCGACGGGCCCGCCGTGCTCAACGCCTCACCGTACGAGCGCGAGGAGATCGCCGTCCTGGACGCGGAGACGGCGGCCGCCCTGCCGTCCGGCGCCCCGGTCCAGCCGCTG
>NZ_JAHLEM010000856.1 GCF_018883605.1 Streptomyces niphimycinicus | reverse complement strand
GGACGGGCCGCGCTGACCGGCGCCATCTACGCCCGGCCCGCGCGGCGTTCACCGGCCGCGGTCGTTGCCGAGACGCGGGCGATGCGCGAGGCGGTCGGCTTCGACGCCACGCTGGCCGCCGGAGACTCCGAGCTGTTCACGCATGACATCCCCGATGTCCCGGTCACCATCGCCTGGGGCTCGCGCGACCGGGTGCTGCCGCGCCGCCAGGGCGTCCGGGCCAAGCGGGTCATCCCCGGCGCCCGGCTGGTCCGCCTCCCCGGCTGCGGCCACGTGCCCATGAACGACGACCCCGCGCTGGTCGCCCGCGTCATCCTGGACGGCAGCCGCTGACGACCGGCTTACGGCCCGGCGCCCCGGATCTCCCGCTGTTCCCGCGCGCTGCCCGGTGCGCGGCCCCGTGGGTGTTCCGCACCGGGCCGCGCACCGCGCCGCATACGGCTACTGGCCGACCAGTCCCGGACGGAGAACCTTGGTGAAGAGCACCTTGCCGCCGTCCTCGCGCAGCCGGACCGTCATCTCGGCGCTGTCGCCGTCGATGTCCACCTCGCCGTAGAACTGGAAGCCCTCGGCGGGCGAGACGTTCGCCACGGTCGGCGCCTTGACGAAAGGCTGCTCGGGGCCGAAGGTGCCGTCCAGCTTCACCGAGGGGAAGGCACCCGCGTTCAGCGGGCCGGAGACGAACTCCCAGAACGGCGCGAAGTCCTTGAACGCCGCCCGCGAGGGGTCGTAGTGCTGCGCCGAGGTGTAGTGGACGTCCGCCGTCAGCCACACCGTGCCGGTGATCTTCCGGTGCTTGATGTGCCGGAGCAGATCGGCCATCTGGAGCTCACGGCCGAGCGGGGCGCCCGGGTCGCCCTGCGCGACGGCCTCGAAGTCGGTGCCCCCGTCCGGGACCACCAGGCCCAGCGGCATATCGCAGGCGATGACCTTCCAGACCGCGCGCGACCGCGACAGCTCGCGCTTGAGCCACGCCAACTGCTCGGCGCCGAGGATGCCCTGGGCGTCCTTCGGCTGGCGGTTCGGCGAGTTGGGGTCGCGATAGGTGCGGCAGTCCAGCACGAAGACGTCCAGCAGCGGGCCGTGGTGCTGGACCCGGTAGACCCGGCCGCTCGCGTCCGGCCGCAGCGTGCTGATCGGGAAGTACTCGGCGAACGCCTGGCGCGCGCGGGCGGCCAGCACGTCGACGTTCTTCTCGGTGTAGCGGTCGTCGACCAGGATCTCGCCCGGGTACCAGTTGTTGAGCACCTCGTGGTCGTCCCACTGGGTGATGGTCGGCACCTCGGCGTGGAAGCGGCGCAGCGCGGCGTCGAGGAGGTTGTAGCGGAAGTTGCCGCGGTACTCATCGAGCGTCTCGGCGACCTTGGTCTTCTCCGGGGTGATGAGATTGCGCCAGGTGGAGCCGTCGGGCAGCTTGACGGTCTCGGTCATCGGGCCGTCGGCGTAGATGTTGTCGCCGCTGCACAGGAAGAAGTCCGGCTCGCGGCGGCGCATCTCCTCGAAGATGCGGTAGCCGCCGTGGTCCGGGTTGATGCCCCAGCCCTGCCCGGCCAGATCGCCCGACCAGACGAAGCGCACGTCCTTACGGCGCTCGGGAACCGTGCGGAACGTGCCGTGGACCGCCTCACTGGTGCGGCGCGGGTCCTCCGGGTCGGCCAGCAGCACCCGGTAGTGCACCTGGCTCCCGGCGGGCAGGCCGTGCAGCGCGGTGCGGCCGGTGAAGTCGGTGCCGGGGCCGACCAGCGGGCCCCGCCACCGCTTGGCCCGCGCGAAGGACTCGGTCGCGGACGTCTCCACGATCATGCGGGCCGGACGGTCGGAGCGGACCCACACCAGCCCCGAAGACGTCGTCACATCGCCCACCTGGACGCCCCACTGGGCGCTTGGCCGCCCCGACAGCGCCTGAGCGGGCGCCCCGGACGTGCCGGACGTGGCCGATGCGGCCGATGCGGCCGATGCCACGGCGGGCACCGCGAGCGCCGCCGACGCGGCCGCCGATCCCGTCAGTACCGTGCGCCGTCCGATCCCTCTGCCGGATTCCCGCCCCATGGTGCCCTCCGTTGCTCGTAGAACTGCTGTGCTGTTGTGTTTGTTATCGGTGCAAGATGCCGCTCTTACGAACGCCCAGTGAATAACCGGGCGCCCGCACCGGGGAAGTGCCCCGCGCGGCATCCCCGAGAAGGTCCGCGGTGTGGGCGATCCGGGCGGGCGAAGGATGGGCGGATCCGGTCGCCGAACGGTGACGGCGTTCAGCGGTGACGGCCTTCAGCCGGAACCTCGGACTTCAACCTTTTGATTTCGGACAAAATAAGCTTCTGTTATCAGATGCGCCCTTAACCCATAGGTCACAGTCCGTTCGTGATCACGCAACACCTTTGCGCGAGGGTGTTTGCATGACATTTCGAGCGACCCCCGAGCCCCCTTCCCGGCACCGCCCCCGCTGGCGGCACGAGCTGGTCGCATGGTGGTCACGGCGCCAGGACCACGCGCCCCCGGGCAGCTCACCCTCGCCCGCGGCCGACGCGCACAGCGCCCACGCCGCGGGCGCCCCGGAGACCACAGCCTCGGAGACCACGGCCCCCGAGGCCACCACGCTGTGGCGGATGCGCACGACCGTACGAGACGAGCCGGGCGCCCTCGCCGCGCTGTGCGCGGCGCTGGCCGGGCACCGGGTCGACATCCTGGCCCTGCAAACCCATCCGCTGGCGGACGGCACGGTGGACGAATTCCTGCTGCGCGCGCCCGAGGCCCTGGCGTCCGCCGAGCTGACCGACGCCGTCGCGGCCGCCGGGGGCAGCGACACCTGGGTCGAGCGGGCCGATACCCACGACTTGGTGGACGCGCCGACCCGGGCGCTGACCCTGGCCACCCGTACCGCCCTGGACGCCGCCGAACTCCCGCTCGCCCTGCGCCAGTTGTTCGGCCGTTGCACCATCCGCTCGGTTCCCGCCAAGTCCTTCAGCGGCCGCTCCCCGGAGAGCACACCGCCCGCCGAAGGTGTCCTGGAGGAGACCGTGATGCGGCTGCGCGACCCGTCCGGCGGCGCGATCGTCATCGAGCGGCCGTATCTGCCGTTCACCCCGACCGAATTCGCCCGGGCCCGCGCGCTGGTCGAGCTGGACGCCCGGCTCGGCCCGCGGATCCCGCACGACGGCGATGTGCTGACGCTGCCCGAGGGCAACGCCATCACCGTGCGCCGCGCCGACAGCGGCGACCTGGCCGCGGCCCGCGACATGCACGCCCGCTGCTCCCCCGCGACGCTCGCACTGCGCTACCACGGCCCGGTCGGCGACGCCGACCGCTACCTCGCCCATCTGCTGAGCCCGCGCTTCGGCCGCACCCTGGCCGCGTACACCGCCTCCGGGCGGCTGGTCGCCCTCGGCCATCTGTTGTGGGACGGGGACGAGGCCGAGGTCGCGCTGATCGTCGAGGACGAGTGGCAGCGGCGCGGCGTCGGCGGACAACTGCTGCGGCGGCTGGTCGCGATGGCCGCCGAGACCGGCTACGAGAGCGTCTACGCCGTCACCCAGTCGGCCAACACCGGCATGGTGACCGCGATGCGCTCCCTCGAACTGCCGCTGGACTACCAGATCGAGCAGGGCACGCTGGTGATCAGCGCCCGCCTGGACCCGGCACCGGCACCGGCACCGGTCCCCCCGCTGCCGCACTCGCGCTGAGACCGGCCGCACTCGCGCTGAGCCCCGCCGGGACATCGCCGTGGGCCGCGCGCTCCGCCCGGTGGGCGCCGCGCCCCGCCGGGCCGCCGTCGAGCGCCTGGTCCAGATCGCGCCAGAGATCCTCGACGTCCTCGAGCCCGACCGACATCCGCAGCAGCCGGTCGCCGATCCCCGAGGAGTGGCGGTCCCCCTCGGCCACGATGCGGTGGCTGATCGAGGCCGGATGCTGGATGAGGGTGTCCACGCTGCCCAGGCTGACCGCCGGGGTGATCAGCCGCACCCCGGCGATCACCGCATGCGGATCGCCGTGGGTCTCGAAGGCGACCATCGCCCCGCCGATCCGCGGATAGTGGACGCGGGCCACCCGGGGGTCGGCGGCCAGCCGCCGGGCCAGCTCGGCCGCGGTGGCCGAGGCGGCCCGCATCCGTACGGGCAGCGTGGACAGTCCGCGCAGCAGCAGATATCCGGCGAGCGGATGCAGCACCCCGCCGGTGGCGAACCGCACCTGGCGCAGCGCCCGGGCGAACTCCTCGTCGCAGGCCACCACGCCGCCCATCACATCGCCGTGTCCGCCGAGGTACTTGGTGGCGCTGTGCAGGACCGCGCTCGCACCCCGCTCGGCCGGGCGCTGAAGCACCGGTGTGGCGAAGGTGTTGTCCGCGAGCAGCGGGACCGTGCCGCAGGAGTGGGCGACGGCCCGCAGGTCGACTTCGGCGAGGGTCGGATTGGCCGGGGTCTCCACCATGACGAGGCCGGTGTCGGGGCGTATCGCCGCCGCGATCCCGGCCGGGTCCACCCAGGTGACCTCGGTGCCCAGCAGCCCGGCGTCCAGCAGATGGTCGCTGCACCCGTACAGCGGGCGGACCGCGACCACATGCCGCAGCCCCTGGGCCCCGCGCGCCAGCAGACACGCGCTGAGCGCCGCCATGCCGCTGGCGAACGCGACCGCGCTCTCGGTGCCCTCCAGCCGGGCCAGGGCGGTCTCGAAGCGGGCCACGGTGGGATTGTCCAGGCGGGCGTAGACGGGCGGGCCGTCCGGCCGGGCGCCGGTGGCGGCGAACGCGTCGATCCTGGCGGCCTCCTGGCGGCTGTCGTACGAGGGGTAGGTCGTCGACAGGTCCAGGGGTACGGCGTGCAGTCCCATGGCCGGAAGGTCCTCGCGCCCGGCGTGGACGGCCTCGGTGGCGAACGCGTGCCGACCGGTCTCGTAGCGCGGGCCCGGTTCGCCCGGCGTGGTCCCCATGTTCTCCGTGCTCTCCCTGATGTCCATGAGTGAAGGGTGAACAACCACCGGAGGCTCGCGGCCGATGTCCGTGCTACGTTCGGCCGATGGCCGAAACCGTCGCTCTCGATCCGGTGGACCTCCAGATTCTGCGGCTGCTCCAGAACGACGCCCGGACCACCTACCGCGATCTGGCCGCCCAGGTCGGCGTGGCGCCCTCGACCTGTCTGGACCGGGTGACCCGGCTGCGCCGCTCCGGCGTGATCCTCGGCCATGAACTCCGCCTGGACCCCACCAAGCTGGGACGCGGTCTGGAGGCCCTGCTCTCGGTCCAGTTGCGGCCCCACCGCCGGGAGCTGGTCGGCCCGTTCGTGGAGCGGATCCGGGCGCTGCCCGAGTCCCGGGCGCTCTTCCACCTCGCCGGGCCGGACGACTATCTGGTGCATGTCGCGGTGGCCGACACCGCCGATCTCCAGCGGCTGGTGCTGGACGAGTTCACCTCGCGCCGCGAGGTGGCCCGGGTCGAGACCCGGCTGATCTTCCAGCAGTGGAGCTGCGGCCCGCTGCTGCCGCCCGCCCGGGACGGCTCGGCAATCTCGTAGCACACTCTGTTCCCGCTCGTCACACTCCCGTGGTGCTGACGCCGCACCCCGGAACGTACGAGGATGGGCCGCATGTCCGATACCAAGAACGCTCCGCTGCCCCGTCAGGTCGCCGACAGTTATGTCGACGCCCTCATCGAACTCGACCCGATCACCGGCACCTACCTGGGCGTTCCCGAGAGCTCCCGGCGCCTCCCGGACTTCTCCCCCGCCGGGGCCGAGGCCGTCGCCGACCTCTCCCGCACCACCCTGGCCCGGCTGGCCGAGGCCGAGGCGCGCCCCGGCGCGGACACCGACGCCGAGCGGCGCTGCGCCCGGCTGCTGCGGGAGCGGCTGACCGCCGAGCTCGCCGTGCACGACGCCCACGAGGGGCTGCGCGCGGTCAGCAATCTCAGCTCCCCGCTGCACTCGGTGCGCGGCATCTTCACCGTGATGCCCAGCGAGACCGAGGAGGACTGGTCGGCCGTCGCGGCCCGGCTGCGCGCCGTACCGGCCGCGCTGGAGGGATACCGCGCCTCGCTCGCCGAGGGGCTGCGGCGGAACCTGCCGGCCGGTCCCCGGCAGGTGGCCACGGTCCTCGATCAGTTGACGGAGTGGATCGGCACGGACGGCGGCTGGTTCGCCGACTTCACCGCCGAGGGCCCCGACGCGCTCCGCGGTGAGCTGGACGAGGCCGCCGCCGCGGCGACGGGCGCGCTGGTCGAGCTGCGCGACTGGCTGCGCGGGACCTACGCCCCGGCCATCGAGGGCACCCCCGATGTGGTGGGGCGCGAGCGCTACCGCCGCTGGGCCCGGATGTGGAACGGCACCGATCTCGACCTGGACGAGGCGTACGCGTACGGCTGGGCGGAATTCCACCGTATCCACGCCGAGATGCGCACCGAGGCCGAGAAGATCCTGCCCGGCGCCGACCCGTGGGAGGCGCTGCGCCACCTCGACGCCCACGGTGCGCATATCGAGGGCGTCGAGGAGACTCGGGTGTGGCTCCAGGAGCTGATGGACGAGGCCATCGAGAAGCTGAACGGCACCCACTTCGACCTGGCCGAGCGGGTCAAGCGGGTCGAGTCGATGATCGCGCCGCCGGGCAGCGCGGCGGCGCCGTACTACACCCAGCCGTCGGTGGACTTCTCCCGCCCCGGCCGGACCTGGCTGCCCACGATGGGCGAGACCCGCTTCCCCGTCTACGACCTGGTCTCCACCTGGTACCACGAGGGCGTCCCCGGCCACCATCTACAGCTCGCCCAGTGGGCGCACGTCTCCGACCAGCTCTCCCGCTACCAGGCCACGGTCGGCATGGTCAGCGCCAACGCCGAGGGCTGGGCGCTGTACGCGGAGCGGCTCATGGACGAGCTGGGCTTCCTGTCGGACCCGGAGCGGCGGCTGGGCTATCTGGACGCGCAGATGATGCGGGCGCTGCGGGTGATCGTCGACATCGGAATGCATCTCGCGCTGGAGATCCCCGCCGATTCGCCCTTCCACCCCGGTGAGCGGTGGACTCCGGAACTGGCGCGCGAGTTCTTCGGGCTGCACTGCGGCCGTCCGGCGGAATTCCTCGACAGCGAGCTGGTGCGCTATCTCGGCATTCCGGGCCAGGCCATCGGCTACAAGCTGGGCGAGCGGGCCTGGCTGACGGGGCGGGAGGCGGCCCGTAAGGCGCACGGCGACGCCTTCGACGCCAAGAAGTGGCATATGGCGGCGCTGTCGCAGGGTTCGCTGGGGCTCGACGACCTGGTGGAGGAGCTGTCGGCGCTCTGAGCTCGGTGCGCTCCCTGAGCTCGGTGCGCTTGTGGTGAGGGCGGGCCGCACCCGTACGGGTGC